>JBCDAA010000325.1:0-10353 GCA_039186435.1 Myxococcota bacterium | reverse complement strand
CGCCGCGCGCACCCGCCTCTAATCGGGTTTCTCGGCCCACAAGCCAGCTCACGTCACCCACTTGTGACATCCCGCACGGCGGATCATAGTCATCGTCCCAGCGATCACCGATCCTGGGCCTTCTGCCCATGTCCCGACCTGCCCAGCTTTCGTTTCCGCGTCGCATCCTCTACCTCACCGAAGATCCGGAGCTAATCGCAAAGCAGCTTGCCGGCACCGACCTGGAGTTCGACGCCGAACGCCCCCTTCGAAACAACATTTCGACGGACGAGATCACCCCCGGTTGGGTGTGCTTTCACTACGACGAAACGCTCGGCCGCTACTCGATGGTGGGTCTGAAGGGAGGGGTCGTAGAGCGCGACAGCATCAAGAACGGCGGCTTTGACGTTATCGTCAGCGGCCTTTCCAAAGGTTGCGGGAGCTCCCGGGAGACGGCGCCCTTCAGTGAGAAGGCCGCCGGCATCAAGCTCGTCATCGCGAAGAGCATCGAAAAGATCTACGGCCAGAACTGCCAGAACATCGGCCTGCTGACCTCGACAGACTTCGGGCTCCTCGACCGCATCCTGGCGGGCGAAACGATCGGCATCGACGAGTTCACCAAGGGGCTCGACCCGATCAGTGCGGACATCGTTCGCCACGGCGGGCTCTTCGCCTACAACAAGGCGCGGATGGCCGGTGAGGTTCATCCCCCGACGATCGACACCGCCACCCGTCCGATGACCCTCGTCGAAAAGATCATCGCGAAGAACACCGTCCGGGACGCGTCGACCGGTGCGATCGGAGTGGACGCAGTCGCGCCCGGCGATGCGCTTTTTGTTCGGACGGATGTTCGCTTCAGTCATGAATACGTGACGCCGATGGCGGATGCGCTCTTTCGGGGCGCGCTCGGTGACGACGCCAAGGTGACCGACGCCGAGAGCGTCTTCGCGTTTCGCGATCACCTGACTTTCCTCGGCAAGGTGATGCCCGAGGAGAAGCGCAAGATGGGTCTTCTCGACAAGGCCGACGGTCTCGCGGTCACCCAGAAGAACTTCGCGAGCAAACACGGTCTCAAGCTCTACGGCGAGAGCGACGAGGGCGGTTCCGAAGCGATCTGCCACAACGCGGTCGTGGAAGATCTCGCGCTTCCGGGCGACGTTGTCATTGGCACCGATAGCCACACCTGTATGGCTGGCGTTCTCGGCGCGTTCGCCTTTGGGGTGGGCAGCACCGACATGGCGAACTCCTGGTACACCAAGGACGTTCGCGTGCGCGTGCCGGAAAGCGTGCGCTTTGAGCTTCAGGGCTCCCTGCGTCCGGGGGTGAGCGCGAAGGACGTGATGCTCCACATCCTCAGCCAGCCCTTTTTCCGCACGAGCAAGGGCATTGGCAAGGTTCTCGAGTTTGCCGGCCCGGGTGTGCGCAGCTTGCCCCTCGACGAGCGCGCGACGCTCACCAACATGGCGGTTGAAGCGGGCGGTTTCACGGGGATCATCGAAGCCGACGAGGTCATCGTCGACTACCTCCACGCGCAGCGCGGCATCGCCAAGGACGACCTTCGCGCACGACTTTTGAAGAGCGATCCCGGCGCGAGCTACCTCGAGACCTTCGTCATCAACCTCGACGAAGTGGGACCCATGGTCGCGACGCCGGGCGATCCGCGAAACGGCATCGACATGGGTGACCTCGACGGCGACATCAAGATCGACATCGCCTACGGCGGAAGCTGCACCGGCGGCAAGAAAAGCGACATGGACATGTACGCGAAGGTTCTCGCCGCCGCCCTCGAGCAAGGGCGAAAGGTTGCGGACGGCGTCGAGTGCTACATCCAATTCGGCAGCCAGCAGATTCGCGAGTACGCCGAAGCAAAGGGGTACACCGCCATCTTCAAAAAGGCGGGCGTCACGATGATCGACCCGAGCTGCGGCGCATGCATCAACGCAGGTCCCGGGGCGTCGCGGACGAAGGAGCAGGTCTCCGTGAGCGCGCAGAACCGGAACTTTCCGGGACGAAGTGGACCCGGTCAGGTGTACCTCGCCAGCCCGCTCACGGTCGCGGCGAGCGCGGTGATGGGAAAGATCGTGCCGCCGGAAACGATTCTCGGGTTGGCTGACGCCGCCGAGTAGCGCGGGTCGCTAGCGAAGAATGCCGATCCTGAAGACGCGCCCCTCGATTCGGCTTCTCGCGCCGAAGGTGATCGTGCCGGGCGAACAGTTCCGGGTGGAGGTGGTCTTCGACGCCAAGCGAAGCGTCGATGTCGAGTGGGTGGACGTCCATCTCCACGGCCTCGAACACTGGACCAACGCCAACAGCACGTCCGCGTCGCGGCAGATCTGTCGGCTCTACTCCCGCGTGACCGACGACGCCCGAGTGGAGAAGGGGCGCACCAGCTTTCAGGTGAACAGCACCATCCCAGGAAACGCGCCGCCGTCCTATCGCGGTCGAATCGCCCGCGTCCAGTACACCATGAACGTTCGTGCAAGCATCGACTGGTGGCCTGACGCAAAAGGGGAGTTTCTGCTCAACGTCGGCGCGAAGCCGGTGGAGGACACCTCGGCGAAACCTCGGCTCTACGCAAGCTCGACGCAGGGCCCGAGGAGCACCGAACCTCATCTTGAACTTAGCCTTGCGAGCGACGTCGCGACGGTCGGCGAAGAGCTCACGGGCACCATCGCCTTCTACAACGTCGCGCACCTGCGCTATCGAGGCGTGACCCTCTCCCTCGTGAGCCGCGAGCGTTTGCGGGACAACGGTGGCCGGCCATGGGACACGACGGAACAACGGTATTCGCTAGAGCTCGGGTTTCATCCTGAGGTCGACGGCGACTCGCTCCCCATTCGCATGCGAATTCCCGACGACGTCACCCCCTCCTACACGTCCGTGCTGTGGGATCTGGAGTGGTTTCTCGAGGTCTCCGCCAACATCCAGTGGCGCTCCAATCGGGTCATGCGCGTGCCTCTTCGAATCCTTCCGCGCGGAAGCGTGCGGGCGCTTATGGTGGCGCCGCCCTCGGTGGGAAGCGAACGAATCGCGACCGTCTGGCGCGCGGTCGGCGCCGCGCTTGGCCTCTCCTTTGACGGTGAGGGGCTCCGAGGACGGCGCGGCGACATCGAGGTTTCGATTCGAAGCGATCACCGCGGCAGCGAAGGTGTCTTTCTCACGGCGACTTTGTCGTATCGCAGCGTTGGTCTCGACCTGGACGCCGGGCGTGGCAACGGCCTCGTTCGCTTCTTTCGGACCGCGATCGACCTCGGTGACTCCAAGTGGGCGGATGCACACTACGCAACCGGTCGCGAGGCGCATCAAGTCGAAGATCTCTTTGCCGGTCTTCGCGACACGCTCGCTCCCTTCTGGCTCGAGGACGCGTCCGACGACTCGATCGAGGTGTCCCGTCCGGGGACGAGCCACAGCGAAGAGCCGCTGCGCGCTTTCGCCAACTCCGTGCTCCGTTTGGCGGACGCCCTCGAATCCGCCTTCGAATCCCTTCCGCCGCCCAGCTCGATGACGGATGCGGTCGAGAGCTGGACCTCGCTTGCGCGGCGCCTAGGGAGTCGTCTCGAGAGAGGTCCGATGCGGATTCGAGGTGCCTTCGACGGGGCGGACGTCGACGTCGCGACGGAATGGAGCCCGGAGGGTGAGCCGCTCCGGACGCGGATCACGCTGGCGGTCGACGAGGTCGAAGAAAGCCACCGGTTCACCTTTGACGGGGAGACCTTTGCGGGTGACGAAACGAAGCTGCCCGGGGATGCGCGCGTTGTTCTCGACGCGCTCTTCGCGGGCGGCGCCGTTCAGCTTGTCGTTGGCGAGAGCTCCCTCGAGTTAAGCCTGAAAGCGCCCCTCTTGGACGCCGAGAGGCTTCTTCACGGGTTGCGATCGCTTGCAACGCTCAGCTCGCTCTTGAGGACCAACCTCGGGCCCTATCGCTAGCTGCGCTTTGACTGCTTAGTCCAGAACGCAGGTCATGAGGCCTTCGCTCATGCCTTCGTTGTTCGCCTCGTCACACTCGTTGTACTCGGAGCCGCCCATGCCGTCGTCGTCGACGCGGGCGTTCACCGTGAAGTTACGAATGCCCATGAAGCCGCCTTCCGGCTCCCAGCGGAAGATCACGGTTTGCTCCTGACCGGGCAGGAGGAAGTCCGTCGTTCGCTGCACGCCGAGGTCATCCGCCTCGCGCCCTTCCAGCATGGCGCTCGCGACCACGGGAACGCCGGCCGCGACCCCGAGCGCACCACGGTTGCCCACCGTCACCGCGATGTCGACGATGCCGCTCACCATGCACTCCTCGATCTCCACGCTCACCACGAAAAGGTCCGGCGCGTCGAAGAGGCCTCCCGGCTGGACGTTCTGCCGGAAGTTGTTCAGGCGCTCGTTGTTCCAGTTCTCCTCCTCGTCGCGAGGCACCTGGCCGTCCTCGGTGATGTTCGTGACGTGATAGGTGTGCTGGTTCCAGATGCGCCGGGTGCGGACCCAGTTGTTGTCGGTGTCCTCGATGATCTCGACGCCCCCGAGGTCGGTCGACGAGGTGTTCGGTTCGGGGATCACCACTTCGCTCTTTCCGTCGTTGTCGACGTCGACGACGATGGGCATTTCCATGCGCGTGTTGCTGCTGTGGGTGTCGTCCTCGTAGAGAACTGCGCCCGTGCGCCCGTCGAAGATGCGGAACGTGGTCTCGTCGGCGTAGACGACCTCGGCGCGGCCGTCGCCCTCGAAGTCGAAGACGCTCGAGCCCGTTGCGCGGCTTGAGCAGTCCTGGTTTCGAACCCGCCAGAGCACGTTTTCCTCCGCGCAGCCGTCCGGAAGGGGGTCGCCCACGCAGTCAAAGTCGACCACGACGTAGAAGTCCGCGCTCGCGGTGCCCACCTCCGGGCGACCGTCTCCGTCGAAGTCTGCGATCGTGGGCGGTCCGCTCTCGTTGCCGCGGGTGCAGTCGTCGATGGGAAGCTCGACGCGGTGTTTCTCTGTGCCGTCGTGCTCGAGGACGAAGACCTCGCCGAGGCGAACGATCACCACCTCGCCGAAGTCGTCGTCGTCGAAGTTGCCGACTCCGTTGAACCCATCGCAGGGAATGCTGCCGCCGCAGGCGGAGTTGTCGCCGACATAGGCGTACGTCCACTCCTCTGCGCCAGTGGATCCGTCGTAGACGGTGTTGCCGGCGATGACTTCCATCGTTCCGTCGAGGTCGATGTCGGCCACGGTCGAGGTGGGTCCAAGGAACGCGTTGTTGCCGACGCCGGCGCTCGTACCGACGGTGACGCGCCCATCCCAACGGAGCTCACCGGTCTGGCCGTTGAGGACCACGTTGCCCACGATGACCTCCGGCGATCCGTCGCCGTCGACATCGGCGAGCGAAGGCTGCGCGCCGCCGCGGGTCTGCGCGTTTGAGGGATAGGTATTGTTTCGCCAAAGCTCTTCCCACGCCGATCCGTCGTCGGCGGTGCGGCGCCACGCGATCGTTCCACCGTCCCGGAATGTCGCGACAATTTCCGGGTTTCGCTCGTCTTCCATCGAGTCGGGATGGAGGTTTCCGAGGGCGATTCCCGACGAGTTGCCGACGAAAGGCGAGCGAATGGTTCCGAGGGTGTCCATGGTGCCGTCCTCGTTGCAGAGGCCACTGACGATGCGGACGCGACCGTTGGCGGTGCAGCAGCCGTCGCTCTGGCGGTCGAAGCTGATGAAGACCAGGTCGGGAATGTCGCGGGTGTCGGTGACGCCGTCCTCGTTGTCGTCGGTCATGTTGGCGACCGAAGGCGTCATCACGACGTCGTCGAAACGCACGCTGTCTCCCGCTTCGGGAACCCACTGGCACGCGATGCGCGGCGAGAACTCACCGACGGGAGGACGGAACTCGCAGACGTCGACCGCATCGCGTGGAATGCAGCGCATCAGAACCGGGTCGCAAAGTTCGTCGAGGTTGCAGTCGTCGGTGAGGGCGCACTCGTCGCCGAGGGTGACGCACGAATCGCTCACGCAGGCTTCGCCATCGCCGCAGCAGAGTTCGCCTGCAGTGCCGCAGCGTTGCGATTCGTCGGCGCACTCGATCACGCAGGCGTTGTCGACGCACTCTTGGCTTTCTTCGCAGCACATCCCTGCGCAGAGCACGCGTTCGCCGCAGTCGATGCGGCAGCGCCCGTCCATGCAAACCTGGTCGGCTTCGCAGCAGGTTTGCGTCGATCCCAAAACGCACGCTTCGCGGCCGTCGTCACAGGTGAGTCCGCCGCTGTCCTCCGTGCCCGCGTCGGTGCCGCCCCGCGGAACGCACATGTTGTCGACGCACATCTCGTTTGTGGCGCACTCGCTGGTCACCATGCACATGCGAACGGGCGTGCCGTCGTCGCCGCAGCCTGCAAAAGCGAACGCGCCGAGGAGGAAGAAAAGACGTGTTTTCACGCTGTAATCGTACCGTGAAAGCGGTTGGGTCGGCCAGCCAGAGACGCGAATTCCCATGACAATTGGTGGCGGCGCGCAAAAACGTGCGCACCTATGGCCTCCCATGGACCGGTCGACTCACTACCTCACGTTTGCGACCGCGTACGCCCGAGGTGCCCTCGCGCTTCCACGGGCGATGCCGGACGAATCCGTCCTCGCACGGGCGAAGGAGGCTGAGCTTCGTCTTCACCGCTTCAAGCGCAACGCCGCGTTGCCCCGTGTTCGGCGAGTCCTCGGAATTCTCCGTGCGCTGAACCCGACTTCGCTCGTGGACCTCGGGCCTGGTCGCGGGACGTTTCTGTGGCCGTGCCTCGACGCGTTTCCCTCGTTGCACGTCTTGTGCGTCGAGCAGTCCGAGGTGCGTTGCGAGCAGCTCGAGGCGCTTCGGGCGGGCGGCGTCGATCGGGTGAACGTCCTTCGCCATGACATCACCACGCCGACTTCGCTTTCGGATGGCGCGGCGGACGTGGTGACCGCCCTCGAGGTTCTGGAGCATGTGTCCGATCCGCGTCCAGCGGCGCGGGAACTCGTGCGTCTTGCGACGCGCTTTGTCGTGGTGAGCGTGCCGTCGACCCCTGACGACAACCCGGAGCACCTGCGACTCTTCACGCCCTGGTCGCTCGAGGCGCTCCTTCGCGAGGCGGGGGCGACGCGAGTTCAGATCGACCACGTTCCGAGGCATATGATCGCCGTCGCGCGGGTGGGGGCGTCATGACCATTCGAAAATACCCGCGCACGCAACACATCGAAGGGTCACGGCTTCAGCCGGGCGACTCCGATCTGCGCGCGATCCCCTTTTCAACGCTGGCCGGTCGTCCGCTCGTCATCGAGGAGAAACTCGATGGGGCGAACGCGGCGCTTTCCTTTCGTCCGAAGGGCGAGCTTCTTCTTCAGAGTCGCGGGCACTACCTGACGGGCGGTGCGCGGGAAAAGCATTTCGCGCTCTTTAAGACCTGGGCGAGTACCCACCAAGCGACCTTTTACGAGCGCCTTGGCGATCGATACGTGGTGTACGGCGAATGGCTCTACGCGAAGCACACGATCTTCTACGACCGGCTTCCGCACTACTTCATGGAGTTTGACGTCCTCGATCGCGCGCTCGATTGCTTTCTTTCCACGGACGCGCGGCGCGAGCTTCTCGAGGGACTTCCCTTGGTTGCGGTTCCGGTGCTGCACGAGGGGCCGCTAAAGCGACGAAAGGAGCTCGAAGCCCTCGTCGCTCCTTCACTCTACAAATCGCCCGACTGGAAAGCCGCGCTTCGTGATGCAGCGCACCGCGCAGGACAGGATGCCGATCGCATTGGTCAGGAGACCGATCCTTTGAGCGAGTCCGAAGGTCTCTACGTCAAACACGAAGAAGACGGGCGCGTTCTCGGCCGCTACAAGTGGGTGCGGGCGAGCTTTCTAACGAGCGTTCTCGAGTCCGGGTCGCACTGGCTTTCGCGGCCGATCGTTCCGAACCAGCTGGCGCCCGGCGCGGATCCTTTCGATGCCGCTTCCTGACCTCAGCTTGGACGCGGACGCTTGCCGGTTCGACTGGGACGCGCTCGATCGTCGCTTTGCGTGGGTGCGCGCGATGAAGGACTGCCCGCAGGACCCGGTTTATCACGCCGAAGGGAATGTCTGGATTCACACCCGGATGGTGCTCGACGCGCTGATGAAGCTGGACGCGTTTGCGGCGCTTTCGGCGGCGGAACGCTGGGTCGTCTACGCGGGCGCGCTCTTTCACGACGTGGCGAAGCCGGACACGACACGGGAGATCGACGGGCGTCTCAGCGCGAGGGGTCACAGCACCCGCGGCGCGCGACGAACGCGGCGGATCTTGTGGGAGCTCGGTTGCGATCCCATGGTCCGCGAGCACGTTTGCCGCATCGTCGCAGCGCACCAGGTGCCTTTCTTTGCCGCCCTTGAAGAGGGCGCTGCGCGGCGGGTGCATCGGCTGAGTCACAAGCTTCGCTGCGACTTCCTCGCCTTGGTCACCGAGGCGGACGGTCGCGGGCGTCACTGCCGCGACCAGGACGATCTGATCGCCCGCGTGGACCTCTTTCGCGAGCTTTGCCGAGAGGAGGCGTGTCTAGACCAGCCGCGCGCCTTTCCGGATGCGCACAGTCGCTTTCTCTACTTTCAAACGGAGGGTCGCAATCCCGCGTATGCGGCGCACGACGACACGCGCGGCGAGGTCACGGTGCTCAGCGGCCTACCGGCGTCGGGCAAGGATCACTGGTGCCGTCAGCATGCGAGCGATCCGGTGATCTCCCTCGACGATCTCCGCCAGGAACTTCGAATCGACCCGGCGGATCGCAAGCGCCAGACGGAGGTGGTGATCGAGGCGCGATCGCGTGCGACGGAGCTCCTTCGCGCGGGTCGACCCTTTGTGTGGAACGCAACGAACCTGACGCGTGAGCGCCGGACGCGCATCGTAGATCTCGCCACGCGGTACCGCATGCGCGTTCGAATCGTGCATCTTGAAACGTCCGCGGAGACGCAGCGCGCTCGCAACCGCGCAAGACCGAGGCCCGTCCCGGAGGCTATCGTCGACGCGATGATCGACCGCTGGGAAGTGCCCACGCCCGATGAAGCGCACGCGGTCGAGTACCTGACGACCTAAATCGATCGGCAGCATCTACCCTTCGATCTTGACGCCCTTGGGAAGCGCGGCCTTCGCTTTCTCTTTGCTGAGCTTGGAGAAGTAGATCCGCAGGACTTTCAGCGAGGGGAGGTCCGCCATCTCGGGGGGCAGCCTGGAGATCTTCGTCGACCGCATGCTCAGAACCCGAAGTGATTTCATGCCGGCGATGCTCGGCGGAATCGAGCGAATCGAACCGTTGCCGATACGAAGCGTCTCGAGGCGATCGAGGGCGCAGACCGACTCGGGAATCGTCTTCATCTTCTTCTGGTTGCCGATGTCGAGGACGCGGAGCTTCTTGAGTTTTGCGATGCCCGGCGGGATGTCCGTCATCAACGTGCCGGCGATGTAGAGTTCTTCGAGGTTCGTGAGCTCGAGAACGGCCTCGGGAAACGTCGCGAAATCGCCGAAGTTGAGAGTCAGCGTTTTGATCCAGGACTTGGTCTTTTTGAGCTCGCTGGGGAGCTCCGTCAGCGAGCTTCCGTGAATGCTCAACCCGGTGAACGAGTGCGTCTTTCGCAACGCGCCGAGCTCACGAAAGAGTGCCGCGGGGAGGGTGTGGAAGTCCGTCGTCGAGACGAGGTTTGGCGTCCAGTAGATCTGTCCGAGCTCGAGCACCTTCTTCGTTTCGCGTTCGGCTCGCTTCGCCGCGCGCTCGAGGAACGCCTTTCGGAACTTCGTGTCCTCTTCGAAGGGGATCGAAAGGGCGGCGAGTGCGTGAAACGCCATGGCCTTGGTGATGGGCAGTCGGAGCTTGTGGTCGAAGGCGCGAACGCGTTCTTCGACGATGTGCCGGCTCTTGCCTGCGAGCGATTTGTAGGCCTTTGAGAAGTCTGCAGCGTCTGGGACGTGCGCTTTGACCTGTTTCATCGCTGCTTTGCGCACTGGGCTCTCCGGATGAACCCACGCGATCGCGATGAGCTCCGCCTGCAGCGCATCCTTGAGGGGCGCCTTCAGCGCGCGGATTGCGTCGATTAGTTCGGCGGGCTTTTGCCGGCGAGTAACGGCGTCACCCAGGCGGAAAGGGGCGACAGCGGCGGGGCCAACATCGATGGGCTTAAAACGAAAGGCGGGCACGACCCGAGGGTCGCACCCTTCCTGCCGGGAGGGCTACGCCCTCGCACCGATTTGAATCGTCGTCTCAGGCGCCGCGCATTTCGCGGTAGCCCTCCGCGTCGAGGCGCCGGCGGTGGGCGAAGTCGTCGTGAAGGTCTTCGGTCCACGCCGCGGCTTGCGCGTCCTTGCCGGCCCGAAGCGTAAGAAGCTCCGCGCCGAAGCCCGAGCCGTAGGAGTACGCAGCGATCTGCTTGCCTTCGTCGAGG
>JBCDAA010000324.1:0-10356 GCA_039186435.1 Myxococcota bacterium | reverse complement strand
TCGTGCCGGCGGCCATCCGAATCCCTAAGCAAGAGCGCGCTCAGCGAACGCGCGCGAAGCTCCTCGAAGCCGCCCAAAGGGAGCTCAGCGAAAAGGGCTTTGGCGGCGCCACGGCTCGGTCGATCGCGAAGCGAGCCGGCGCTGCGACCGGAAGCTTCTATCAGTACTTCAAGGACAAGGACGCCGTTCTTCGCGAACTCGGCCAAGCCCGATTCGATCGCATCGCCACCCTTGCGATGAACCTTCTTCGGGCGGACGGCGAAGTTACGGACGTCCACCAGGAAGCGCGCGTGCGCATGCGCTCCGTCGTGGAAGCCGTGATGGCGTACCACCGCGAAGATCCGGGGCTGCACGCGGTCCTCACCGAACGCCGGGTCCATGATCCCGAGCTCGATCGCGCAACGCAAAAGGGCGAGCGCGCACTCCTCGAAGGCGTCGCGGCCATGATCGCGCGCTGGGGTCACCAGGGCGATCACGAAGCGACCGCCTTTGTTCTTTTTGGCATGGTCGAGGGCGCCGTTCACGCGCACTGCCTCGGTCATGCGCTGGTCTCGGACGAGCGCTTTGTCACCGCGTTGGTGAACGCCCTCGTCGCGAGCGCCCTACCGAAAAGCTAACGGAGAAAGTCATGTCCAAGCTCGAAGAGCTCATCGAAAACTACAAGCGCGACCACCAGCATCCCGTGAACAAGGCGACCCACATGATCGGAATCCCGATGATCGTCGCGTCGCTCCCGCTCATGTTCTTCGTGCCGCCCGTCGGCATCGGCCTCTTTATTCTCGGCTGGATCCTTCAGTTCATCGGTCACGCGTTCGAGGGCAAGCCCCCCAGCTTCTTCCGCGACCCGACGTTCCTGCTCGTGGGACCGACCTGGTACGCCAAGCGCATCTGGTCGAGACTCCGTGGCGTTCCCTTCGACGAGGCCAAGCCCGAGCCCGAAGCAGCCGAGCCGGTCGTCGTTGCCGCGGCCGCCGCTAACTGAGGAAATACCAGAGCGCGCCCGCCGCGATCACGCCGAGGATCACCAGTCCGAGGATCGTATCGCGCCGGTCTTGCTCCGGGGTTCGTTCCGCGGTTGCAGCCTTCGGCGGAATGGCCCCCGGGCCCACGTTTGCGAGAAGCATCCAGCGGTTGTGCTGCCGACCAGGATGGGTATCGGTTCGGTGAACGGCGCCGGTCGCGAGGTTGATCTTGTTGCCGTCGCCACCGCTCAGGCCAACCCCCAGCCAGGGAGAAGGCCCGAAGGCGACGCCGGTGACGGTTTTGTCGCCGTAGATGATCTGACCTTTGCTTGTGCCCGCCGGGTCGACGAGCGTGACCGCGACGTCGCCCCAGACAACCGCGATCGTTTGGCCGTCGGGTGACTGCGCGGCAAAGGTGGGTGGCTGTTCCAGATCGATCGGAAGCCGCGTCGCGCTTTCGCCACGGACACGAAGCACGTCCGGTCCGTTGCAGACGAGCCAGCTTCCGTCGGCCACGGCGTGAATATGACGGACCTCGACGTGTGGCAGGGAGACCGCAACCCACTCCTCTTCCAGCACCCAAAAGCTGCCGTTTCCGCCAACGGCGACCGAACCGTTCTCTGCGACGGCGATCGCGGTGGCCGGCCCGGGAAGATCGACCGGCCCACCTCCCGAGCGATGGACGGCGGTTCCTCCAAGAACCGCCCAATGGGGCGAGAGCGTGGCGGCTGCGAACCCGACGGCTCCGTCCGTTTCGAAGCGCTCCACCTCGTCGCCACTCGGCCCGAAGCGCCGGCCCTCGCCGCTCTCCGACACGGCCACCGATCCCTCGGTCCAGGTTGCAAGACCCAGCACTGGCGCGCCCAAGGAGGCGCTCCACGTGGGCGCCTCGGTCGATCCGTCGTGCGCGAGGACGTCCGCGCCCTCTGCCATGAGAATTTCACGCCCGTGGTAGGCGAAGATCGTCATGCTCGCTGATACGCCCGGCGACGCATTTCCTCCCGTGGCGAGCGCCGTTCGGTTGCTCCCGAATCCCGAAGGACGCAATCTCGTAGACGGATCTTGGGAGCAAGCCCCACTGAGGGGTGGGTGGTGATGAATGCTTAGAAAACTAGCGTTGGTGAGTTGTGTTCTTGGAATGGCCTGCAGCAGCAAAGGAGGGCCGCCGCGCGACAGCGGGACCGACAGCGCGAGGGCGGACGCGCAGGTCGATTCCGGCGAAGCGGATTCCGGAGCGGAGGACGCCGGTGCCGAGGACAGCGCCGTCGGTAGCGATGCAGGTTCGGACGCGGGCGATGCGAGCTCGGACGGAGGCTCGGACAGTGGTTCGGACGCGGCGATGGACGCTCCTCCGGGAGAGTGCGGTGAAACGACCTGCGGCGCGGAAGAGTACTGCGACTACGCCGACGACTGCGGCGCGGCGGGGGGCGGCACCTGCATGGAGCGCCCGATCATTTGCACAGCGGACTGCCCTGGCGTCTGCGGATGCGACGGCCGCATCTACTGCAACGCGTGCATCGCGGCCTCCATGGGGATTGACGTCGATCCGGAAGGCGACTGCTCGCCGCCTGGTGATTGCGATGCCTACGACGTGCGCGGCGAAGGCCTCTGTCGATTGATCCTCGGGTACGCCTGGGATGGCGAAGCCTGCGGCGCGATCTCCGGATGCTCCTGCGCCGGTCGCGACTGCCCGCGTCTTCACGAAACCGAAGAGGAGTGCGTGCGTGCTCATGCGTCGTGTGCGCTGACGAGCTGCGCCGCGATGGACGCTCGCGGCGAAGGTCTCTGCGACGCATTCTTTGGCTACGCCTGGAACGGCCGCGAGTGCATGGGCCTGAGTGGCTGCTCCTGTGTCGGGCGCGATTGTGGCCGCGCGTTCGAGTCCCTCGCCGAGTGCAACGCGGCGTTTGACGAGTGCGGCACCAGCACCGGGCGCGCCTGCGGAGCGCGCCTTGGCGACACCTGCGCCCGCGACGAGTACTGCGACTTTCCGGGATCGATTTGCGATTTTGCCGACGCGACCGGGGTGTGCACGCCGCGTCCGGTACTTTGCTCCGACGAGGATCGCCCCGTCTGTGGCTGCGACGGAGAGACGTACGGCAATCCGTGTATCGCCCACCGCGCAGGAACCGACTTCTCGACGCCCGGCGCCTGCGAGGAGTAGGCGCAGAAGAGGCCCTTTCGAAGGGCGGCGGCTATGATGAGTCATGGGTCGCCGCCCGAAGCGAAAGAAACGCTCCCGGGTTCCCTTCGGCGTAGGGGAGGTGAAGCCCCATCACTACCTCGAGATGGGGCGCATCGCCTGGGAGAACAAAGGCAAGTGGACCTACGCCTGGCGCGTCCTCAATGAAGGCGTGTGCGACGGCTGCGCCCTTGGGACGAGCGGCCTTCAGGACTGGACCATCGACGGAACGCACCTCTGCTTGGTGCGCCTCAACCTCCTGAAGCTCAACACAATGGGCGCGTTCAAAGCGAAGGCCCTCGCCGATGTGCGCCGTCTTCCGAGCGATCCCAAAGGACTCCGCGACATGGGGCGCATTCCGTATCCGATGCGTCGGCGCCGCGGTGAAAAAGGGTTCGCGCGCGTCGGCTGGGATGAAGCGCTTCGCGAGATCGGCGGCGCCATCGCCGCGACAAGTCCAGACCGCATCGCCTGCTACATGACGAGCCGCGGCATCTGCAACGAGATCTACTTCGCGGCCCAAAAGGCGTGGCGCGCGCTCGGCTCACCGCACATCGACAACGCGGCGCGGCTTTGTCACAGCCCATCGACCTCCGCGATGAAAACCGTGCTCGGCGTGTCCGCATCCACATGCAGCTATCGCGACTGGTACGACGCCGACGTCATCGTCTTTTGGGGAAGCAACCCGGCCAACGATCAGCCGGTCGCTCTCAAATACCTCTACGAAGCCAAGAAGCGCGGCGCCCGCGTTCTCGTCATCAATACCTACGAAGAACCCGGCATGAAGACCTACTGGATCCCGTCCAACGCCGACAGCGCGTTCGCCGGGACGGACATCGCCGACGAGTTCTTTCACGTCGGCTCCGGAGGCGACCTCGCCTTCACCTACGCGGTCCAGAAGATCCTCCTCGGTCGCCGCGCCGTGGATCGCGCGTTCATCGATGCGCACACCGAAGGCTTTCGCGACTACGAAAACACTCTGGCCGAACTCTCCCTCGACGCCCTGATCTCGCAAAGCGGATCCACCCACGCCGACGTGATCGCCTTTGCCGACGCGCTCGAAAGCGCGGAGCGCGGCGTCTTCGTCTGGAGCATGGGACTCACGCAGCACGGCCACGGCACCGACACCGTCGCCGCGGTATGCGCCCTCGGACTCTCCCAAGGGTTCGTCGGCCGTCCGGGCACGGGCCTCATGCCGATTCGCGGTCACTCGGGCGTGCAAGGCGGCGCCGAAATGGGCGCCTACGCCACCGCGTTTCCAGGACGCGCGCTCACAGAAGAAGGCGCCGACGAACTCGAGGCCCTCTGGGGATTTCGACCGCCCGCGGAACCTGGCTACGACACCGTCGCGATGCTCGACGCGGCCGAGCGCGGCGACCTCGACGTGCTCTATGCGATCGGCGGCAACTTCCTCGACACGATGCCGGACCCCGCGCGCGTGACGCGTCAGCTCGAGAACATCACGGTGCGCGTCCACCAAGATCTCTTCCTCACGAGCTCCATGCTTCTCGAAGGGGACCTCGTCTATCTCCTCCCGGCGCGAACGCGCTACGAGCATCGCGGTGGTCTCACCGAAACCACGACGGAGCGCCGGGTGATCTACAGCCCGCACGTTCCCGGTCACGAGATCGGCGAGGCCCGCGAGGAGTGGCGCATCATCATCGACCTCGCCAAAGCTGCGAAACCTTCGATCGCTCCCTTTCTCCACTACCCGGACGCCGCGGCGATTCGCGCGGACATCGCGCGAACGGTCCCTGCCTACGCGGAAATCGCCGACCTTCAGGCGCAAGGCGATCAGTTTCAGTGGGGCGGCCCGCGCCTTTGCGAAGACGGAGTGTTTCCCACGCCGAGCGGGCGCGCTCGTTTTGTGATCGCCATTCCCCCGGACCGCCGGCTCCCGGTCGGCTGGTTTCACCTCGCGACCCGGCGCGGGAAACAGTTCAACAGCATCATTCAGGCCGAGGTCGATCAGCTCACCGGCGCCGCACGCGACCACATCTTCGTCAGCGCCCAGGACCTCACCAAGCTCGGCTTTGATCACGACCAGCCGGTGCGCGTTCGCAACGACCACGGGGAGGTTCTCGCGCGGATCTTTCGCGCACCGATCACCCCGGGCAACGTGCAGATGCACTGGCCCGAGGCGAACCCGCTCCTTCCGAGCGGTCGTGTCGATCCGCGCGGCCGGGTTCCCGACTACAACGCGATCGTTCAGATCCTACCGCGCGAGGCGTAGTTGGATCTCGAGGCCCTCGTCGCGAGCTTTGGCGCCGATCCCTTGCTCAAGCAGGTCTCGCGATCGCGTCTTCGCGCCTGGTATCGAGACGCTGGCGGCGCGGCCGGGGAATGGGGGTCGTTTGTCGCGCGGCTCCTCGACTGGGGCCTTTGGGAGCCCTGGGAAGAACGCGGCGATCGTCTCGCCCACGCGCGCCGTCGCATGTCCCTCGGCTACCGAGATGCGGCCCGCGACGTCCGTACCATCACGATTCACCCGCGGCGTCTTCCCACGCTCGGTGCGGCGGCGGCGGTCGTGGGAATCATCACCTGGGCCGCGAGCATCGTCGCCTTCACGCGGTGGCCCCAGCTCATTCACTTCGTCTTCTTCGGGATTCCCGCGCTTGTCGTCACGACCACTCGCCTCGTCCGAGCGTTCCGTCCGGACCGCGTGGAGTTCGAGGGAACTCGCATTCGCGCCGTACGCCATCGAAGGGTCGTCGCCGACTGCGCCACCGACGAGATCGACTACATCGACGTTCTGCGCGCCGACAGCCCGGGGATCGCCGCCCTTCTCCAGCGAGAGGGCCGAAGGTTCATGTGGCGACGCCTCTCGTCCAACTACTCCTCGTCGGCGCAGGTCGTTGTCATCGGACTCAAGAGCGGCGAGCTCATTCCGGTCACCGACAACGTCGACCTCGTGACCGCGCGGGCGATCTGCCGCGAGCTCGAACGAAGCCTGGAGCCCGTTCTCAAAACACGCGTCCCGGAGCTCGACGCGTCGGATGAATCAACTGCGGAGGATGAGGAGTCGGTCGCGACCGGCGCGGTCGACGGTGCCCACGGCGACCCGTAGCGCGCGGTTCGCGGGCATCCACACATCGACGGTCGGGAGCGTCGCATCGTAGGGGCCGGCCAACGCGAGCACCCCGCGCGGAACGTTCCAATGCTCGCCCGCGAAGACCAGACGGCGATCTTCCCACTCGGTCGCGTGGTGAATCGCGCGAATCGGAAAACGCGCCTGGTGCTCCTCCAGGAAGGTGCTGCGCCGACGGGTGATGTCCGCCTCGATCTGTTCCGGATTTCGCGCTTCCCAGGTCGTCGGATCGCTCCAGTCGCGAGCGCCGCGCTGAAGCTCGATGCGCTCGAGGCGAGCAAGGTCGCTCGTGCGGCGAATCTCCATGCGGTGACCGCCCACGCCGTCGGGGTAGCAGCTATCCCGCTCGACGACCTCGATCAGCACCTCGCTCGCGTCGGCGCTAAACCGAAGAGGGGTCCTCGCCAGCGACTGCGTACACTGGGCCTCCGCCCAATTTGGCAGGCTTCCGAGCACGCCGAGCACGATTGCAATGATCCAGCCGCGAAACACGAAGCGCTTGGGGTAGCAGGTACCGCGCCAATCGTCCAAGAATCTCGACTTTCGCTGCATTTGGCGTCGAGTGGGGTGTGAACCTACATTTGCACCTGCGACAGCGGGGTACACTTTCACATGACCGAGCTCGATCAGATTCGAACGGAAATCGAGGATCTCCACCGGTTCTTCACGGGCTGGTTTCGCGGCAGCCTTGAGCTCTCCGCCCTCAAGACCGAGCTCGAGGATCGCCTCGATCCTGCGTTTACCTACATCCAGCCCTCCGGCGCGCTCCTCGACCGGACGCGCCTGGTTGGAACCCTTCGCACTGCCCATGCGAGCAACACTCACTTTGCGATTGAGATTCGCGACGTGAAGCTTCGCGCCAAGAGCGGCCGAACGCGGATCGCGACCTACGTCGAGGTTCAGCGAGGCGCCCGGAACACCACACCCGCCGAAAACGCGAGACTTTCCACGGTGGTCTTTGAGGAAGATCCGGATGGCTCACTGCGCTGGCTGCACGTTCACGAGACGGCGATCCCTGTTCCCTGAGCCGCCCTGCACCGCCTCGCGAGCGATTTTGAACCGATCGCATTTGGCGGCGGCACCTAGGGTTCATGAGATGGTGGGCGCTAATTTTGGGGGTCGCGGCCTGCTCCGGCGAGATCGGCGACCCTTCCGCTCTTCCGCCAGATCCGGGTGCACCGGCGGAGTGCCGCGGCGAGGTCGGACCGACGACGGCTCCGCTCGCGCACTTCACCCGCGACGAGTTTGAAACGTCTCTCCGCGCGCTCTTCGGCGACGACGCTGTGGATGCAAGCCAAAGCGCCATCGACGCGATTCCGGAGGAAGCCGCCGCAGAGGAAGGGACCTTTCGACGTCAGGACGGGCGCCTTTCCGAACGCCACATCGATGGGTACTACCGCGTCGCCGACGAACTGGCGGAACGCGTCGCGACCGACGGAGCGCTCCGCATGGTCGCGGGCGGTGCCTGTGAGAGCGGCGTTGAGGAGCGCTGCCTTGAAGACTTCGTCGAGACCTTTCTTCAACGCGCGTTTCGGCGGCCGCCCGAAAGCCGCGAGATCAACGAAGCGCTTTCCCGCGCGCGCGAGTTCAGCGGCACCGACCAGATTCACGCGGTGGTCTTCACCACGCTCATGGCACCCGACTTTCTCTACCGCTTTGAAAACCGTGGGGACGAGCGACGCGGTGTGATCACCCTGACGCCCTACGAGCTCGCATCGCGCCTCTCTTACCACTTCTGGGGCGCGCCGCCGGACGCGGAGCTTCTCGCCGCGGCAGAAGCGGGCGACCTCGACAACGAAGATCGCTACCGTGCACAGGTCGATCGCCTCTTCAACGATCCGCGCACCGACCTCACGCTGATGCACTTCTTCGAGGAGTGGCTGCACCTCGAGCGCGGCGACTTCGCGGACAGCCCGCGCCTCGATGTGCTCCGGGGCGACCTCGAGATCGACGGTCTTGCTGAGGAGATGCGCGAGGAGGTCGACGACCTGATCCATCACTACCTCTCGGAGCCGGACGGCACCTGGGACGACGTGATGACTTCGCCTTTGAGCTTTGCGCGAAGCGAACGTCTCGCGTCGATCTACGGCGTTGCGCCCTGGGATGGGGAGAGCCTTCCACCCGAGCTTCCAGCGACCGAACGTTCGGGTCTTCTCACCCGGGCCGGCATGCTCTTTTCCGCCGACGGATCGACGAACCCCTTCCGCCGCGGTGTGTTCGTACGTCGCGCGATCCTCTGCGACAACGTCGCGCCACCCCCGGCAACTCTGCCGCCGGACTCCTTAACACCGCCGCCCGTGGAGGAGGGCTCCACCACCCGCGAGGCCTTTGAGGCGAAGGTTGTCGACGAGCCTTGCGCCAGCTGCCACGCGCAGTTCTCGCCCTTTGGGTACGCCCTCGAAGCGTTCGACGGCCTCGGACGCTTTCGAACCGACGAGCATCTCGTCACAACCGGCGGAATCGATCGCGGCTTTGCGACGGTCGACGTGGTGGTTACCCCCCGCGTGGAAGGCGACGATACGCGAGCGGTCGCGAGCGCCGTCGAACTCAACCAGCGCATCGCCGAGAGCCCCAAAATCAACGCCTGCCTTTCGCGACAGTACTTTCGTTTTGCGTACCGGCACGAAGAAGAGGGTGACGACTTCTGCACCCTCGACGCGTGGACCACCGCCCTCGAGGAGGGCATGAGCCTTCGGGACGCGCTCCGGGCCGTCGCCCTAGACGAACATTTCCGCCAGCGGCTCCTGATCGAGGACGACGGCAGCGTGGAGGACAGCGATGCGATTTAAGCGTTCCAGCCGTCGGCTCTTTCTCACGGGCGCAGGAGGCGCGGTTCTCGCGCTTCCCTTCTTGCCTTCGCTTTTGCCTCGCGCCCTTCGAAAAAGCGTCGAAGCCCAAGGCATGAGTGCCCCAAAGCGCTTCGTGGGCATGAAGACCTACAACGGCGCGCCGGTCCTCGACTTCTATCCGCGGCAGGCGCCTCCCGGCTACGGCACGCACGGCTCCGATGGCACGGTGCGCGTCGACAATGCGCTCCCCGAAGCGACCGGTCGCCACCAAAACGGCACGACCTATTTCGGCCACGCCGCGCCGCTAAGCGACTTCGCAGCCACCGGCCTCTCCAACATCTTCGGGACGAGCTTCAACCGCTTTCACGATCAGATGCTGATGCTCCGCGGCCTCGATTTCATGCCGAACTTCAACCACAACCACGGTGGGTTTCTCGGCAACCTCGGCCTGCGCACCAACGGCGTCGGCGGCGTGCTTCCCGGTGCACAGATCAACGCCACCATCGACTACGTGATGTCGCGTTCGGCCGCGGTGTACCCCACGCCGCCCGAAGGACCCCGCGTGCTTCATCTCGGAAGCCGCACCAACACGTGCTCCTACGCGCCGGTCGATCCGACCAGCCCGCTCGCCGTTGGACGCGATTCCGTGCAGCAGGCGCAGGCGTTTACGAACCCGCGAGTTGCCTTTGATGCGCTCTTTGAAGGTCGCATGCCCTCGGGCGAGCCTCGGCCACCCTCGGTCTCGGAGCGTCTGGTCGATCGCGTTCTCGAGGACTACCGCCGCGCGCACGAGAGCCGCTACATCAGTGCCGCCGATCGCCGGCTTCTCGACCAGCACATGACGCATCTCTCCGAGCTCGAGGCGCGCCTCGGCGGCATGGAGTCGATGGTTACCTGCGACACGAGTTCGCCCCCGAGCGGTCTCGAAACGGGCGGCGAGTTCGACGTCTCGGTCCCGCAGATCGTCGACTTCTGGGACGACATGGTCGACGTGCTCGTGCTCGCTCTCGCGTGCGACGTCACCCGCATCGCAACCTTCGACGTGACGAAGATGGTCATTCAGGACGGAGGCGACGAGTTCGGTATGGGCGACTCGGAAAACCCGAACTCGGCGGGTCGATCGAACTGGCATCTTCAGGCGCACAACTGGGACAACAACGCGCGTCGCTGGCTCGGCGCCGGCATGCGCTGGGTCGCCGAACACGTTGCGATTCGAATGCTCGAGCGCATGGACGAGGTCGAGGAGATCGACGGCAACTCGCTCCTCCATCACTCCATGGTGCTCTGGGGCAACGAGCTGAGCTTCAACCACCTTTGCTACAGCATGCCCACGGT
>JBCDAA010000323.1:0-10372 GCA_039186435.1 Myxococcota bacterium | reverse complement strand
CGGACTCCGACGGGATCGGCGCGGGCGTTTCGGTTTCGGGCGTTTCGGCGAGCTCGGTCTGTGCGGCCCCAGCGAGGGGAATCCAGAACGCAGCGGCCGCCGCGAGATGCCATGGAATACCGCGCGCGATCCAAAGAAATAACGCCGCGAAAAGAGACGACGCAGCGAGACCCCGCCCGAGGACCCCTCGAGGTGAAGTGAACATAAGCCAATGACAAAAGTTAAGGCCGGGCAGAACCCGGAAAGTACCTTAGACGGCGACTTCCCTGGGGGATTCACGCGCATCCCGAAAACGTCCTCGCGTTATGCTGCGCTGTGCGAATCGCGACGGCGGACGAAGTCCTCGAAACCTCCTGCGGGCTCGTGAAGAAGCCCGAGACGGTGAACTACCGAACGTTCAAGCCCGAGCACGACGGCCTTTGGTGCGCGCGAATCTTTGGACCGACCGAGGACGACGAGTGCCTCTGCGGCCGTCTGAAGGGAGAGGTGCATCGCGGTGCGACATGCGCGAAGTGTGGTGTCACGGTGGGCACGAAGGAGGTCCGCCACACACGATTCGGGCATATCGATTTACCAGTGCCGGTGATCCACCCCTTCGCGTACGGGGAGGGGCGCGATCACGTCGCACGCCTTCTCTCGCTTTCATCCGAAGACGTAGCGAACCTTGCAGGGTGGAACCATGTCCGCGTGGATGATCCAGGCGAGACATCGTTCGCGGTCGGCGCGGTCCTCGACGAGGCGACGGTGGACGATGCGCTCATGGGGTACGGTGAGTTTGGTCGAAGCAGGGGCGCGGTCGCCGTTCAAAACGCGCTCGCCGATGATGAAACGATGGTGCTGTCGCGCCTTCCGGTGTTGCCCCCGGGGCTTCGGCCTATGGAGTCGCTCGAGGATGACCGATTTCAAACACACCCGGTCACCGATCTTTATCGGCGGGTCGTCAATCGCGCGAATCGACTGAAGCGTTTGCTCGAGCTCAAGGCGCCGGTCGTGATCACGAACACCGAGGCCCGCATGCTCCAAGAGGCGGTCAACGCGCTTTACGACAACGGTTTTCACGGAAAGACGATTACCCGCCCAGACGGTGAACGTATGCTCTGCTTGCGCGATCTCTACGAAGCCGAGCACGGGGCCATGGGCGCCGATGTGCTTGCAGGAGGGGAGCTCGCCACCGCCCGTTGGATGGATGCGTTCGCGCTCGCTGCGGGCGGCGCCAGCGAGGAGGAGTTCGACTGACGTGAACCGCGTTTCGACGTGGTTCTCGAAACGCTTTGCGCCGTGAAGGCGGCGCGGTATCCCTGATTCCGTGGTAACGCGCGGCACGACGGGGACCCTCGATCGCAGCGATCCGGAAGCGCTGCACTTCCTCCGCCGTCGCGTCATGTCCTACGGTCTCGTCGTCGGCACGCTAGGCGCCGTCGCGGTGCTGATACGGCTCGCGTACGGGGCGTCCTACGACCACGTCCGCTTTCTCTCCGACCCGTCGACCGTTGCGCACATCCTCGCCGCGCTGGTCTTCTTCGTCGTCGTCGCCGCATGCCGTCTCGGTCCCCTTCGCTGGGGGTACCTCGTATTCGTCGAGGCGATGGGAATCCTCGTCGGCAGCCTTTGCTACATCTGGATGGGTTACCAGATCCCTCTCGCGGCGACCCCCGAGATGATCACCGTATCGGTGCTCTCTCTCGGGTTCTATGCCCGCGCGATCTACGTGCCGAGCCCGCCGCGTCGAACCGCGCTTCTCGGGCTGATCCTCTTGGTGCCTCTCGCATATATGACGTACCGCTCGTACCTCGAGAGGCTGCCGAATCTTCCGGCGATGCTCAGAATGATCGACGTGACTACCGCGCGCTTTGGCATCGTTGAGCCGACGACGATCGACCGCGAAGCGATCTCCAGCGCGGTCGAGGTGTCGATCTGGTGGCTGTTTACCGTGGTCGTCGGAACCCTTGCGAGCCGCGTGATCTACGGTCTTCGGCGGCAGGTCCGCGACATCAAGAAACTCGGGCAGTACACGCTCGTGGAGAAACTTGGCGAAGGCGGGATGGGCCTGGTCTACCGAGCACAGCACGCGATGCTGCGGCGGCCGACGGCGGTAAAACTGCTCCCTGCGGAACGGACGGGCGATCGAGCACTGGCGCGTTTCGAGCGAGAGGTGCAGCTCACCGCGTCGTTGACGCACCCCAACACGGTGACGATCTTCGACTACGGCCGGACGCCCGAGGACGTTTTCTACTACGCGATGGAGCTCCTGGAGGGGGCGACGCTGGAAGACGTGGTGCGCGCGGACGGACCGCAGCCGGCTGCGCGGGTGGTGCACATCCTCGCCCAAGCGGCGAGCGCCCTCGTGGAAGCGCACGGCGTGGGTCTGATCCATCGAGACATCAAGCCAGCCAACATCATGCTGACGCATCAAGGCGGCGTGCCTGACACCGCGAAGCTCCTCGACTTTGGGCTCGTCAAAGAACTCGACCGCAACGCGAGCGCGTCGCTTAGCCAAGTGAACGTGATCGCCGGGACGCCTCACTACATGTCGCCGGAGGCGATCTCATCGCCGCAGGATCTGGACGGCCGAAGCGATCTCTATGGCCTTGCCGCGGTGGGGTATTTTCTGCTGACCGGGGAGAACGTCTTTTCGAGTGCGAACGTGGTCGAGGTTTGCGCGCACCACCTCCACACCGTCCCCGAGCTTCCGTCGACCCGCACGGACAATCCCATTCCGAAGGAGCTCGAGGCACTTCTCATGGAGTGCTTGGCGAAGAAACGAAGCGAACGACCCGCCAGCGCTACCGTTCTTCGGGACCGCCTGCGCGGACTGGCGCTCACATGGTCGGAGGACGAGGCGGCCGTTTGGTGGGATGACTTCGGCGAGGCGATCGCCGCGGCGCGAAAGACGGAGACACGGTCGCCCAGCGGGCACACCGTGGTCGTTGATTTCGAGCAGCGCTAGGCCGTCGAGCACTGCACCGGCCCGATGCTTGCTTTTCGCACCGTCGTGGATGTTTCGCGCGCCAAGCTGAGCCACGCGCTCCTTCTTCTCGCCTTGTTGTCACATTGCGGACGGAGTCGCACCGTCGACGACCTTCCCGACACGCGGAGCGATCCTGATTCGGGAGTGAGCGTCGACACAGGAACCGGTCTTGCGGACGCGGCGATCGACGTGCCGGTGATCGACGCGGGCGGCTGCACGCCGACCCCCTTGAACCAGGCGTGCTTCGGCGTCGGCGCCTTCGACGAGCGCGCGTTCACCATTCGCAGCACGGAGTGCGCGTGCGGCGGGACCTTCGAGTGTTTGGTAGACGTTCTTCGGCCTGCCAGCGGTGACGAAGCAGGCGAAGACGTGGGCGCGCTAGCGATTCAACCGGTGCGCTGCGATGTCGGGATTTGCCGCGCGTGTACGGGTCCAGTGTTGACGGACTGTACGCTGCCAAGCGAGGCACCAAGCGGCGTGTACGAGGTCTTCGTCGAAGGCGCGCCCGTCTATGAGATTGACCTTCGCGGGCATGGCTCGAGCGAGCCCAACGGATCCGTCTGTCAGACGGCAGGCTCGACGGGCGGCGGCCTCTGCGAAACCTTTGGGGAGGACGACAGTTTCGCCGGCGACGAGCTGTGTTTTCCTTCCGCGGTGAACGCCGGACAACAGGTCGAGTTCGTCCTGCGAAGCGAGTGCACCTCCTGCGTGTTCGAGCCGGGACCCTGCGAGGTATCCCTCGTTGGCGATCGCAGTGGACCCTCGTACAGCGTTTCCGCGCGCGTTCGCAGCTGCGATGAAGGCTCTCCCACGTGGGGGTGCACGGGGGAGTGTTCGCCTCTCGAACGACGCTGCGTCCATCCTGACTCCCGGGAAGGAACCCGGCCGGTCTTCGTGGGCGGTCGCCGGGTTGGCGAGATCCTCGTGGTGCCTGCCGCGGATCCCTCACCCATGCCCTTTGAGGTTTGCGTTTCGCTCGCGCCCTGACCCATTAGCAGGGGTCGACAAGAAAGAAGTTGGTCGTGATCTCGAGGGTGTCCTCCGGGACGAAGCGACGGCGCATCTCGATGTTGACGTTGACGGGGCTATTTGGGTCGGACTGATGCTCGACGAAGCGCTCGGGCGATGCCCACTCGACGAGTACGAGGAAGTTGCGGTTGTAGGTTGCGCTCGCGCGGCCTGGCGCGCCCGTGGTTCCGAGAATGTCAAAGACGCCCCAGGGCGCCTGCATCGGGCGGACGAGGCCAAGGAACTCCATCGCGAGAGCAGGGTCGGTGTTTTCGCCGGAACCCACTTCGTAGCCGAGCGCAGGATCGAAGGTGTAGTCGACATCGGCACCGATGGGGCCAAAGGTGGAGGAGGTTTGAACGCCCGCGCGTTCGGCGCGGCGTGAGCGTTCTGTAGCCGCGGCATCAAAGGCTGCCTCGGAGGGCCAGGTCGTGATGAGGTAGTGTTCGCCGGTGCGGGCCAGGGCGTCGTCCGACCAGTTGACCCAGCCGCCGCGGTCTTCGCCAAAGACCTCGAAGGCGGCGACCGGAACCGCGCCGGCGTCCATGATCTCGCGCGCGTCGGCGCAGAGGTAGTCGAGGCTTTCGTTCCGCGAGTCCGCATCGATCAACGTGACTTCGACGAACTCGCCGCGAACAAAGCTCGCTTCAGAGGATGTCAGGGGAGTGACCGAGTCGCTGTCGGAGCAGGCGGCAAGGAGGAGGAGAAGGAGCACGTTCTTCATGCAGAGCGTTGTCGAGCTGCCTTGCGCCGCTGGCAGCGTTCGTGAACGCACACGGGAGGTGCATCCGTGGGCCCCCTCGATCGCGGGAGCCTATCGTTCTCGCCAGCGGGTTGCGCCGACCTCGATGCGATCGCGCTCCGCGGCCATCGACTCGCCCAAGAAGTCGAGAAGGAGACGAATGCGTTTGGCGCTGCGAAGGTCCGCGTGGGTGAGGAGCCAAACTGCGCGATCGAATTCGGGTTCGCCGGGCGGCACGCGTTCGAGGCGTGGATCGGCGTCGCCGACGTAGCACGGGATCTTGGCAAGACCGAAACCGCGTGCCGCAAGTTCGCGGTAGACCACTGGGGAGTTGCTTCGGTGATGGACCGGCATGTCGGCCAGCGGTCCCTCCTTCCAGGCGTGTTCGCCGGAACGGTCGACCCAGCCAACCCATCGATCGGGGCGTGTTCCACGGGCACGGTAGGTCGCGACCGCGATGACCGCGAGCTTTCGACCGACGAGCGTTTCGGGCGGGTCGTTGGTCGCGCGCAGCGCAACGTCTGCCTCTCGTCGATGCAGGTTGGACAGACTGTCACTGGTGATCAGCTCGAGCTGAATTCCGCGCCACTCGTGCGCGAATCGTTCGAGGTGTGGAAGCGCCCAGTCGAGCAGGAGCGACTCGGAGACCGAGACGCGCACGGGCCCTTCGACGCGTGTGTCGCGACCCGCCGTATCACGCTCGAGGGCAGTAACGCGATCGCCGATCTCGCGGACGTGCACCGCCACGCGCTCGCCCTCGTGCGTGAGCCAATA
Organism: Myxococcota bacterium; assembly: GCA_039186435.1. Lineage (GTDB taxonomy): Bacteria > Myxococcota_A > Polyangia > Polyangiales > Houyiibacteriaceae > JALVDI01. The sequence goes on along the minus strand of JBCDAA010000323.1, from coordinate 4,880 downwards.
GCCGTCGGCGCGCCGGTCGAAGAGGCGCACGCCAAGCTCGCTTTCGAGCGCGCTGATTCGCCGCGCGATCGTGGTGTGCGCGACTCCGATCGCGCGCGCCGCCGCGACGACCGACCCGTGCTGAACCACTGCGAGAAAGGAGTGGAGGTGATCCCAGTTCACGGATCTACGCTGTCGGAAGATCGAGGAGGTGTCTACGCGGGACGGGCGCTCATCCAGGCACGGGGCGTGTGCATTTACGGGCGCTGGGCGCGGTTTGTTGCGGTCCAACAAGTTCGCATGACGCTCCTTTGAGGAGCTCGTTGGAAAGGAAACCGATGCGAACTCGAATCATGCTCTTCCTCGCGCTAGGGCTTTCGGCCTGTAGCGCCTCGCCGGCAACGACCTCGACTCCACCCACTCCGGAAACTTCTCACGCCTCGCCGCCTGCCCCTGCTCGTCCGGCTTCATCGGCTCCCAGCGCACCGGCTGGAACCACCCGCGAGGTGCAGTTCACCGCGGGGAGGGTTGTCGAGCTTGCGCTCCTCTCGGTGAAGGAAGGCATGGGTCCGCAGTTTCAAACGGAGTACTTTCCGCAGGCGTCGCAGATCGCGCAGGAGTATGGCGGACAGCTCCTTGCAGTTTTCGAGGTGACCGACGTTCCCTACGGCTGGAAGCGCCCCCAGACGGCGGTGCTCTTTGAGTGGGCGTCCATGGAACGAAAGCGCGCATTCGCTCGCGACCCGCGCTTTCTCCAGATTCAGGGGCTTCGCGACAACGCTCTCGAGTACCTCGCGCAGGGCTATTTCACGGTCGAAGAGAACCGGACGCTCTCCCTCGTTCGGGATGGAGAGGGAACCTACGAGCTCATTCTCTTTTGGATGGACCCGGACCACGCGGACGATCTGAACACGTACTTCTCTCGAGTTGGTCCCGTTGCTGCGCAGCCTGAGTACGGCGGTTTCGAAATGGTGCAGAGCTTCACACCTCTTCGGGTGAACGATGGAACCGTCCACCCGGACATGTTTGCACTCGGTCGCTGGAACAGCCTTCAAGGGTCGCGCGCGTTTTTCGAGCTTCCGATCTATCAGGAGAACGTCCACCTTCGTGAAGCCGCGGCGCCCTACAAGGACGTGCTGCAGGTTCGGTTTGTCCCGTGAGCGGGGCGCAGACAGCGCTGCCGCGCTACACCCTCTACTCCGACTCCACGCCGAATCCGTTCAAGGTTCACATCGCGCTCGAAGAGCTAGGAGTTCTCTACCGAACCAAACACGTCGACTTCAGCGAGGAGGAGCAGAAGGCGCCGCGTTTCCTCGAGCTCAACCCGAACGGAAAGGTTCCGGTGCTCGTCGATCATCAGAGGGAGGACTTCGTGATCGTTGAGTCGGGCGCGATTCTGCTCTACTTGGCGGAGGCCCATGGTTCCCTCCTTCCCGACGATCCGAAGGCGCGCTCGGAGGCGATCCAGTGGCTGATGTGGCAGATGAGCGGACTGGGTCCGATGTTTGGTCAGCTGCTCGTCTTTGCCGGCCCCTTCGCGAACAGTCAGCCGAAGGCGACCGAGCGCTACGAGGCGGAGACGAAGCGTCTCTTCGGGGTGCTCAACGCACGGTTGGTGGGGCGCCGCTTTATCGCGGGCGAGCACTCGGTTGCGGACATTGCGTGCATGGGCTGGATGTGGCCAGTGCAGCGGGTGGGATGGGACCTCGCGGATTGGCCAAACCTTCATGCGTGGCATGCGCGCTGTATGGAGCGTCCGGCCTACATGCGCGGTTTTGCGGCGGCGGGGAGCAAGTCGGACGAGAAGCGAATGGACGGGTTTGTCAAAGCCACGGTGGGACTTCGGTAGTTCATCGCTTGGTTGTTTGAGGGTCTTGTGAGCGCGGGCGCAGCTCGCTGAAGTCGATGGCGTCGTCCAGATTGCCGAGGTCTCGTACGCCGCCGCCGAGGTCCGGCTTCCACCCTTGTGTGAGTGCGTACAGGATCGTTTGCCGGACGACGAAGGGTGGCATGCGGTCGCGGATGTGACTGAGGGCGTGTCCGACCCGTTGGTACGCCGTGTTGAGTCGCGTGTAGGTGAACGTGGCGCGTATCTTTTCACGCGGGGAGTCAGCCAGTTCGACGATCAGCTCGCCTGAGTCTTCACCCTCAAGGCGAGTGGCGTCGCCGACGTATCGGTACCTCGTTCCATCGACATCGATGACGCGGGTACCTTTCTTGGGAAGCGCCATGGGAGAATGTACCAGGTCGATCGCGGCTCACCGGAAGAGCGACCGCGCATCGCCCTTTCCGTGAACCCACCTCTTGCCCTGGGTGTCGGCGAAGGATTGGATCGCGTCGAGGCTGCCGAGAACGTTGGTGGTCCGCAGGCCGTGGCTGCGCATCATGGCGAGAAACGCGTTTCTGTTGAGCTTCAGTTCGGTGAGGAGCGCTGGCTCATGCTTCAGTGTGCCGCTCGGGCCTCGCGTGCGAACGGCGCGACCGGTCCACTGGAGGAGCTCGAGATAGTCGACGTACTGCATCGAGACGGTCGTTCGGCGTGAGCGCGCGGGTACCTGATCGGCGAAAGGAGTGAGGCCCTTGGGGACCGGAGCGCCCGACGATCGTGCGGCGTCGAGCTGTTCGATGCGTTTGGCGATGGAGGTGTGGGCGGAGCTCTCGAGGGACTTCGCGACGCCTGCGCGGACCGGGTTGAGATCGACGTACGCCATGCACGTGAGGACGGCAGCTTCATCGAGGAGTGGCTGACACTTGAAGCGACCTTCCCAGAAGCGGCCCTTGCAGTCTTCTTCGGTGTTTGCTCGGCGTGCGACGGACTCGTTCAGACAGCGCATGAGCCACGAAAGGCTCCAGAGGCGTTCGCGCCAGGCTGCGATCTGCGCTTTTTGTTCTCGCTTCGGGAGTGAATCGAGGTCCCTGGCCTTGAAGCGAAAGAGCTTTCCGTAGCGGCGGATTACTTCCTGGTCGCTCCACCCCTCGGCTCGATCTTTGTCGACGCGTACCACGAGGTGGACATGGTTCGACATCACTGCGTAGGCGTGAAGGTCGACGGCGAAGATACCCACGAGCTCGAAGAGCCGTTCCTCGATCCACTCGCGTCGGTATTCAAAGTCCTGTCCTGTGTGCGGGTCCTTCCCGCAGAGAAACGCCCGCCGGACGCAGCGCGACATCAGGTGATAGTAGGGCGTCGAGTCGACGTTCAGGCGTTCCGATCGAAGCACCCGAAGACCCTATCGCGCCCCAAACGCGATGTCAATAAAATCAGGTCGTCTGATATTTGGATCGGCTGATATTCAGGCGTTCCGATCGAAGCACCCGAAGACCCTATCGCCCCCGAAACGCAATGTCAATAAAATCAGGTCGGCTGATATATGACGTATCTCGCGGTCTCCTTTGGCGGTCGGCTAAGATGCCTTGGTCGATGCTAGGTTCGTACCGTGACGAAGCGCCCGAACTAGCGCGACCACCGAAAGGCCGCGGCGTCGATCGGGCGAACCTGGTGAAGGACGTTCCGATCAGAGAGAAGTGCAGAGAGCGTATCGGGCTCACCGAAGAGCACTGCCCAGCACTTGCGGAGAACGAGCAAGCGCAGCTCTCCCGTAAGGCGCAGATGCGCGCGCGTTCCGATGTATCGCGCCGCCTTGCGACCGAGGGCCCCGTCGATGGCTTCGGTGAGGGATGTCCACTCGGGCCAAGCCGCGAAGGTCTTCGGTAGATCAGGCCCGTAAATCCATTCGGCGTTCGGTGATCCCGTCGCCGCTCGACATGCTTCCAGGCCAAGCCGCACGGCCGCGGCCGATGCGCTCACGGGGTAGCCCATCCCAACGAGCCGATCCTCGTCCTCGCAAAACGCCATCACGGGCGGGTCCGCACTCCAGCCTTGGACGATGTCCACTGGAAACCCGTAAGCGCCTGCGGTGAGCGCGGTCCCGGGGAACACGATATGCGGGTCGCCCTCGGCGTCCCAGGAAGCCAGCCCAGAGACGGGATGAAGTGATTCGAAGCCTTGGGTCGCACACTCCCATTTCGATTCCGCCGAGGCGAGCTCACGGAGATCGATTCCGAACCAATCACAAACGCGGGCGGCGCCGACCCAGCCTTTCGGGGTTGGCTGCGTGCGCACCTGCGGTATGGGCGTGCCTTCGCGAAAAAACGGAAAGGCGCAAGCGTCTTCGAACGTGTCCTCCGCTCGGCGCACGAGCGCTGCCAAGAGTAGCGTTGCGGAACGGTCCGTGGGCGATCGGTTTTCGTAGGAACGCAGGGCGTCTGTTTTCTCTCCGAGTAGGGGCGAATCTCCCCGGCCGCTGAGGCTTCGCGCGTCGCTGTTCGAACCTTCCTCGGACACGCGTACCAGTGCGTCGGCGGCGGCGCGCGCTACCGGGAGGTCGTCGTCCAGAGCCGAGTAGGCCCGTGCCCGAAGGAGCGCTGGCGGAGCAGCGCGCCACGTCCGGAACGCAGCGCACCGAACCGCCGGTGACGCGTGCCGGATGCAGCGCTCCCAACGGTCGGCGCGCCCGTGAAGAAAGGCCTCGCGCTGGTACGCAACTCCGTCGAGAGCGTCGGGGTCTTCTTGTTCGAGGGTGCGGAGCCACGCTTCGAAGGCCGCCTCTTCCGGAGAGGTCTGTCCCTCCCGCAAACGGACGAAGCGCTTTCGGATGCGCTTCTCTTCACCGCTCTCGGTTTGAAGGTGCAGCGTCTCACCCGCGACGGCGAGCACCTCGCACGTTCCGAACGTCGCATGCTCGACGAGGGCGCCCACCCACATGGGTGCTCGATACCACGGAGGGGAGAAGAAGAAGAAACCGAGGCCGCCACTCTCTTACCTGGGACACGGTAGGCTCACCGGTTGGTCCGGGGGGAGGGGATGCGGTGCGCCCCCTAAACCGCGGTTGCGAGGTTGG
>JBCDAA010000322.1:0-10389 GCA_039186435.1 Myxococcota bacterium | reverse complement strand
TCGAAGGCGTGCGCTCAGACCGTGGATTCGGCGCTACAACCGTAAGCGCCCTCACGGTAGTCTCGACGGACAGCCACCCATCTCTAGGATTGTGTAAACAACCTCCGGGTGCACCACAGCTAGACCGCGCTCCGTTTTCGCGGACCCGCGCTAGCGAAGTTCGGCGTTCCACGCAAGGCGCGAAGTTGATGGAATACTATCGGTATTTTGAGACGAGCAACGCCACGCGGGACGTCGAGAACGAGCGAACGCGCGGTCAGTTCAAAGGAAGCGCGGTCTAGCCGCCGATCAACCTTGCGAGCGCCGCCGCAGCCACACAAAGGCGAGAAGTAGGAACGTCAAGCCGCTGCCGTTCGCGGACGCAGTAGCGCAACCACCTGATCGGTCGTCATCCGAACCACCATCGGGTTCCGCGTCCGGGTCCACTCCGCCGTCGATCGCCGCATCGAGTCGGTCCCCACCCGCATCGACCACGCCCGCATCAAGTTCGCCCGCATCGACCACGCCCGCATCGAGTCGGTCCACGCCCGCATCGACCACGCCCGCATCGACCACGCCCGCATCGAGTGCGCCCGCGTCCGCTGATCCTGCATCCGGGCACGGATCCTCGTTGCACGCTTGCGTGTCGGTGGGGCGAGTCCCCCCCTCGCAGAGCGAATCGTCCACGGAGGCCCCGTCGAGATCCGCGACGCACATCACCTCCCGCGTACTGGTTCCGCCGCCACAGGGCTCGGAGCAAGCCCCGAACGCGCCTGCCACCCACGAGTAGGTGCACGCGCCGAGGTTGCACCCTTGGCTGCCCGCCGGCCGGGCGCCCGCATCGCAAAGCGCCTCCGCCACCACCATGCCCGTGAGATCCGAAATGCAGGTCACCGGCCGCATCTGTGTTCCGTCGCCGCAGGGCTCGGAGCACATTCCGAACGCTCCCGTTTGCCACGAGTAGGTACACGCGCCGAGATTGCACGCCTGCGTTCCCGCGGGACGCGAGCTCGCATCGCAGAAGCTATCCGCGACCGTCGCACCATTGGCGTCGAGTGTGCACGTCACCGGCCGCGTTCGAATTCCGTCTCCGCAGGGCTCGGAACACGTGCCAAACGCACCGACCTGCCACGAGTACGTACAGGCCGCGGTATTGCAGGCCTGCATCTGATCCGGCGGCTTCGGGTCACTCGCACAGCTACTGTCGGGCAACACCGTGCCGCGATCGGTGTCCACGCACTGAAAGCTTCGCGTCTGCGCTCCGCCGCCGCATGGCGCGGAACACGCACTCCAAGGACCGGGCAACCACATCGCACCCTGCGCCTGTGCTTCGGCGCAAGCCCCGAGCGCGGCTAGTACGACGACGACTCCACCCACCCAGCGACGTGCATTCATGCCCGAAGAGTGTACCCGTTCGCTCCTCGGCCGTCTTCGACGCCTCTACGCAGCGTCCTTGATGGGGCCATCAAAGCAACAAGGGACCGTCGACGTGGATGGCGCTCGCAGAGGACGCATCGCTCGATTGGGTCACGCGGGCATCCGCCATCTCTCTCCTGTCACGATCCGTCGTTCATCCCGATGCGGACGACGCGAAGGCGCTGGCGCATCGTCTCTACGCCGCGGCCACCCCTGACCAACAAGAAGCGGTGTGGTTTCGACATGAGTTTGAGCAGGGCCACTAAATCATCCACCCGCGCGATGCGCGATTGATAGAGTCGAGCGTCATGCGCCACACGAATCGCTTTGTCATCCTCGGAGCCGCGCTCCTCGCCCTCGCGCTCACCTCGTGCTCAAACACCCTCTACACCGTCACTATCGCTCACGACAATTCGGACGGCTTCGTCTACTCGCTCCCGCGAACGGAAGTCACGTTGCGAGTGGAAGCGCAGCGGAGCGTGAAAACGTACGGCCGGTACTACTGCTACGCGCACCTCTTTGGGCTCCCCAACGATCCCGCCCAGTGTCGACCCACAAACTGCGCGGATTCGGCTCCGACCCCGATGAACCCCGCGAACACCGCAGGCATGAACGCCACGCCAATGCGGCGGTCGGGGATGCGCGCTTCCCGCATGAACACGTCACGAATGCGCCAGGCCCAAATGACCACGATGCAGCGCGAGGATCTTCCCCTCGTGGCCGCGACCTCCCATCGATCAACGTGCACCAGGCGCCGGAAAAACGAATGGTCGATTCGGAGCGCCGCGATCGTTGCCACCGCGGTCCCGGATGCGCGACAGCGCTTTGCCGTCAACCTCGAGAGCCAAGGCTCCGCGATCGATCGGACGCTCACGTTGACGACCGAAGACGACGGTCGACTCAGCGGTGCCGAAGGAAGTCTCACCAACCGCCGCGCCGAGGTTGCAGTCGCGGGAATCGGCGCCGGTCTTTCCCTCGTTGGTCAGGCGGTCTCGCTCGGTGTCGGCGGCGCCCCTGCAGCGGCCGTCGCAGAAGCCGTCGCAGCGGGCGGGGATAATTCGGAACCGCGCGTCGACCCCACGCGAACGCTCGTACGTCGCTGCGCTGCGTCGATTCGGAGAGCCCTCGGACCTGGCGCGCCCGCTGACGGAAACGCGATGTGCCGAGCCGCGCTTCGCCTTCGCCGGCTCATCGCTCAGCGGGATGTGGTCGCGGGAGAGCGAGGCACCGAACCCGACGTCGCCGCGACGTCCCTCGAACGAAGTATCGCGGTGCTCGACCGCGAAATCGCAGCAGCCCTTGCGGTGTTTGGCGAAAAGACAACCAAAACCTCGGTGACGCTCCTGCATCCAGTCTCCATGACCGGAACGCTCGACCTTTGCGTCCAGCTCAACGCCACCAGCGGCGCCCTTGAGGCGATCACGTGCCCGGCGACCGCCAACGAGCGACTTCTTCGCCTCCGAAGCGCAGACGCAATCCCAACCGAGACCGAGTGCGCGGGTCGCAGCCACGGCATCGTCTACCGCGTTCCGTCTCAGGTTGAACTACGCCTCGAACACGGCGGTCGCCTCCGTACCATCGAACACGTCACGTTTCCGCAGGCAGGACTCTGCGCCCACGCGCCGTATCAGTTTCGCGGCCGGGACACGCAAGTGCAGATGACCGTGTCCGCACGCACGGGAATGCTGACGAAGCTCTCCGTTTCGCAGGAAGGCGGCGCGACCGAAGAGCTCTTCGAGGCGCTCGGAAGTAGCGCCGACGGACTCTTTGAGGCGATCGACGAGCGCCTCCAAGAGCGGCGGGAGCGAGACGAAGAAGCGCAAGAAGAGGCGGAGGCCGCTTCGGACGAACGCGCCCAGCTCCAGCGAGAGCTCGACCTCGCGTTGCTCCGAAGGCAGCTCACCTGCCTCGAACAGACAGGGAATCCCTGCCCCGACGAAAGCGACGACGAGGAAGAAGAGAGCGAGTAGATGCGTCGCGAGGATGCCCGTGCGTTTCGGGACAGCGTGGTGGAGCAGATCGAAGCGCCCATGCGAGCGGCGCATCTCTTCAGCGCACCGCCGCGCGGTCGCGCGCTCCCTGCGATCGGGCTGTTGCCCGGACTGAAAACGACCACATGGCGCGTCGCCGTTCGGGCCGAAACCACCACGCAACTATCTCACCCCTCCCTCGAGGCGATCATGGCGCTCCCCGCACGCGAGCGAGACGTCGAGATCGTTGGGCCCATGCGCGCGGCTGCCATCTCGCCGTCGGAGGCCATCGCGCACATCGACGCGAACGCAGGAACCCTCGGCGCATGGGTCGTCCGCGAGGGTCGCTGGCTCGCGCTTTCCAACAACCACGTGCTGGCGGCGACCAATCGCGCAGACATCGGTGATCCGATCGTTCATGGCGTCCGCGACGCCCGTGAAGTCGGCGAGCTCGCGGACTTCGTGCCCCTCAAGCTTCGACGCAACAACGTCGACGCCGCGCTCGCCGACATCGATCCCCACGCGATCCCCGACGATCCGTCAATCCCGCGCATCGACCTGGTGGAAGAGTGGATTGAGAACGAAGACGACCTCCGCCGCGGCGCGGTGCGAAAGAACGGCCGACGAACCGGTCTTCGGCGAGGTCGCATGCGCGCGGTTGGCCTCCGTCACGCCGCCGTCCGTTACGACGACGGCCGAAAGCGACGTTTCGACGAGGTGATCGAGATCCGAAACCGGGGAAACGCCTTCGCGAGTCGCGGCGACTCCGGCTCCCTCGTCGTGGACGCCGACGGTTTCGCGGTCGGGCTCGTCTTTGCGGTTGGGCGCGTGACCTACGTCAACCCAATCTGGCGGGTCTTCGACGCGCTTGCGATCGAGGCGTTTGCGAGTTGAGGAACGCCAACATCGCATCGGCGACCGCCTCCGGTTCGTCCACGTGCGGCGCGTGCCCGGCGTTTTCGATCGCGTGCCCCGCTCCCTCGATCGGATCGTTCACCCCGTAGACCAGCTGCATCGGCACACGGTCGCGCACCTCGTCGAGCAAGGTGCGAAGCCGCGCTCGTTCCTCAAGCGACGAGGCCTTCGCCAAGAGGCGCGCCGCCGCACGAGACACCCCACGGCGTTGAAGCGCTCGGTGAGTTTGCCTCGCAATCTCCGGCGCGTTGCGAAAGAGCGAGTTGCCGAGTTTCTCGGCGGACGCGAGCCGAAAGAGCATCGCTGCCGTCGTCGAACAGCGAAGGAGTGCGCCCGCGCGCGCTTGAAGAAAGAAGGGGGAGACGAGCACGATCGCTCGAACGCGATCGGGGTGGGCCGCCGCAAACTCAAGCGCAGGCACCGCTCCGTAGGAGTGCGCTACGAGCGTCGTTTCTTCGAGTCCAAGCGCATCGATCGTTCGCTCGAGCCACGCCCCGTTGGGAGTCCCGCTCCCCGAGCGACCAAGGCCCGGTAAGTCGGGTGCGAACCCGCCTTGGCCGAGCGCCTGCACAAGCGGCAGCCAGCTTCGATGCGCAAGGGGCAACCCATGAAGAAAGACGAGTTCGTGAGGCGTCCCCAAGGTTCCCACGAAGGTGCCTTCCACCAGCCTGCCTTCCGCCTCGACCTCAAGAAACTCGGTCGCGACGAGGTGCGCCAGCCAACGCCGAAGGCCCTCGTGCCGCGGAGGTGGTGCGATCTCAAACTTCGTCCGCAGCTCCCGAAGCGATTCCGTCGGATACGTACGCGCATCGAGAAAACTCAGCGTCTCGGGCTCGACCTTGGTCAGTGCCTTGGGCAGCGCACGAACCACGCCGACAGGAACACGCCGGGTCGGCGCATCGACGCCGAGGATCGCACTGACCTCATCGACCAGCTCCGCGAGGCGAGGAGTTTCCTCGTCGAAGATCCAATGCGCGGTGGACGCCGACTTCGTCGCCCGATCCTCGAGCGCGGCGAGCGCGAGACGCGCGAAGTCATCCGAAAACACGACCGGCACCCAGGTGTCCGCAGGACCGACGTGGGCGGGAAGGCGCTTTTCGTAGAGCTCGCGCACCATGTCCCCGAGACCGAGCCTTTGAGAGGTCGCACCGGTTTGGCTGTCCCCGAGGACGCTGGCCGGATGAAGCTGCGTGAGCGGCACCCCGAGTTCCGCGGCGATGCGATCGACCTCGCGAACGGCGACGCGTTTGCTCTCCTCGTACGCGCCTTCGCCCTTCTCTCCGTCCGCGACGCGGTACCCGCCCACGTGTGCATACGCGCGAAGCTTCGGCAGCGTGGACGCGAAACGAACGCTCTCGACGGCGCCGTCAACGTTCAGCCGCGCCTCTTCGTTCGTCAGACCAAATGCGAAACGCCCAAAGGCATCGAGAACGTAGGTCACGTCGCGAAGCTGGCGAGCATCCTCCAGCGCGATTCCAAGGCCCGGCTTTGCGACGTCCCCGTTCACAAGAACCGCACCCGGCCATTTCGCAGAGAGTTCGCGTCGGCCGTGCGCATTGCGAACAAGCGCGTACACGGACCACCGGCGCCGAAGCGCTTCCCGAACGACCGCGTCGCCGAGCAGTCCAGTGCTCCCCACCACGAAGATTGTTTCCATCTTCACGCTATGAGGAACGAAAGACGGGGTCGCCTTGATGTACATCAAGACCCCTCCAGAACGGCGGGCTATGCTCAAGGGGTGGATGACGCGGCGTGGCAAACGGTGGTCGCAACGCTGAGCGACGTACACTCGCTGCCCGCGGAATCTCAATCGCGACTTCGTCCGATGCTGACGTCGCGAACGCTCAGGCAAGGAGACCATCTCCTTCGGGAAGGAGAGCCTGCACGAATCGCCGCGGTGGTCGTGGAGGGTGTGCTCCGCGAGTACTTTCGCGATGATCAGGGGCGCGAGCACACGCGCGGCTTCGCCTACGAACGCACCTTCGCGGGATCTCTCGCCGATCTTCTGGCCGAGACTCCCGCGCGGATGAACCTCGAAGCGCTCACGCACGTCCGAATCGCCCAGGTGCCGTGGCCGCACTTTGACGAGCTCACCCGCATCGACGCCGCGTGGGATCATTTTGCGCGCCGCCTTGCGGAACACAGCTACCGGCGAAAGGCGGAGCGCGAGCAGCGGCTCTTGTCCCTCAGCGCGGGTGAGCGCTACGAGCGTTTCCTGCAGGAGCGAGGCGAACTTCTCGATCGCGTTCCGCTTCGGCACATCGCGTCCTATCTCGGCATCACGCCGGAACACCTCAGCCGCCTGCGGCGCGTGTCGTAGTCCTAGCGGAACGGTCCGGCGTCGGTCGAGCGGTCGACGATCAACACTCCGTCCCCCTCCGAGACGCATCGCTCGAGGAGTTCAAGGTCCTTCACGTAGAACTCGGTAAACCCGCAGCCTTTGCACACCCAGGCTTCGACTTCGACGATGAGGCGCGCGCGCTTCTCCCCGAACATCCCTTGCTCGCCGGTCGGACCTCGGAATCCCGTGAGCCCGAACGGGGAAAACAAATTCGCGTACTCCGGGTTGGGAAACTTAACGTCCTCGATTCGGTAGAAGACCTTCGCTTCGCACTTCGGACAAGAGGAGCTGTTCTTCATGGCTTACTCCGGTCGACCAGGGTCACTCCCGCGCCGGGTTCATGGCGGGTTCGTTCAAGAAGACGAAGGTCAGCGACGTACACCTCCGCGTAGCCACACGACGCGCAAACGAGACTCTTGGCACCGACCGCCTCGCGCGAGGCGATCAGTCCGAGCACGCTGCCCTTGCCGGTCTGCTCATCGACGCCCGTGAGCCCGAACTCCTCAAACATCGGATGAGGATGGGGCCCAGGGAGCGTGACTGGATCGATGCGGTAGCACGTCTTCGCGCCACACTTCGGACAAAGAGAACTTCCCCGCATGAGTCCACCCTACCGAAGCGTCGCCGGCTTGGCGCGATGTAACGCCTGCACGTTACGGAATGCACAGCCAGCCCCGAAAAACCGGTCTTTCTTCGACGATTGTTAGGTACAGCGTTTGCACGCAACGTGCTTATGCCGCGGCTGCAGTCGACTCAGTGGACCGATGCGGAGCTTCGGGAGGCGACGCCTACGTTGCCGCACACCAGCCGCGAAGAGCTCCGCGCGCTGCTTCGCTGGGCCGGCCCCGACCGAACTGCCCTAGCGATCGCCGCCCGAGGCACGAGCGTCCTGGGATTCGCGCGATGGTGCACCGCGTACGAAGCGGAGCCGGAGGCATGGCTTTCCGAACTTGGCGGGACGGACGCCCTGCGTCGATGGCAACGAAGTCTTCGCGGGCTTGATGCGCGTGCAGCCCAAACGCTGCGCCGTCTCGCGATTTCGCCGGTGGGGTTTGAGCTCTCCGCGTTTGTCGCGAGCACCCCAGGGTCGGCGACCACGCTTGCGCCCCTGCTCTCGACGGGCTGGGTAGCCTGGCGCGGAACGAAGCGCCTCGAAGTTCCGCCGATGCGTCGTGCGCTCTTGCCGCAGGATGACGACCCTTCGCACGACTGGCTGCTTCGCTACACACGCCGCATCGCCCAACGTAACGAGTGGACGGCCGAGGATCGCACCTGCATGGCGACCTGTTTGCGGGACCAGAGTGTCGCGAAGGGGTTGCACGATCGTGAGTTCGCCCGGGCGGCGTCTGCACTGCGACGAACACCGCACGCCGAACTCGCGATTGCAGCGCTCCGAGCACGCCTCGCGGACGACGCTTGTTCGGGTCGAACGACGCTCCCACTCCGGCAGACGCTCGGTGGCGCCCTGATCGAACTTGGCGCGTATCAAGAAGCGCGGGGGGTGCTCCGCGATCGAAGCCGCATCTCGAGGGTGATGCGGGCGCACACCCACATCCGAACCGGCAACCTCGACGAAGGCCTGCGGCTGCTGCGCGTCCTCGGACCGCGAGACGACGACGAAAACTGGCCGCTGCAGTGGGCCCTCGCAGCGATCGACACGGGCGACCCGAACGCGGAAGATTTTCTTCGAGTTCAGCTCGAAAAAGCGTACGACGCGCGGCTCCGCGGTCTTGTCTGGACGCTCCACGCCGAGCTGTCCGACCGTCAGGAAAGCGGCGCTGCGCTCGCGCACTACGAACGCGCGATCGCGAACCTTGAAGAGGCCGGCGACGAAATGATCACGGTGTACTGCCAGATCCGCTACGCGCGCGCGTTGGCGCGAGTTGGGCGGCGAGACGACGCGGCCCAGATGGCGAGTGACGCGTGGTGTCACGCGCAGCAACTTCCCGGTGCGAGCCTTCGCGGTCTTGCGGCGCTGGCCTGTGTTGAAGCGGGCATCGCAACCACCGAGACGCTTCAGGGCGCGCTTCGCGCGGCAACGAACGCCGAACTCCCAGAGCTCGCCCGGGACGCGAAAGCGGCGCTCGGTCCGGAATGCACGGCGCCCATTCTTGCGCTCGGCCGAACGAGTGCGCACCTCGACGGAATCCCCCTCGCACTCACCGGCAACGGCCCGCCCTGGCGACTCCTCACGCATCTTTGCCAGCTACCCTCCGCATCGATCGTCACCGTCGAAGAACTCTTCCGCGTGGGCTGGCCCGATCAACGCGCCAAGCCCGAGTCGCGGCGAAAGCGAGTCCACACCGCCATCTGGACGCTCCGGCGCGCTGGTCTTCGGGACGCACTACAGACGACCGGCCGCAACCAATACCGGTTGGACGCGCGCATCATCGTCGATGAGCCCGCGGAATAAGCGCGGGAACACCCAAGCGCGGTCCAAAGGGCGAATCCACATCACGCACATACACCGGGCGCACCTGCGGCGGCGTCGCAAACGTCGACGCGAAGTCCATGCTCTCGGGAACACCGTTCCACGGGTCCGTCGTCCCAAAGATTGCGGTCGACACGCCGGCAGGAGGCGCAAACACGAGGGGCCGAATCCGTTCGGGACAGTCGGAAAGGGGTGCATTCGGGTCGAGCAAGCGCGAGATCATCAGCTCGAGGCCGCACTGGCCGCCGGTCAGCGTGGGGCTTTCGATCGAATGAGGCGCACCGGGCAGCAAGACGAAGTCCGCGTTCGGATTGGTGCGCTCGTAGTGTTCGACCGTGCGCTGATAGACCTCGGTCGGAAGGAAGTCGTACTCGCCGTGAAGCAAGAGGGCCGCGCCGCGATAGTCGCTGTTCGCAAAGGGCGGCGCGTCGTAACGAGGCCACACCGCACGGGACTCGACCAGGCGCGGCGTGGGCCCCTGAACCGCGATCGCGCTGTCGTAGTCGGCAAGGACGTCTTCCGGTGCTCGGTCGGAGGTGAGTTCGGAAACGGTGATGTTCTCCGCGAGCGCGAACCCCCAGTTGCGCACGGTGAGCGGAAGATCCGGCGGGCCCGGAGGCGGCGAAAGCGCTTCGACCAGCTGCGTGATCGCCGCGACATCCTCCGGCTGACAGCGCGCCATGCGATACACGATCGGCGCGTAGAACGAACGTCCCTCTAGCGATCCGAAAAGCTGTCCGAAGAAGGGCTTGAGAATTGGAATGTCGATCTCGAGCGCCTCGATCTCCGGGCAGAGCGTTTTTTCCGCTCCACTGAAAGCGTCGGTCACCACCTCGCGCGCGCTTTGGCCGAAGGCCTCCTGAAAGCGCGGACCGCAGCTCTCATCCGCATCGCACGCGTCCAGCCAACGCGCAGTGACGTCGTCGACGTAGCGATCGACGCTCAGTAAATCGACGTCGAGCGCCACCGCGGTGAACACCACCGAATCCGGCTGCTCCGGATAGCGCACGAGGTAGCGCTCAAGCCAGAGCGTCCCGTAGGAACCTCCCAAGAGCGTCACCACCTCGTCCTCCACGCGAAGGTGGGCGATGAGTTCGCCAAGATCGCGAGCCGCGTTGACCGACGAAAACCCCGCGAGCTGCGCGTCGGTCCACTCGGCGCGCAGATCCTCAAGGCACGCTTCGATCTCCCCTTCGCCAAGACCGATCGAGTTCGGGCTTTCGATCCCCTCGGAGCTTGGGCATCGCAGCCGCGTCGACCGTCCGACGCCGCGATGATCGAGCATGTAGTAGGTGCGATCCGCGTTGAGGCCGACCAGCTGATCGACCAGCCCCTCC
>JBCDAA010000321.1:0-10414 GCA_039186435.1 Myxococcota bacterium | reverse complement strand
TGGCGGTCTTCTTGGCGGTCTTCTTGGCGGCTCCAGAAGCTCGTTTTCTCACGGGTCGCTTGCGCGTTTTCTTCGCCGCCATCGATGGACTCTACCCGAATCGACTCACGGGACCCCAACGTTGTCGCGTGGACCATTGAGACACGTGAATGTCTCGGCGGGGTGGCCGCGATTACCGAACAGGCTAACGCACCCGTCTGGAGGTGGACGGGGTCTCGACATCGCGTCTCTAGGCAGCCGCTGATAGCCCAGATTGCCAGCGTACTGTTCATTCGCACCTTCCTCCGCGCGAGTCGTCGTACCACCAGCGGATCGACTATAGAACAATTCCGCGTCGTGGAGTTTTCAACCCTTGATACAGTACGAGCAAATCGCAACTATTGAGTTGTGATGAAGTCATCTCGACAAGTGTGGGCTCTTCTCTTCCTCGTGACGTCGGGCTGCGACGAAACGACGAGCGATGAGTGCATTGAGGGCGCGAGCATTGCGTGTGCATGCACAGATGGCCGAACGGGCGCGCAGATTTGCCTTGCCGACGGAACACTAGGGGTTTGCGAATGCACGGGAGGGTTTCGAGACTCGGGTGTGCCGGATAGCAGGGTTCGAGATGCTGGCGGTTCAGATACCGGTGTCGATGCAGCGACTCGAGACAGCTCAACGGATGTCCGTTCCGATGTTGGCTCTTCGGAGGTGTCCGTGCTGCGGACGGCTCCATCGAGCGATTCGTTCTACACCAATAGTTCGGTCTCCTTTCAGTTTACGGTCGAACCAACCGTGGTGGATGGCGTGGAGCTGCTTGTCGACGGGGCGGCCTTCGCTGATTTGGTTCCTCCGTACTCCTACGTGCTTGACACGACCTCACTTTCGGAGGGCGCTCACGAAGTAGTCGCGCAGGCCGTTGCTAGCGGAGCTTCGGGTTCGAGCATCCCGATGACGGTGATTGTCGATCGGACGCCACCTCGTGTAGTCGCTGAAAGCCCCACACGGAGCTCCACCGGCGTCTGGATCCCGTCCGGCGTTTCCATCCAACTGAGTGAGTCCGTCGATCCGGATACTCTCAACGATGCCGCCGTTACGATTAGCGCGTCGAGTGATGCTTCCCTGCCGAAGGCGCTCTCCTTTGGATTGGAAAACGATCAGATCGACATTGAGTTCGCTGACATTCCAGCACCAACCACGCTCTCCGTGGCTGTGAATGCGTCGATCACTGATCTTGCTGGGAACCCCCTCACCGCGGATGTCTGGTCGTACCCGATCGATCTTTGGACTCAGATTGCAGGTCCGGCTGAGGTTCCGACACCTGCGCGGGCAGAGCAGCCCCGTCGTCTCGCGGTGTCCTCGGACGCGGGTTTGGTTTGCGTCACCTGGGCCCGCACGATGGGGTCGACTCCCAATCAGCTCTTCGTATCGTGTTCGACGGGCTCCGCCTGGGACGAGCTCGATGGGCCACTCAATGCGGATCCGGAAAGGAGTGTGACGGATGCCGCGCTCACGATCGACGATGATGGCCGCGCCGTCGTCTTCTGGACCGAGTTTGCCGAGCTCCATGGTGCTCGTTGGGACGGGGGTTCATGGGAGCGCTTGGGCACCGTTCCCGTAACCGGTTTGCGGTTCAGGACTGCGATCGAAGCTGCGGTTGATTCGGCCGGCAACCCAGTCGTTGCGGTTTGGACGAGTGACACCGAAATCGAGGTCCATCGTTACGCCGGTTCCTTTACGCGCATGGGGCCTGTCCTCACGGTGTCAGATGCTTCCGCCGACCTGAACCTCGCACTCGACGACATGGATCGACCCTGGATCGGCGTGTCGGTGGACCGGTGCAGTGTCTATCGATTGGATGGCGCAGATTGGACGGAGTTCGGAAACGTAGCCGAGAGTGACTTTACCTGTGTCATGAACGACCTCGCGGTGGGGGCGGATGCCCGACCGGTGGTTGCTCTCGTTCGCCGAAGCCTCTCTTGCTCGATTTGCAACCCGAGCATGACCGTCCGTCGTTGGGACGGTGCTGCGTGGGACTTGATCGGTCTGGCGTCTCAGGCGTCCGGAGGCAGTATCGCAGTTCGCAGTGACCTCAATCCGGTGTGGGCGTACTACGACAACACGATCTCGCGTCAGCAGTACTTCGTTCGACGATTCGAATCCGGAGCGTGGGAAGAGCTTGGGACTTTCGAATCACGATTTAGCGAGATGGTGCTCAGCGAAACCGACTACCCGATCGTCCAGACGTACATCTTGTCCGACCTTCTCGTGTTTCGGCGTAGTTCCCCGAATTGATCCGACCTTCAGAGTGCTCGAAATGCGCTCACTGTCGCGCTCGAGCAGGTTCCCACCATCGATCGGAACCGGATCTATGCCGCACGGCACTGCGGGAACGTTGACGCTCGTCGCAGACTCTGGGCTGTCGCCGCGGAATCACGGCTCGATGCGCCAGGACTCGTCGCGGCACTCGATCCCGTCGAACTGCGCGCGGTACGCGAGGCATGTTTCCATCAACACGACCCACCCAACGTCGGGCTCTTCCGGCGTCAGCAGGCACCCGCGCTCGGGGGTGTCGGAGAAGCGCGCGTCACCGATCGGGTAGCGAAGGTCGCAGCGCCGCGGGCTTACGGCGCAAACGCCGGCCCCTCTCGTGGACGAAACGCCAACGCAGAACTGAAACTCGCGCCCGCGGACGACGGGCTCGCAGCCCCCGCAGCGGCCGCCGCACATCGACGCTTCTTCCTCGCCGCCGCACTCTCCATCAAAGGCGGGTGGGCCTCTCCCGAAGTCGGCACCGTCCGCGTAGAAACAGGTGAATGGAAACTCGGCGAGCGACACTTCACACGCAGCGCGCGGCACGCAGGTTCCGGACCTTGAACCGTCGTCGTTGGGCGCTGCGGTCGTCGCGCAGAAGCGATCGTTGCCGTAGCAATAGTGGTTGGTGGTGTCGAAGTCGCGCCGGATGACGCAGGTGTCCATGCCGAGTTCTGCGGGCGCGGGTGCGCAAACGCCGAGCTCGAAGGCGCAGACGGAATCGTCGTCGCATCCCTGGTCGCAGCGGACGCCGCACGCGCGCCACGGGCCGACGAGTTCGCAGCTTCCCCCGTCGACGCCGCTGTCGGGGACTTGCTCCGTCGCGGTCGAGCATCCAACGAGGCCAATCGCGAGCAGCCACCTCACGGCAAGAGCTCCCAGTTGTGGTCGCGGCACTCCACCGCGCCGGAGTAGCGATCGCGGTAGGCAAGGCAGGCGTCCCGGCGCGTCAGCCATCCTTGCTCGAGCTGCGGCACATCCTGGTACACCATGCACGCGACGTTTCGGATCCCAGGAAGAACGGGAGGGTCGTCGTCGGCGCGCCCAAAGTTCGAGAGAGGGTCGCTCTCGGAACAGGTCGAGTCGGTGAGCACGCAGATGCCGAGGCCTCGCGTTTCGCTCCGTCCGATGCATCCGACGTCGTCGATGCGAACCTCTTCGTCGGTGATCGGAGGACAGCCGCCGCAGGGGCCGCCGCAAAAGGGCGAGGTGGGATGCGGCGCGGACGGGCACTCCGTTTCGATCGGCGGGCCGTTGACGTATTCGCTGAAGTCCGCGTAGAAGCAGCGCGAGCGGATCGAGGTATCCGCGACCTCTCGGCAGTAGGCTTCCGGAACGCAAGTGCCGATCAGACTGGTTTCGCTGATGCGCTCCGATGCGCAGAGGCTCGAGTCTGAGCAGAAATTGGTTTGTTCGGAGACGGAGAAGACCCCACAGGTTTCGAATCTGTTCGGGATGCAGACCTCCTGTCGACAGCGGCTGCCGCTCTCGCAGCTCCACGGGCATTCCCCGTTGCAGGCGGGAAGGCCTCCCACCACAAGCGGACAGGGATCGCGCGGT
This sequence comes from Myxococcota bacterium, assembly GCA_039186435.1. Taxonomy (GTDB): domain Bacteria; phylum Myxococcota_A; class Polyangia; order Polyangiales; family Houyiibacteriaceae; genus JALVDI01. The sequence continues at coordinate 6,562 of JBCDAA010000321.1, read as the reverse complement.
GCGGCATCGGGTCCCGCGTCGACGGCCAACGGACCGTCACCACAGCCGAACAAGAGAAGGGTGATCAAAGCGGTACGCATACGCCCCCCACGCACGGCTGGCCTGCGCCGCATCGTCGCCCGCAGGCGCCACAGTGGTTTGGATCCCGCAGAAGGTTGTTGCAGCTTTCGCCCGTGCAGTTCGCTTCGCCAGCGCCGCAACAGAGCCCCCCGTCGCAGGAGGCATCCTCCGCGCATGCGATCCCGCAACCGCCGCAATGCTCTCGGTCGAGGGAGGGGTCGACGCAAACGTCGTCTTCACCGGAGGGGCAGAGCTGTCGCGGCGCTTCGCAAACGCATGAGCCTTCCTGACAGGACGCGCCCGGCACGCAGGACACGCCACACTCGCCGCAGTTCGCGTCGTCGGTCAGCAAGTTTGCACAGAACCCAAGCCGACCTGGAAGTCGACAACCGATTTCGTCGTCGTCGCAACACAGTCCAGCGCTGCAAACTCCCCCGCCTGTTCCAAGTGCGACGTCCACGCTACAGGCAAATCCTGACTGCTGGCAGATGCCGTCGCAATGTTCGGTTGTGCGCGGGTCGCAGATCTCGCGAGGGCCCCGCATTCGATGAAGCCCTTGTGCAAGGATGTTGGTCGGCGCACCCCAGTCGCCGAGCGTAGCGCTCAAGCCCTGGGTCGAGGATGCAGGGTCCAACAGGTCGCTCATTGGGTCGGCGTTCGCCGGAACGTTGGGGAATCGGTCGGAGCGGCAAAAGTCACTGATGGCGATTCCGCCTGAGCCAAAGCCATAGTTGGTTACAAGCGTGGCCTGAGGATCGCTCGGTGACTCCGCGAGAACGAGCTCGAGTCCCTCCGGCGACAGATTGATTCGCCGCGGTTCGATTCGAAGAATGCCGCATCGCGAGCCGTCGCACCGATCTCGTGCCCCGACGACAAAGCCGGACGGCGTGGTGTAGGCGCCGCTGTAGCAGACGGGGTCGCGAAACCCGGTGCATTCGCGGAGCTCCCCACGCGGAACCCCGAGCGCGGACGCGCGACGTTCGAAGACCTGCGTGCGTAAGAACTGATTGAGCGCGCCTTCCGCTTGCCCGAGCACGTTCTTCACCTCGCCCGCGAGGATCTTGTCCGCGATGAACTCGAAGATGTTGCAGGCGGCGTTGTCGGGATCCGGGTTGACGCTGAGATCGAAGCGCTCGAAGACGATGTCGTTGGCTTCTTCGACGGATGGAAGCGCGGCCGCAGAATCGGTGAAGTAGGTGAGGCGGTCGCCGTCCGGGCGCAGCCCGACGCAGGTCCAGCTTTGGTCGGACTCGGCGCTGCAGCCGACCTGATTGAGAAGCGTGTCCTCGGCGAGGCGACAGACGGCGGCGTTCCCCCCGGTTCCTCGGATCTGGCCAGGTCGTACGATGACGTCGGGGCGAAGAAAAGGGACTTCGTAGGTTTGACCGTCAGGGCCGATCATCGGGGCGCTTCCTTCGTAGAGGTCGCAGCTGAGTTCGTTTTCGCAGGCGTTTGCGCCCGGCCGAAGAAATCGGCATCCGGCGCTTTCGAACTCTCGGCGGATCCGCTGTCCGAAGGGGTTCAGACCGGGCACGAGGGCGAGTTTGATTTCGGCGCGCACGCGAACGATCGCGTCCCGTGCGCAGCGAATTTCAGAGGCGGTGATTCGGTGGCGAGATCGGAGGGTAAAGCTGTCGTTGGTGCGCTGCGGCGCACCGACTCCACCCGGAATCGACTCGAAGCGAGGTGTGATGGTCGTTTCGATGTGCTCGACGCCGTTGAGGAACTCGCGCAGCGCGGCTTCGCGGCCAAACTGCGTGGCGTAAAACTGGTTGAGCGACGCGGCGAGGAACTGCGCGAGAAGCGGCCACGGCAACGTGATCGAGCACTCGCCACCGTCGATTACGCGAAGGGATTCTTGTGGTGCTCCCCCGACCGGAGGCGCGAAGGCCACACCCAGGTACCCGGGGTCCTGAATTGCGAGCGGGAACGAAGAGTACCCGCCGGAGTCCACGCCTTCTTCCAGGTTCTCCTCGAAGGTGTAGAGCCGCTGGTCCCGGGTCAGTCGATACTCCACCCGGTCAACGCGCGGGCTCGTGTCGCGAAGCGCCCCGCCGGCAACGCGATCGCTCACCGGGGTTGCGTCCGTATCCGGAACGACGAAGCGGTCGGTCTGTCCGCCGCGGAACGTGGTCACCCATCCTTCCGAGCAGAGACCTTCGTCGAGGACGTCCGTGCAGCTTCGGCAGACGCCGCCGAGGGATACGAGGCCGGGGCAGCAGTTGTCGCCCGCGGTGACCGCGCCCCATCGCGAACAGCGCGGACAGGTCCCCGCGTCTTCGTCGAAAACTCCGTCGCAGTCCTCGTCGCGCTGGTCGCAGATGGCGTCGATCGATCCGCAAACGAGATCCTCGGTGACGATGGTCGCGACGGGGCTGCCGTCTGCGACGCACTCTTGAAGGTCGGTGAGCTGTCCACCGAAGCTCCAGCAGCCGCCGGTTCCGAAGATGTTTCGGTCGAAGACCTCGAGTTCCGCGTCGGAGCTCCCGCTGGTGTTGGTCGCCCGCACTTCGGCCGCAAAGCCCGAGGTGCCGACGGCCGCCCAATAGCGGTCGGGGATTTCGCTGCCGCTGGACCATCGATGCCAGTCGACGTCGCTCCACCGAATGAACCGGCGACGACTCGTTTCCGTTTGGAGAAGGCGGTCCCATCGAGTTGTTCCCGGCAGGCGAACGTCGACTTCGATCGCTTCGTTCGGCCCGCCGGTGTAGCCGCCGAAGGAGATGACGACGTCTTTGTCAGGGACCGCGGAGCCGTCGTGCGGGGTCGTCATGCAACCCACGAAAAGGATGCAGGTGAGTCCCCATCGAGGGCGAACGTGTCGCCACCCGGATGGGCGCGGAGCGTGCTGTGGCATGACCGCGCATCGGCCTCATCGCTGCGGCGTTGTCTGTTCGCGTCGGCGAGCACTGCTCGACGCCTACCGTCGTTTCAGTCGCAGGGAGAAGCGAATCGTCACGTCGTATACACCCACGATGAATCGCGCAGAAGCTTCCGAGATCCTCGCCCGACACGGCTACGATGCACGCTACCTCTACGAGTCCGCGCGACACGGGTTCCAGCAGGCTTGCAAGAAGGGGCCGGTCGAGTTGATCGAAGCGTTCCTGGTAAGCGGATTGCCGATTCGTGCGGCGACCGATTCGCATCCCGCGGCGGTGCGGGCTGCCGAATCCGGAAAGGTCGAACACCTCGATCTTCTTCTTCGTCACGGGGCCCTCCTCGAGGCGACGGACTTCAGCGGCGATACCGCGCTGCACACCGCGGCCAACTGGGGGCACGTCTCGCTCGTTCGGGCGCTTGCCGCGCGTGGGGCGAAGCTCGACACGATGAACAACAAGAAGTGGACGCCGCTTTCGCATGCGCTCTCGGAGCAAAAGAGCGACGTCGTTCGCGCGCTTCTTGAGAGTGGAGCGTCTCCCGACTTTGGCCGTGAGCACGGCGCGTCTCCGATAAGCTTTTCGAAGTCGGTCGACGACCTTCGCTTGCTCTTGGATGCCGGGGCAGAGCCGCACATGGTGTTTCCGGAAACTGGAAATACGCTCCTCTCGGTCTACATCCTCGCGGGGCGTCACTCCGAGGCGGAGCTCCTGCTCAAGCATGGCGCCAAGGATGTTCCGAATCTCGCCGGGTGGACGGCCTGGATGGCGGCCTCTGACCCGGCGAATCCGATCGCGAGTGGTGCCGCGTTGCTGGAACCGAACGGCGAGGTTGTCGACACGAGTTTGGTCGCCGCGGCTCGGGCGGGCGATATCGCGCGAATCGATGCGCTTCTCGAGCGCGGCGTAGAGATCGATACGCGAGATCGGTTCGGGTCGACGGCGATTTTTGGCGCTGCGGCCGCCAAGAAGTGGGACTGCTTGATGCATCTGCTGCGCGCAGGCGCGGATCCGTCCATTTCGAATGTGTATGCGAATGCGCCGCTGACGTTCGCCGCGAGCGTCGGCCGTCTCGATGTCGTGCAAGCCCTTCTTGATGCAGGCGCACCGGCCAACGAAGGGGTGCCGGCCGGCGCGGAGGAGCCGCGTTCGCTCGCGCTTGTTCTCGCTGCGAGTGCGGGGTCGCTCGAGATCGTTCGGACGCTCGTCGATGCAGGCGCTGACCTTGCGAGCCGCGACAAGCACGAGCAGACGGCGGTGTTCCTGGCGGCGTCCAAGGGTCGTGTGGACGTCCTTCGCTTTCTCTTGGAGCGAGGTGCGGATCCGGATCTCGGTGGACGCAAGACGACGCCGCTCCTGATTGCGACGAGCAAGAAGCGGCGCGAGGTGATCGAGCTTCTTGTCGCCGCGGGCGCGAATACCGAGGTGGAGGAGTTTCTGGGTCGACGTCCGCTCCACATGGTCAGCGACGGATATCTCAACTCGGATGCGATCCACGGTGAGATCGCGAAGGTCCTTGTCGATGCGGGCGCAGATGTTGGGGCGCGCGAAGCTCACGGTGACACGCCCTACGACATCGCGAAGCTGCACAACAACGAGCCGGTGGTGCGTTTCTTCGCGGAGCACTTTCGAGAGATTCCCGCCGTGCCCACGACGGAGCACCTCAAGGCGTTGGTCAGGGAGGAGCGCGTCGAGGAACTTGAGAGGCTTCTTGAACGCGGTCTCTCTGTTGAACGCTTTCAGGAGCAGCCGCGTAACTTGCTCTTCGAAGCGCTCGGCTCTCAAGTCGTGGGTGATGTGGTGCTTCGTTGGGGCGCCGATCCTCACACGGAGTTCGAGGGAGAAACGACGTTGATGGTGGCTGCGGGGGCAGGTCAGGTCGAACTCGTGCGCGCGCTTCTCGATGCGGGCGTGGACGTGGATCGCGTTTCCTACGGGACCCGGACGGCGATCGGAAGCGCGTGCTCGGCGGGTTCGGTCGAGATCGTTCGCCTTCTTCTGGCCGCGGGGGCGAACGTCAATCCGGTTCGTGGGGGGTGGTCGCCGCTGATGCGAGCGGCGCAGCGCGGGAACGTGGAGATCGTAACGCTGCTGCTTGAAGCCGGCGCGGACGCGAATGTCGTCAACAATCAAAAGCAAACGGCGCTGGAGATTGCGCGAAAGAAGAAGCACGACGCGGTCGTGACCTTGCTGACCGCTGAGACGGACCTCAACCAGCCGGACAAGACCGGGCGCACGCCGCTCCATCACGCGTGCATCAAGGGGGATGTTCCGCTGATCGAGAGGCTCCTTGCGGCGGGTGCAGATCTGCAGATTCAAGATGCAGACGGGAAGACCGCGAACGAGGTGGGAGCGCGCCGCTTGAAGGTGGCGAACGCGCTTGGGATCGCACACCAGCCTCTCGCGATTGGGCCGCTTTCGGAGAGCCCGTTTCGCGGCATGCTTCGCGGCCAAGGCAGTGCGCGCGGCGTCAACTCGCGCGGTGATACACCGCTTCACATCGCGGTGCTCAGGGGGGACGGCGATGCTGCGGAGGAACTGCTTGCCCAGGGCGCAGATGTTCACGCGGCGAACCGCCACGGAGACACGCCGTGGGCTCTCTCCGTGTGTTCAGCGCCAGCGCTCGAAGCCATGCTCAAAGCGCATGGGGCGCGCATCGATGTGAATCAGCAGGTGTCGGCGATGGAGCGACGCCGTTCCTTTCGCGCGCGTCTTCGCGAAGGCGATCTCAAGGCGGTTGATCGCATGCTCGAGGAGGGAGAAGTGCATCCGCACCTGCTGGGGTCGCGAACGAGTCCGCTGACGCTTGCGGTGGCGGCGCGCGACGCGGCGATGGTGCGGCAGCTTCTTACGAAGGGGTGCGATCCGGAGGTTGTGCTTCGCGGGGCGCCGCTCTTGGCGCGCGGTGCAATGGGCAACGACGCCGATGTGTTGGTCGCGCTACTCGACGTCTTGGATCCCACCCCGGATGCGGTTCGAGCTGCGGCAAGTGCGGGGAGCGGCGCGACCCTCAAGCTTCTTCTCGAAGCGGATGCGTCGTTGCTTTCGGTCGAGGCGCTCGAGTCGATGCTGGACGCGGAAGCGCTTCGCGTTGTGATTGAAGTGACCTCAGAGCTCGGGCTGCTGGAGTTGATGCAGGCGGGCAATCACGCGCTTCGGCAGCTTCTCGCCTCACGTCACTACACGCCGGCGCACTGTTCCAACAGGCCCTGGTTCGTGGAACGTTCAACGCATGCGGAGCGCGGGCAGAATTAGAGGGCGTCTTCGTCGCACCTCTACACGTCGTACGCGTGCGTTTCGCGGGGTCGCTCGCACGCTCCGGCGAGTCGCTCGTCGACGCGGGCCCCAATAGCGGCGCACCGTCCGGTGGAAACGTTCGATCTGTCGCTCGCTGAATTGATCGCGGCCGCGTCCGTAGCTCATGATGTTTCGCGGATCGGGGTGGTGCGGCGCGCCGAGGGCGTGGCCGAACTCGTGGGCGAGGAGTGTGGCCGAGCGACTGTCGTGCACGATGATGTAGCGGCGCGGCGTTCGTTCACGCACGGGAATGGTCGCGCCGGCGAGACGCCCTCCGGCACGCGGGACCCGGCCAACGCGCGCGGCCGCACGAATCATCGACGCGGAAG
>JBCDAA010000320.1:0-10520 GCA_039186435.1 Myxococcota bacterium | reverse complement strand
CGCCCCGATCGACGAGGCGCTTCGCCGGGAAGCACAAATGCTTCTCGACGACTTACCCGAGGTTCGGGAAGCGGCGACCCAGGGGGTCGAGAGCGTCGCGGCGTACGCGAGGCAAGTCCTTCGCACGCGCGTTGCAGAGGACGTCGCGCGTCTCCGCACCCTGACCGAGAACGACCCCGCGGCGAGCATGGCGTTGGCAGAGGCCGAGCGAGAGCGTTCGAGGGGCGAACACTACTTTCTCCTCGACGGGGACGCGCGCATCGACGCGCTGCTCGACGCACCCACCGATTGTTTCGACGCGCCGGTGGACCTGGAGGACGCCTTGCGCGTTCGGGTCGAGCTCCTCGTTCAAAACGTGAGTCTCTCGGGGAGGTTCTTTGCGTACGAAGCGCCTGTGAGCATCGGTGCGATCGAGCGACCGGTCCACGCGCAGGTCGGAGAGCCACTAGAGGTTGTCGTCACGGACGCGCAGGCGACGGAAGCGCCGGGTGGGCTGCCGATGCCCGCGGAAGGAGACGCGCCGTGTTTTCGTGCGTTTCTCGACGGAGAGCCGACGGCTGCGTTTCCCCTCTTTGCGGGCGACGTGAGCGCTTGCGGGAGCGAACCCCCGGACGCGCTCCGGGAAGAACACGGCTTCGGTCGCCTGATCCTTCGGACGGTTGTGGAGGACCCTTCGGGGCGGCTCCCCCACACGCGGGACCGGATTCTCGTCGATCGTTTTGGCTACGCGCGAAACTCCGCGGACGCTGTGGCGAACGGTCCGACGTTTGGCGCCCTGGCGGCGGGGCATCTCATCCCCATGCGCGTCGAGTTCGAGGTCGGTGGCGGCATGCCTGGACCGCACGAAGAGATGCGTGCCTTGCTCTCGGATCGGCTCGCTCGCTTCGATGAGTTTGCCGCGGGGGCACTGTCGCGAATCGGGGCCGCCACCAGCTCGGAAGCACGAGCGGTTCCGGCGTTTGGCGCGTTGACCTTCGCGCTCGCGCGAGATGCGCTCGATGAGGTCATGGCGGATGGTGCATTCGAAGGCGAGATCGCCGTTCGCGGAGCACGCCCTTGGCGTCTCGCGACCGTGTGGCGCCGCATCTTCGTCGCGGGCGAGGGAATCACCGAACGGCGCATCTTCGATCTGATGGAGCTTCCCTTCGTGGTGCACGCGGCGGACGCCGAAGATCGCCTCGACGCTTCGCTTCGTCTCGGTGCGCTCTTCACGGAAGCCGAGCGACTTGCAGGCATGTCCCTCGAAGGGGCGCTTCGCGTCGTGCACGCCGGCGACCTGCTGCGCGACGAAACCCAAGTCTTCGAAGCGTACGACGCGCCGCTCGCCCTCGAGCGCTACCCCTTTGGGCTTCGCGATGCGGCTCGGGAACGGACGCGCGCCGGCGATGAGCTTTTCGTGGTGCCGGCGCCGGTCGACGTTTTCGGTACCGAGATCCTCTCGTGGTGGCGCGTCGACCCGCTCGGCGTTCCCATCGGGGAGATTCGCTACGAAGGCTCTCTCTACGGAGGCGTCACCGCGGCGAAGGGTGTCGCGACCTTCGTGCGGTGCCTTGGCTTTCAAGCCATCGTCGCGCTCACCGGGCCTCGCGTCGCCCCCGACGTGTCCTGCTGCGCCGACCTCGCCTTTCGTGCCGTCGTCGCGGACCTGGTGGTGGGCTGGATCATGACCGGTGTTACCGGCGGCATCGGAATTGCGATGGGCGCGACCTACGGCGACGCCGTCGAGGACGTGGTGGACGCGGTGACGGACGGCGTGACCACCGCGGGAGACGTCGACGGGTTGCTCGACCTATGGCGCGACCCGCCGCCGTGCGTGCGGATCATTTCGCCCTAGGGCGGAACGAAAGGTAAGCAATAACCGCTTCGACTCCGCTTCTCTGCAAGAAGGTCGCGATGAAGAGGCCGAGGTTGGGGAGTGTCGTCTGCAAGTTGACGGCAGGCTCTAAACTCCAGGACGTTCTCAGGAAGCTTCGAGCCCTCTTGAGATCCGAGTGTCCAAGATCTGATCAAATGTATAGATTCTGGAGATAAACATATTAAATTCAACAATTTAGAGTACAATATACAGGCATCAAGGCATCAATATTTTTGATTGACTTGGGTGGGCTACGATTTACAGTAGGTGATGCTTGTCCAAACCCGACTAGACGGTCGAGCTGCAGAGTGGCTCCGTGCGCTAGCAGCGCGAACCGGGGCAACGAACGCGGCAGTTCTTCGAAGCCTGATCTACAAATCCATGCACCTAATCCACATCAATGCCGAACCGCAGTTCGCGATCAGCACCACCGCACTTCCAAACGCGACCTTCACTCTTGAGGTGGAACGTCCGCCTCAAGGACCAGTCATAGAGGCTACGATTCTGCGTGGCCCCGGTACCGGTCGCCCGGAGGCGATGGGGATGCCGCTAACGAAGTCAGATGGGCTCGGCAACCTCGGCGTTGCCCCATATCCCAATGACTCCGACCAAGCTCAAACCGTGGTCTGGCAGCTCGATGGTTCGCCAGCTCCTTATCGAGCGCTTCACTGTTTTTGGGACACCGCCGCGGATCGTTGGCGGATCTTCTTGAAGCGTTTGCCCTTGAGCGGCGATTTCGATCTCGCACAAATCCGCCCTCACGATCCTCGAGTCGTCGTCGTATCAAAACAGGGGATTGTTGCTGATCCCTGGCAATCCCTTCACAACGGAACGATCCATGTCGCGCGCGCTGTGCGCCACGGCTCTACAATCGATCACTTTCAGTCGATCGCACATTTCCCGATCGAGGGCGGATCGATTGTGACTTTCAGGCTGCCCCTAGCGACGCACCCTCTCGTGCGAGGCCAAGACCCCCAACCGTCATCGATGGAGCTGTCAATAAGTGGTGACGTTGTCTGGAAGGCGCTGGGTTTGGAACAGCTTGAGATTCTCTTTGTGACGAGTTGATCTTTCGTGGCGCACAGCGAAATTCCGCCGCAACGCGAGGACTTCTGCGGTCATCGGCCACGATGACACGATAGCGGTTCATGCGACACAGCGGCGAGAAAAGCTCTTCAAGCTTCAGGCGGGTCCCGCACGTGCGCGTAGACTTCTGGAGCTACCCCCGCACAAAGGGCAGATACTCCGGATCCCACGCCTTCTCGCGCACGAACGCCTCCACGTCCTCCGGCAGCTCCTTTCGCGCCACCCCATCCTCGACCGCCTGCCGAAACACCGCCGCCGCAACCCGAATGGACGCGTTCCTGAGATCATCCACCGGCGGGTAGATGCGGCCTTCGCTCAGGTAGCGTTCCGCGGTGTAGTCGGCGAGGGCGTACGCAGAGGCCTGCACCATTCCATCGGTGATGATGCGTGCCTCGCTGAGGATCGCGCCGAAGCCGAGGCCGGGAAAGATAAAGGCGTTGTTGCCCTGGCCGATGGGCACGGTCTTGCCGCCGTGCTGAACCTCGCCGAAGGGCGAACCGGTCGCGACGATGGCGGCGCCTTCGGTCCAGGCGAGGACTTCGGCGGGGTGCGCCTCGGAGCTCGAGGTGGGGTTCGAGAGCGGAAAGATGATCGGGCGGGGCGTGTTGCCGAGGACGGCCTGGACGACGGTTTCGTTGAAGGCGCCGCGCCGTCCGGAAAGACCGAGGAGGACGGACGCGCCGCTCCGGGTGATGGTGTCGATGAGGTCGGGGGCGCCCTCGCACTTCCAGTCGGCGATGGCTTCCTTCCGCTGGGCGAAGGGGCGTTTGTACGCCTCCATCGCGCGGCCCTCGACGAGGAGTCCGCGGGAGTCGAGGACGAAGACCTGACGGAGGGCTTCGTCGTGGGTCTTTCCGGCGCGCTCGAGGCCGCGAACGAGTTCCGCGGCGACGCCGATGCCCCCCGCGCCCGCGCCGTGAACGACGAAGCGTTGTTCCGCAAAGTCCTGTTCGCTCAGGCGGCATGCGCAGATCACACCCGCCAAGGCGACGGCGCCGGTTCCCTGAATGTCGTCGTTGAAGCTCGGCAGGACCTCGCGATAGCGCGCCAGAACCTCGAAGGCGGTGTCTTTGGAGAGGTCCTCCCACTGGACGATCGCCTTGGGCCAGCGATGGCGCACGGCGTCGACAAAGCGATCGAAGAACTCCGCGTGTTCGGCGCCGCGAAGTCGTCGCTGGCGCACGCCCAGGTAGCGCGGGTCGTTGATGAGGTCGATGCGTTCGGTGCCGACGTCGAGCGCAACGGGCATGGTGTGAAAGGGGCTGACGCCGCCGCCGGCCGTGTAGAGGGCGAGCTTGCCGATAGGAATCGCAAGACCGCCGTAGCCCTGGTCGCCGATGCCGAGGACCGCCGACGAGTCGGTCGCGACGATCATGCGGACGTCCTCCATTGGATAGGACGCGCAGGTGCGCGCCGCGCGGTCGATGTTGATGGGCGAAAAGCTCAGGCCGCGCGGCGTCTGGTAGAGGTGGCTGAAGCGCTCGACCGCTTTGCCGACGGTCGGCGTGTAAACGATGGGCAGCATCTCTTCGAGGTGCCGCGCGAGGACGGCGTAAAAGAGGATCTCCTGGCGCTCCTGTAGCGCGCGAAGGAATTGGTACTTCGCGAGATCCGAAGGCGCCGCGCAAAAGCCCGCGTAGACGCGGTCGATCTGCTGCTCGAGCGTTTCCACCTGCGGCGGGAGGAGACCGTCTAGTTTGAGGGCGATGCGCTCTTCCTGGGTGAACGCAGTGCCCTTGTTGCTGAGGACCAGGCGAAGGAGCGCGATGCCTTCGAGGTAGACCTCCATGTAGCTGCGGCCGCTCGGGTCTTTCTTGATGTCGAAGTAGGGCGAGATCACGGTCGGTTCGCCGTCGTGCTCGGCGTCGCGCCGATCAGGGAGGGGAAGAGTCATGTCGTTCCTGCGTTGTTTCGCTTCGGTGTTTCGCGTCGTTTCCGCGTAGCTCGCTTCGCGTAGTTAGCTTCGACTAGCTCGCTTCGATCGCCTGGGCCACTGCATCCCCTGCGGCCGTTGTGGATGCGTCGCCGCCCAGGTCGCGCGTGCGCACGCCTCGCTGAACCACGTCCTGCACGGCGCGCTCGACAGCGGCCGCTTCGTTCTCCAGCTGACCGCCGTGCCGAAGTAGCATGGCGACCGAGAGGATCGTGGCAAAGGGGTTGGCGATGCCTTGTCCGGCGATGTCCGGTGCGGAGCCGTGAATCGGCTCGAAAATGCCCGGGCCCTCCGCGCCAAGAGACGCGCTTGGAAGAAGCCCGAGCGTTCCCGTGAGCACTGCACCTTCGTCCGAGAGGATGTCGCCGAAGAGGTTCGGTGCCACGACGACGTCGAAGGCCGAGGGCGCGGTGACGAGGCGCATGGCCATCGAGTCGACGAGCTGATGCTCGAGCTGGATCGCGGGGTGCTCCGCTGAAACCTCCGTCGCGACCCGTCGCCAGAGGCGCATCGACGCGAGGACGTTGGCTTTGTCGATGGAGGTGACGTGGCTTCGCCGCTTCGCCGCGAGTTTGCACGCGAGGTCGACGATGCGCCGAATCTCGGGCGCAGTGTAGACCATCGTGTCGAAGGCCCGCTCCGTACCTTCCTCGCGGGGTTCGCCAAAGTAGACGCCTCCCGTGAGCTCGCGAACGAAGAGAAGGTCGACCTCGCCCGGGTCTTTCAGGGGCGACGCGTCGCCGAGACCTGCGATCGCTTTCACCGGTCGCAGGTTGGCAAAGAGGCCGAGCTCCTTTCGAATGCGCAGGAGTCCCTGCTCGGGGCGAACCTTCGCGGCCGGGTCGTCCCACTTGGGTCCGCCGACCGCACCGAGGAGCACCGCGTCGCTTCCCTTGCAAAGCGCGAGCGTGTCCGTAGGAAGGGGATCACCGTGGGCGTCGATGGCCGCGCCGCCGATCGCTCCTTCCGCGAACTCGAAAGCGTGGTCAAAACGGCGCCCGACGGCCTGAAGAACCTTGATCGCCTCAGCGACGATCTCCGGGCCGATTCCGTCGCCCGGGAGGACTGCGATTTTCATGCGGCTTCCTTCGCAATGAGTTGAAGTCCGTACTCGTATCCGTCGACGAGCGCTTCGATGGACGCCTCGACGATGTTTCGGGATGCACCGACGGTGGACCAGCGCCGCGTTCCCGAGGCGCATTCGACGAGCACCCGCGTGGTCGCGTTCGTTCCATCCTGGCGATCGACGATGCGCACTTTGTAGTCGGCGAGCTGAATCTGCGCGATGGCAGGGTAGTGGGGTTCGAGAGCTGCACGGAGGGCCGCATCGAGGGCGCCGACCGGGCCTTCGCCTTCGCCCGCCGCAACGCGAAGCTCTTCGCCAACGGCGATCTTCACGGTCGCTTCGGACCAGGGATCGAGACCGCGCCGCCGCGACACGTGAGTCGCGTAGTCCACGACCACAAACGCGGGCTGATGGGTTGGCTGCTGCCGCGCGAGAAGCAGCGCCACGCTCGCTTCGGCCGACTCGTAGGCGTAGCCGCGCGCTTCGCGCTCTTTGATCTCGCGAACGACGCGCGTTTCGCTGCCCGGCTTGAGTCCGAGCTCCTCGGCTTTGCTCAGCACATTGCTGCGGCCAGCGAGTTCGCTGACCACGACGCGGCACTCGTTGCCAACGAGGGGCGGGTCGCAGTGCTGGTAGGAGTCGGGGTCGCGCCGAATCGCGCTGACGTGCACGCCGCCCTTGTGCGCAAAGGCGCTCCGGCCGACGTAGGGCGCGTGATCGTCCGGGGTGAGGTTGCCGACGTCGGCGACAAATCGCGAAAGGGCCGTGAGCTCGGCGAGGGTCTCCTCGTCGACGATGCGCTTGTCCATCTTCAGCTGAAGGTTGGCGAGGACGGTGCAGAGGTTCGCGTTGCCGCAGCGCTCGCCGTAGCCGTTGATGGTGCCTTGCACCTGGGTTGCGCCGGCGCGCACGGCGGCGAGGGAGTTGGCGACCGCGCAGCCGCTGTCGTTGTGGGCGTGAATGCCAAGCGGCACGTCGAGGGCCCCGCGAACGGCGGTCACAACCTCGTCGACGTCCCAGGGGAGGGAACCGCCGTTGGTGTCGCAGAGGACCACGACTTCCGCGCCGCCTCGCGCAGCGGCCGAGAGGGTCGCAATCGCGTAGTCGGGATCCTCGCGGTAGCCGTCGAAGAAATGCTCAGCGTCGTAGAAGACGCGACGGCCGTGACCGCGTAAGAACGCAATCGTCGCCTCGATCATCCGCAGGTTTTCCTCCCGCTCGGTGCGAAGCACGCGTTCGACGTGGCGGGTCCAGCTCTTTCCAAAGACGGTGCAGACGCGCGTTTCCGCCTCGAGGAGCGTCCGTAGCTGGAGGTCGTCTTCGGGCGCTGCGCCCGGACGAACGGTGGACCCAAAGGCGACGAGCTCGGCGCGACCAAAACGGCGCCCGGCAGCTTCCGCGAAAAACGCGGCGTCCTTTGGGTTCGATCCCGGCCAGCCGCCTTCGATGAAGGCCATGCCGAGGTCTCCGAGGCGCTCCGCGATGCGAAGTTTGTCGCGCGCGCTGAGGCTTAGGCCCTCGCGCTGGGTTCCGTCGCGAAGGGTGGTGTCGTAGAGATCAACCGACACGGCTCGCCTCGAAACTCGCGATCGTTCCCTCAAGGGAGAGCAGGTAGCCGAGCTCGTCAACGCCCTCGAGAAGGCAGTGCTTCGCAAAAGGGTCGACCTCGAAGGTGACCGCCTCGCCGCCGGGAAGCGTCAGCGTCTGTGTCGCGAGGTCGATGCTGACTTCGCCGCCGCCAAGGAGCGTTTTATGTGCTTTTTCCGAGACGGCGACCGGCAAGAGACCGTTCTTCAAGGCGTTGCCCGCAAAGATGTCGGCAAAGCTCCGCGCGATGACCGCCTGAAAGCCAAAGTCGACAAGCGCCCAGGGCGCGTGCTCTCGGGAGGACCCGCAGCCGAAGTTGTCGCCGGCGAGGAGCACCCTGGCGCCGTCCGCCGACGCCTGGTTCAGCGGAAAGTCCGCGATGGGCGTGCCGTCTTCCTGGTAGCGCCAATCGGCGAAGAGTTTTTCGCCGAGCCCCTTTTTGTCGGTGACCTTCAGAAAGCGCGCGGGAATGATCTGGTCGGTGTCGATGTCGTCGCGGACGAGCTGCACAAGGTGGGAGGTCAGCTTCATGACAAGAGCTCCCGGACGTCGGTGACTTTGCCGGTCACGGCGGCTGCGGCGGCGGTGTAGGGCGAGGCGAGAAGGGTGCGGCCGCCTTTGCCCTGGCGTCCTTCGAAGTTGCGGTTCGAGGTGCTGACGGCGAGCTGCCCGGGTGAGAGCTGGTCGCCGTTCATGGCGATGCACATGGAGCAGCCGGGTTCGCGCCATTCCGCGCCCGCTTGGACAAAGACCTGGTCGAGGCCCTCCGCTTCGGCGTCGCGTTTGACCCGGTGCGAGCCCGGTACGATGAGAGCCCGCACGCCGCTTGCGACCTTGCGACCCTTGAACACCTTCGCCGCCGCGCGCAGATCCTCGAGTCGCGAGTTGGTGCAGGAGCCGATGAAGACGACGTCGACCTTGCGGCCGAGGAGCGGCTTGCCCTCCTGCACGTCCATGTAGCGAACAGCCTTTTCAAACGCGCCGCGCTGCGCGGTCTCGAGGGACTCGGCGCGCGGAATCGGCTCGCTCACGCCGACGCCCATACCCGGGTTGGTGCCCCAGGTGAGGCGCGGTTCGAGAGCGCTCGCGTCGATGGTCATCTCGCGATCGAACACCGCGTCGGGATCGCTCGGCAGTTTCTTCCAGGCGGCGACGGCGGCGTCCCAATCCTTCGGTGTGTGCGGGCGGCCCTCAAGGAAGGCGAAGGTCTTTTCGTCGGGCGCGATCATGCCGGCCTTGGCGCCCGCCTCGATGCTCATGTTGCAGACGGTCATGCGCCCGGCCATGTCGAGGGCTTCGATCGCCGGGCCCGCGTACTCGAGGACATGTCCGGTCGCGCCGCCGACGCCGATGCGCGCGATGAGCGCGAGGATCAGATCCTTCGCCGAGACACCCGGGCCAGGCGTGCCTTCGAAAGTAACGCGAAAGGTTTTTGGCCGGTGCTGAAGGAGGCACTGCGTCGCGAGGACGTGGCCGACCTGCGAGGTGCCGATGCCGAAGGCGAGGGCCCCGAAGGCGCCGTGGGTCGAGGTGTGGCTGTCACCGCAAACGACCGTCATGCCGGGCTGGGTGAGACCTTGCTCGGGCCCGACGACGTGCACGATGCCGTTGTTTTCGTCGCCGAGGGCGTAGAGTTCGATGCCGTGGCGCGCGCAGTTTTCGCGAAGGCGCTCGAGCTGTGCGGCGGCCTGGTCGTCCACGATGGGAAGACTTCCGTCCGCGTGGCGGAGCGTTGGCGTCGAGTGATCCATCGTCGCGATCGTGCGCTTCGGCGTGCGGACCTTTAGACCCCGCGACTCGAGTTCGCTGAAGGCCTGCGGCGAGGTCACCTCGTGGACGAGATGAAGGTCCACGTAGAGCGCAACCGGCCCCTCGGGCGCTCGGTGTACGACATGCGAGTCCCAGACTTTCTCAAAAAGTGTACGTCCCATACTTAAGCTGCGCGTTTGAGGGCTTCGAGGGCGGCGAGCATGCGATTGAGCGCGCCGAGGTAGGCCTTGGCGCTCGCCACGATGATGTCGGTGTCGGTGCCGTGGCCGTGGTAGACGCGCGGGGATGCGTCTTCACGCTGCGGGTTCACGCGCGTCTCTTCCGCTTCGTGAGGCCGCACCCGCACGGAGACCTCGCCGAGGGCGTCGATGCCTTCGGTGACGGACTGCACGGTGTATTCGAGGAGCTCGACGGAGAGACCGGCGACGGAATCGATGGCCTTGAAGACCGCGTCGACGGGGCCGGTGCCCACGCTCGCGACGGTGATCTCCTCTTCGTCGGACCCCTCTTTTGCGAGCCGGCTAAGGCGCACGGTCGCGGTCGGCATGCCCATGGATCCGCAGGCGACCTGCAGCCCTTCGAGCTTGAGGTAGGTCGTCGGCTGGTAGAGTTCGTCGGCCACCAGCGCGACTAGGTCCGCGTCGGTGATGCGCTTCTTCTTGTCGGCCAGGGTCTTGAAGCGCGCGAAAGCCTTTTCCAGCGCGTCGCCCTCGAGGGGATAACCAAGTTCGGCGAGGCGCGCGCTGAAGGCGTGACGTCCCGAGTGCTTGCCGAGAACCAGCTGCGTGCGCGCGGCACCGACCGTTTCCGGCCGCATGATCTCGTAGGTCTCCTGGTTTTTGAGCATCCCGTCCTGGTGAATGCCCGCCTCGTGCGCGAAGGCGTTGGCGCCGACAATGGCCTTGTTCGGCTGCACCGTCATGCCGGTCACCTTGCTCACGAGTTTGCTCGCGCGGGTGAGCTGCGTGGTGTCGACGCCGGTTCGAAGCCCCAGAAGATCGCGGCGCGTGTGAAGCGTCATGACGATCTCTTCAAGGCTGGTGTTGCCGGCGCGCTCCCCGATGCCGTTGACGGCGACTTCGACCTGCCGCGCGCCGTTCATGACGGCGGCGATGCTGTTGGCGGTCGCCATGCCGAGGTCGTTGTGGCAGTGCACGCTGACGATCACGTTTTCGATGCCGACCACGTTTTCGTGAATCTTACGGATGCGCGCGCCGAGCTCG
>JBCDAA010000319.1:0-10529 GCA_039186435.1 Myxococcota bacterium | reverse complement strand
TTGACGTTGGCGTTCGGGTTCGTCGTGAGCGCGATCACGCCTCGGCCGATGTCAATAAAACAGGTGGGCTTTGATGTGGTCCACGCCGCGATCACGCCCCGGCGAACCGGAGCGGTCGCCTTTCGAGACGCGATGTCAATAAAACAGGTGGGCTTTGATTTGGTCCATGCCGTGGTCCATGCCGTGCCGATGTCCGTAAAATAGGTAGGCTGCAATTTACATACGTGGATGCTGCAGTCTGCGCGTGGGTGCTGGCGTGGTGAGTGCAACGAAGGGGCGTTCGCGCCATTCGCCTCCACCATGCAGAGGAAGGCCCCATACGGCTCGGCGTAAGAGGGGGCGTGAATACGTTTCGAACTGAATTCGAGCTCAAGGGCCCGCCCCGAACGATCAACGACCAGAACGTCGGATTTCTCGACCAGTCCCTCGCCGCCGCGGCCGGCGCGCAGCTCGACCAGGTCCTGCACGGAATCGACCCCAAGCGAATTCTGCGCTTCTCCCACGGCGGCCCTCCGGTTTGGAGCGTGGCCGTCTGTCCCGCGGGACCGGAAGCGTTTCTCTGGGTGACCTACGGACTCTCCTCCCTCATCGACCCGGACATGCCCTTTCAGCACGAGATGTCGATCGAGGTTCGGTGCCCGCCTGGCTCCCAACCCCCCGAATGGCCGATGTTCTTTCTCCGCTCCCTCGCGCGTTACCAGATCACGAGTGGCCGAGAGCTCAAGGTCGGCGACGTGATGCCCTTTCCGTGCTCGATCACCCGCGCTGCGATGGCTCCCGAGCATCGGGGCGCGATGCCCGATTCACCCCTTACCGCCATCGCCGTCGTTGCCGATCCAAAGATGCAGGCCGTGCGCCGCGTCGTCGGTTTGATGAACGAGGAGGTCGAAATCTCCAAACTCTGGTCGGCCGAAGGGTTCGTCGGCGCCACGGGCGTGCAAACCGTGCTGTCGCGGCAGAGCTACCTTCGAAACCAGTCCATCGTTCGGGCGTGTCAGGAAGGATCGGAGCGCGAAGGGAGCAAGACGAGCGCCGCGCACGTCGAGGGTCTTCGGTGGGTTGAAAAGCCCGACGGCTACTACGTGACATTTCCGCGGTCAGGTCGCGAGTCGCGCCTCGTGGCGCACCTCCGTGCACGGCTGGGTTTCGGTCGGCCGATCCTCCTTCACGGGAGCGGCACCGGACCCGGCACCGAAGTCGCGTTCGTTCAAGGTGAGACCCATCGAACCCGCGTCCTCAACGGTACGCTCTTGGAGATCACCGCGCCTTGGGATCTCAACCTGCTCTGCGCGGGATTGACGGGCGACCCGATCCTGATGACGTTTTCGAAGTTTCCGTAGCGCTGCCGAGCGGACCGAGAGTCCGTGGCGCGAGTGTGCGTGGCACGTGAGCGAGAAGCCACGGAATCGCCAGGGACGACAATCGATGGGAGATGTGCGCTAGTTCCGCAGCATCGCGAGCAGCGCCGACGCCATCTCAGACATCTCGTCCGAGTCCATCTGCTTCTGACCGATCGGCGTGTACGCCTCCCACGCGTCCTCGGGAAAGCCTTCCAAGAAGCGGCTGGGCGTTCGCGGCGTAACCCGTCCGCGCATGGTGCGCCGCTCCGCCCGCGAGAGGTAGAGCAGATCCTTCGCGCGGGTGATGCCCACGTAGAAAAGTCGGCGCTCCTCGTCCACATCCGTGGGCGCTGCTTCCGTAAGCTTCGGATCGGTGGTCCGACTGTGCGGCAGGAGCCCCTCCACGCAGCCGATCAGAAACACGACGTCGAACTCCAAACCCTTGGCGGAATGAAGCGAAGAAAGGGTCACCCGGTTGTGGGCGCTTTCCTTTTCGTCCTGCTCCGCGCGCAGCGTGAGACTCGTCAGAAACTGATCGAGCGTCATCTTCTTCCGCTCTTCAAAGCGCTGCAGCGAACGAAGTAGAAAGACGATGTTCTCGCGGCGCCGCTTGCCGTGCGGGGACTGGTCGCCCTCCAGGCTTTGCGTGAGACCGACGTCGAGCATGAGCTGCTCCGTCAGTGCAACGATGGAGTCGCCGTCCTTGATGCGTCGGCGCGCATCCGCCAATCCCGAAAGAAGATTCTCGACACCGCGCTTTGCTTTGGCCGGAATGTCGAGCGTCTCCGCGTCGGCGAGCGCGTCCGCAAACTTCTTTCCGCTCCGCAGCGCGTGCGCGCGCACCTTTTCGAGGGTGCCCGCGCCGATTCCCCGCGGGGGGGTGTTCAGGATTCGACGAAGCGAAAGCTCGTCGCGGGGATGAACCGCCACGCGAAGGTACGCGATGACGTCCTTCACCTCTTTCCGATCGAAGAACTGCGTTCCTCCGAAGACCTTGTAGGGCACATCCGCAAGGCGCATCTCTTCCTCCAGGATGCGCGCCTGGGTGTTCGATCGATAGAGCACCGCGATGTTGCCGTAGGGGAAGATGCGACCGTCGGGAGAGACTTCGCCGCCCTTGGAGAGCTGCCGAATCTCTTTGACGAGAAACTTCGCCTCCTGCGCCGCATCCGGGAGCACCACAAGACGCACCCGCGGCCCGGGGCCTTTGTACGAGCGCAGCGTCTTTTCGTGGCGCTTACCGCGACTCTTCTGGATGACCGAGTTCGCGATGTCGAGAATTGGGGCGCAGCTTCGGTAGTTCACCTCGAGCTTCACGACTTTCGCGCCGGGAAACGTCTCTTCGAACTCGAGGATGTTGCCGACTTCCGCGCCGCGCCATCCGTAGATCGACTGATCGTCATCGCCGACCACGCAAACGTTTCCGGACTCCGGCGCGAGAAGCCGAATGAGCTGGAGCTGGCTACGGTTGGTGTCCTGAAACTCGTCGATGAGCAGGTGCTGAAAGCGCGCGCGCCACTTCTCGCGCAGATGCTCCTGGCGTTTGAGAATCTTCACCGGCGCGACGACCAGGTCGTCGAAGTCCACCGCGTGCATCCCCTCGAGGGTCTCCTGATAGATCGGATAGACCTTTGCGGCGATGTCGTCGTACTCGAAGTCCGAGCCCTCGACGTCCTCCGGAAGCATGAACGCGTTCTTCCAAAGCGAGATGCGCGTCAGGAGGGCCGGGATGTCCATGTTGCGATCGGCGAGCGACTCCCGCTTCAGGATCTCTCGGACCAACCCAAGGCTGTCGCCCTGGTCAAAGATCACGAAACGTCCGTCGAACCCGAGCGCGCGGTTTTCTTCTCGAAGAAAGCGGACGCCAAAGCTATGAAACGTCGAGAGCCAGAGCTTTTCGGTGCGCTTCTTGCCGATGAGCGGATGCATGCGCTCGGCCATTTCGGCCGCGGCTTTGTTCGTAAAGCTCACCGCGAGGATCGTTTCCGGACGAATCCCCCGCTCCACCAGGCGCGCGATGCGGTGAGTGATCACGCGGGTTTTTCCGCTCCCCGCACCCGCGAGCACCAAAAGCGGCCCATGGGTGTGGTCGACCGCCGCCTGCTGCGCTGGGTTCAAGCTCACCACCGCGGCTGAAGTAGCTCGACCTGCGCAACTGTTCAAGCGTCGATCGCGGCAGAGTTCAGGAAGCTCGCGACGCACTTCGCCTGTTGTCAGCACGCAAGCGGAAGGGGTAGTTCGAGAAGATGGGAAGCGTAGTAGTTACGGGCGGCGCGGGCTTCATCGGTTCGCATGTGGTGGACGCTCTCCTCGCACGATCGCAGTCCGTGATCGTCGTCGACGATCTGAGTACGGGTCACCGACGCAATCTCGCGGCGCACGATGAAAACGAAATGCTCACCTTTCTCGAAGGAGACGTTGCGGACGACCTCTGTAGCCGCGTCGAGGGCGAGGTGGATGCGGTCGTCCACCTTGCGGCGCAGGTTTCGGTGGTTCGATCCCTCGCGGATCCCCTTGCCGATCTCCGCAGCAACGTTCGCGGGACCGTGCAGGTTCTCGAGCTGGCAAAAGCCAAAGGTGCAAAAGTTGTCTTTGCGTCCTCCGCCGCGGTGTATGGCGACGTCGCGACCGTGCCGACCCCGGAAGACGCGACCAAAGAGCCTCTTTCTCCCTACGGCGCGGATAAACTCGCGAGCGAGCTCTGGCTCGGCATGTACAGCCGCGTTCACGGCGTAGCGACGACGCCGCTTCGCTTCTTCAACGTCTACGGGCCTCGCCAGGATCCCTCGAGCGCCTACTCCGGCGTGATCTCGATCTTTCTCGAGCGGGTGTCTCGCGGCGCGCCGATCACGATCTACGGCGACGGCGAACAAACGCGGGATTTCATCTTCGTGGCGGACGTGGTCCGGGCCATCCTGGCCGCTGTGGATCACAAACGCTCCACGCCAGCGCTGAACGTGGGAACGGGGGGACGCGTGAGTGTTAGCCAGCTCGCCCAAGAGGTGCTTCGCGCCCTGGAGACCACCGTCGAGATCAGCCATGGGGAGGCCCGCACAGGCGATATCCGGCACTCGCAGGCTGTGGTGAGTCAGCTTTCCGACGTTTTGGGTGTCCGAGCCGCAACGTCCTTTGCCGATGGGCTCGCAGAGACGGCGCGCTGGTACCAACACCAAGCCGAGGTATAAGGGGGCTGTGGCGACCGTCCTGATTGGGCTCGCGGCCCTCTGCCTTGTCTTTCTTCTGGTTCTCGATCTCGTCGTAATGCGAGGGGCGGACCGTTTCGATGGGTCCCGCCCGAACGAAGGCGATCGCGTGTGGAAGAAGACGCCGCCGCCGGTCATTGGTGGCGCGTGGATCTCGACCCTCCTCGGGGTCGCCGCGTTCCCCGGCACTCTTGCGCCGGTGGTCATTACCGTGCTCGCGTTTCAGGCGCACCCTGTGCTTTCGGATGGCTGGATTTCGCTCACCGCAGTGATCGTCGCCGGCCTGTCCATGAGCGCCGCGGTGAAGTGTCTTCGGGTGAGTCACTTTCTCCGCAACCTCACGCGCGAGATGCGTGGCCTACTGACGAAGACGCTGATCTACCTCGCGGTGTGGGCGATCTTCGTCGTTGTCGGATGCGCCCTCATGCGTCCCGCCGACGGAAACCTCGCGCTCATTGTGTGGGCGTACGTCGGGTTCAACACCGTTGGGATCGTCGCCGCTGCGATCGCCATCCGTTCTGCTCTGGACGCCACGGCGCCTCCGACCGGACACGCGACTCATTCTGAGTTCTGACGCTCGTAGCGATCCGTTTCTGGATTGTAGAAGAGCACGTACTCCTCGAGCCACCACGCCTGGCGGCCGGCGTCAAAAGCGAGGCGCACGGCATCCGCGCTTTCGGTCTCTTCGCCCGTGTCGGGGCTTACATCCGGAGGCAACGGAAACCCGGACCAAGCCATCTCTTCCACGACGTAGTCCCGTCGGCCATCGCCGTTGCGATCGTCAACGTTGAGAGAAAACCGATGCCCTAGGGAGGGCGAGCCCGCGACGAGCGTGTCCCTTCGTAGATGGAGCTGAACCTCGAGGGTTTCCCCGTCGAAGATTCGCTCGTGCTCGCCGGCCTCGATGCAGCCTTCGAAACGTCGGGGCGAAATGACGGTATTGACCTTCACCTCCATCCGGCCATCACCGTCGTGGTCTTCGATCCACGGAATCGTCGCGCGCACAAGTCGGCCTTGGCGCTCCCAGCGAAACTCCGCTTCCTTTTGGGCGGGCCCCTCGGCCGGCTGCCTCACTCGCATCAGTCGAAGCACCGCGTTGCGCTCACCAAAGCGCGCGTTTCGGGCCACCGTCAAACACGAAAGACAGCACTCGCAGGTGCGGTCTGTCGACTCGTCTTCCTGGCACTCCGCGACGGCGGCGCGAATTGCAGTCCGAACCTGATCCCGCTGTCCGTCGGCGTAGGCTTCCGCGAGCGCCAGGTCCTGCGCGTCGTACGCGACGAGGGCGAATCCCACACGAGGGGGCTCGTCGTTCATCCACACCATTCGCGTCTTGAGACTGTTGCTGGGTACACGTCCGGCGAGAGCGAGCACGTCCGCAGGCATCGGGGCGTTCGGATCGATCACCACCGCCTCCAACGGGGTGTTGGGCGAGGGCTGCTCTTCGGGGTCGGGCTCGCGGGGTTCGTCATCGCCGCCGCAGGCAGCGATCAGGAGTACAACGAGAAGGGCGCGCACGGCCGCATCATACCTCAACGGCTGGCGCGGACGCCGAGGCCAATCGAGGCGAGGCCCATCACGCCGAGGAGAACGACGACGGGCCATCGCTCCGACTCCCGCCGTTGAATCCACTCGCTTAGTTCTGCCGGTTCGCCCACGTAGACATCCCGAAGCTCGTCGCCATCGCGCAGACCGACCACGTGATCGCCGGGGCGCACCGCTCGCACCATCACGACGTAGGGGGGCGACATTCGCTGGCGCGCTTCCTCTTCGATTTCGGACAGCACCGGCAGTGTCGAGAGATCTTCGACGTTTTCGAGCGAGTCGACCGAGAGGTTGCCACGCCAGGAGTCCGGCGGTGGAAACCCGAGGGTGACCTCGCCTTCCTCGGTGGTGATCTTGAGCTGCCGCGTCCCGAAGGTGTTGCTCCAGCTCTGCTCCATCGCTCGCGAACCCGGACGAGCCAGCTTTACTTCGCCGTAGAGAAACGCGTCACCGGCCGGCGACTCGTGCGTTTCACCCTCTGCGAGGACGCCTGTCACGGCGTCGGGGCCTTCCGGAAGAGCGACTCCCGTTCCCGAGACCGCGATGCGAACGGAAGCGAACGCAAATCCGATCCCCACGACGATGGCGAGCGCGCCGAGCGCAAGTTTCACTCGAAGAGCCCTTTCTGGCCGGGCTTCTTTTTCGGTTTGGTTTTGCCGCGGCTCTTTCCGAGGTGCTTGTACGCGCGGCCTGTCGCGGTGCGTCCGCGGGGCGTGCGCGCGATGAACCCCTGCTGCAGCAAGTAGGGCTCGTAGACATCCTCGAGGGTGTCGCGTGGTTCACTGAGCGCGGCCGCAAGGGTTTCGATGCCCACCGGACCCCCGTCGTAGTGGTCGATCATCACCGTTAGGTATTTTCGGTCCATCTGATCGAGGCCTAGGGCGTCTACGTCAAGACGATCAAGGGCATCTTTCGCCATGGCGAGATTGAGCGTTCCGTCGCCGAGCACCTCCGCGAAGTCGCGCGCCCGGCGGAGTAGGCGGTTGGCGATGCGGGGGGTCCCGCGGGCGCGTCGCGCGATCTCGGTCGCGGCCTTGTCGTCGATGGGCAGCTCCATCAACCCGGCGCTTCGCGTCACGATCTTTGCGAGGTCTTCGGGCTCGTAGTAGTCGAGGCGCGCCGCGTAGCCAAAACGGCTTCGCATCGGGTTGGTCAGGAGGCCGGTTCGGGTGGTCGCCGCCGCGAGCGTAAAGGGATGAAGGGGGAGGGAGAGGGTCTGCGCGTAGGGGCCGTCGCCCTGCACGATGTCGATGCGGAAATCCTCGACGGCCGTGTAGAGGTTCTCTTCCACCACGGCCGGCAAGCGATGAATCTCGTCGATGAAAAGCACGTCGTTGGGCTCGAGCTTCGTCAGGAGCGCAGCGAGCTGACCCTTGTGCTCGATGGCCGGCGCCGAGGCCGAGTGCAGCGTTACCCCGCGCTCCTGCGCCACGATCATGGCCAGGGTGGTCTTGCCGAGACCCGGCGGACCACAGAAGAGAACATGGTCGACCGGATCGCCCCGGCGCCGTGCCGCTTCCACGAAGACCTTGAGGTTCTCCGTGATCTTGGTTTGGCCGACGAACTCTTGAAAGTGCGAGGGGCGGAGCGAAATCTCGTAGGCCTTTTCGCCCGTTGTCGCATCCGCGGAGAGGGTGTCGCTTTCCCGTGTCATCGACGCCTCTCTGCATGGATGGCAGGACTCATCGCAGTGCTCCGAGTGCATCGCGAAGGAGCTCTTCGACCGGTCGTGTTTCGTCGAGACCTTCGACGGCGCGTTCGGCCTCGCCGCGTCGGTACCCCATTTGAACGAGCGCGGCGATCACGGTAGCGAGGGGACCGGTGGGAAGCGCCTTGGGTTTGGTGACGTTCGGACGCGGGGTGCCGGCTTTGCCGTAGACGAGGAGCTTGTCTTTAAGGTCGAGGAAGATGCGTTCGATGGTCTTCTTGCCGACGCCGGGGATGCCTTTGAGCGCGGCGCGATCTTCACGGGCGATCGCGTCGGCGAGCTGTGGTGCATCGAGCGCCCCGAGGATGGCGAGGGCGGATTTGGGTCCGATGTTGGAGACGCCGAGGAGGGCACGAAAGGCGCGGCGATCGTCGACCGTTTCGAAACCGTAGAGCGCAAGAACGTCCTCGCGGGCGTGCGTGTGAACGTGGAGGGTGGCGTCATCGCCCTCGGTAAGGCGTGACATCGCGAGAACCGGCACGAAGAGTTCATAGCCGACGCCTGCGACATCGAGGATGACGGTCCCGTCCATGCCGCGGTCGGCCACCTTCCCGGTTAAACGTCCGATCACCGGACTACCGTACGACGTCCGCAGATCGTGGCAAGTCCCCGCGGGAGTGGCGCTGAACGCGACGTAAGCCGCTGCAAGCGCATGAAAGTCGCACTTTCGGGTTGTCGAGAGGTGACCCAAGTGATCAGAGATCGAGTTCGTCGGATGGAAAGGGTGGCTGCGGCGTTCGGCACCGTGATGTTCGGCACCGTGATGTTCGGCACCGTGATGTTCGGCACCGTGACGTTCGGCACCGTGATGTTCGGCACCGTGACGCTCAGCGTGATGGCGTTTGGTGCGACCGCAGACGCACAGGTTCCCGAGGCGGTCGTGATGCTCCGCTGTGACGGAGTGCGCGCGGGGACAGCGTTTGCGGTTTCGAGGGAGCGCCTTCTGACGGCGGCCCACGCGGCACAATGTTCCCGTGACCTGGAAGCCCAAACCGCGGACGGCCGACGTTTGCGTCTTCGGGTGGCGCACTTCGACGACGAGCACGACCTCGCGATCCTACGAAGTGAAGACGAACTCTCGCTGGTGCCGCTCTCGTTGCGCGAGGGTCGAGTCACGGCTGGCGAGCCCGTTCGTGCGCTCGGATTTCCGGTGGACGAAACAGGTGCGCAGATCACGCCCATGGTGACCGCCGGTGCGATCAGTCGGTCGCGGGAGGACGCCCTCTTTAGTGACGTTGCGGTGGGTCCGGGAAGTTCGGGAGGGCCGCTTCTCGATGCGAACGATGCGGTGGTTGGCGTGGTAGTCGCCACTCGATCCGGACTGACCCAAGCGGTGCCGATTCAAGCCGCGAGCGCGCTCCTCGCGGAGCCGGAGGTGCAGTCGGAGGCGCGCTCGTGGGTGCGTGCGTCGCTCGGAATCAACCTCGGGCTTCTTGCGGGGCGTGGCGGAACGATGCTCGGTCCGGAGCTAACCCTCGGTCTTTCGATTCGGGATCGTTGGTCGGTTCGCGCAGGGTTTGGGTTCTTTGTGCAGCGCCGGGAAGAGATCGCGCCGATGCCTGAGATTCGAGATCGCTCGGCGGCGCTTCTTTCCCTGTCGTTCGGTCATCGCTTTCGCTTTCACCTGCGCTCGGCGGATCTCACCCTCGAGCCCTTTGTCGGGGCGGGCGTGTTTCGTACGACGCAGGAGCGATCGACCTTTCGCTTTGGCCTCGCTGATCCGGGGTGTTCGGTGGCGACCGATGCGTGTGCGATCGCGGTGACGCGGGATGTGGAAACGCGCCGATCGTGGCGCGTGCGTCCGACGCTGGGGCTTCGGTTGGGCGTCGCGGATGCGCTTTCGGTGGGGTACCAGGTTCAGCTGGACCCGCGACGGCTGGAAGACACCACGCATCTTGTGACGTTTGGCGTCGCGTTTTAGGCGGCTTTGTCTGGGCTCAGGATGAGCGCTTGAAAGCGGAGCGGGACGCCTGGAGGTGGGTAATGGCGATCGCGAGGGCGTCGGTAGCGTCGATCGGGGGGAGCTCTTTGAGGTTGAGGATGGCGCCCACGAGGCGGGCGACCTGGTCTTTATCCGCGCGACCTCGTCCGGTGACAGTTCGCTTCACAAGAGCGGGGGGATAGGCGTGAACCTCCAGGTCGGCGCGGGCGGCAATGTAGAGGGCAACGCCGCGGGCGTGGCCGAGTTTGAGGGCGGCGTTGGCGTGCTTGGCGTAGAAGATGTCTTCGACGGCGACGCAGGTCGGAGTGTGGGCGGCGAGGACTTCCTCGAGGCCCTTGCCGATTTGCCGGAGGCGGTACTCCAGCGGCTTTTTGGTGGAGGCGCGAATCACCCCAGCGTCGAGAACGCGGGCGCGTGGGCCGTAGGGCTCGATGACGCCCCATCCCGTGATCCGTGTACCAGGATCGATCCCGAGGATTCGCATGCATGTCCATAGACGTTGGCCGCGCGAAATTCCAGCGGCGCCTGCGCGGAGGAGTGTGATGCGAAGATACTGGCCAACCTGTTTTATTGACATACGAGTCCGTTGAGCGCGCTGGCCTTGGTTGCGGACTCAACCGGCGGTTGGCGCTCAGGTGAAGTCATCAAATACGCGGACTGCGATTGCTCGGGGCAACCTAGGCAGCTGCCAGTCGGGCGATGTCAATAAAACAGGTGGGCTGTGATTGCCCGTCCGGCGGCTGGCAGTCGGGCGATGTCAATAAAATAGGTGGGCTACGATTGGTTTGAGC
>JBCDAA010000318.1:0-10593 GCA_039186435.1 Myxococcota bacterium | reverse complement strand
CACCGCCAAGCGGTAGCGCTTGCGCTGCTTGGTACCTCGCGCGGAATTCCCGCGGGCATGTACCGTGGCGAAGAGGATCCGATGCCCATCGTGGTTCGTTCGGCGCTGCGGCCTTCTGGGACGCGGGGCGACCGGCTTTCGCCCGATGAGCTGAGTGCAGCCGACGTTCCGCGCCCGGGCGCTTCACCGGTGCCGCTCCTCCAGGTGGCGAGTCGCGACGTGCGCTGGGAACCCGCGGTGATTCATCGCCGCGACCGAAGCCGGGCGATTCATGTTCGCTCGCAGCACGCGGACGATGTGACCTACGAGTCGATCGTGGCGGAAGCGCGGCCACGGCTCGAGCGCCTCGACTTCCCCGGGGGGGTGACCTGGGAGTTTGGTGGCGTGGTGGCCGACAGCGCCAAAGCGAACAAAGCCCTGGGCGCGAACGCACCGTGGGCGGCGCTCCTGCTGATCGCGATCCTCCTCGCGCAGTTCAACTCCTTTCGCCGAACGCTCATCGTACTTGCGACTGCGCCCCTCGCGGCCCTTGGGATTTGGCCGGGCCTCTTCATCGCGGATCTCCCCTTCGGTTTCGTCGCGCTTCTCGGTGCCATCGCGCTGATCGGGATCGCGGTGAACGGCGCGATCGTGCTCTTGGACGTCGCCGATCGCCGACGCCGGGAAGGGGCGACCCTCGAGGAGGCGCTGGTGGAGGCGGTGCGACTTCGAACGCGCCCGATTGTGCTGACGACCGCGACAACCGTGGCGGGTTTGGTTCCGCTCCTCTTCAGCCAGTCGACCCTGTGGCCGCCCATGGCCGCCGCGATGATCTCAGGGCTCGTCGTGTCGACGCTGCTCACGCTCGGGGTGGTGCCGGCGCTCTATCGTCTCTTCTTTCGTCCCCCCAAGATGCCGAAGGCTGCCGTTGCAGCAGCGGTTCTTGCGATCGCTGCCCCGGTCGCCGCGCAAGACTCGTTCGATCTGGAGGGGTCGATCCATGGCGACGAGCCGTCGGTCGAGCTTTCCGAAGCGGCGTCCCGTGTTGTTGCTCGATCTCCCCAAATCGAAGCCGCGCAGGCCACAATCCGTGCCGCCGAGGCGGAGCTTCGCGCGGTTCGCGTTGCGCTTGCGCCGCGGCTAACGGTCGGCGCGCGCTACTCGCGGATCAACCGCATCAACAACGACCCTCTCGTTCCGGGGAATGATCCGGAGCAGAGCGCAGCCGCACGTCGTCTCGCCGAGGGCGTGGACGACCCTGAGGCGCGCGCGCTCTTTACCGGATTTCTGGATCAGCTCGACGGTCTCGCAAATACGGAGATTCGCGTTCCTCGCAACCAGTACGCGCTGACGGCGGGCGTGCTCTTTCCCGTGTCGTCGATCCTCGCGGCGGTGCTGCCGCGCTATCGCGGTGCGCGTCAGCTGGTTCGCGTTCGGGAGGCGGAAGAGCGGGCGACACGTCAGGGGCTTGAGCTGCAGACGGCCGAGATCTTCTACGCCCTCGTTCGCGCGCGGAGCTTTCGTGCTCTTTCGCGGCATCAACGCCAGCGCGCCCAGGATCAGCTCACGCGCGTTCAAGCCGCGGTCCGTGCCGGAAGCGCCCCGGAGCTCGACGAGGTTCGAATGCAAGGACAGGTCGCGGCGGTCGAGATTGCGTTGACGCAGTCCGATGCTGCGGTGGCCATCGCTTCGGACGCGTTTCAGACACTCTTGGGCATCGAGGGCGACCGCTCTCCGGCTGTCGAGCTCGGCACCCCGCCAGCTGCGTCTCCGGTTCCTTTGCCGCAGCTTGTGTCGCGCGCGTACGAGGCCCGCCCGGAGGCGGACGCGCTTCGGGCCGCCGTTCGAGCGCAGCGTCTCGTAGCTCGCGGCGCGCGTGCGGACCGCTATCCCGTTCTGGCCCTCTCGGCGAACGCGCAGCTCGCCAACCCGAACCTCAACTACGTGCCCGTGCGCGACCGCTTTGATAGCAACTGGGACGTGAGCGTGGTGCTGCAGTGGTCGCCGAGCGACGTGGGTCGCGGCAATGCGCAGGCCGCGGCTGCAGAAGCGCGTGCGGCGGAAGCGGTCGCACACCTTCGAGCGCTGGAAGACGGAATTCGCAACGAGGTGACCGGCGCCTATCACGCGCTTCGCGCAGCCTCGCTCTCGCACCAGCTTGCGGAACGTGGACTGCGCGCCGCCGAAGCGACCTATCGTTCGACGCAGCGGCGCTGGCAGGAAGGAAGCGGACCGCTCGGTGCGGTGGTGGACGCGGACGCCGAGCTCACCTCGGCCGAGGTGCAGCAGATCGACGCGGCCCTCGATGCGTACGTGGCCGCCGCGCGACTTCGCTTTGCCGTCGGCGAATCGGTCAGCCGCTAGACCGCGCGCACTTTGAACTGACCGTGCGATCGCGCCGGGCTCGGCGATCCTCGCAAGGCGCGAAGTTGCTGGAATACTGTCGGTATTTCAAGACGAGCAACGCCGCGAGGGACGTCGAGAACAAGCGAGCGTGCGGTCAGTTTAAAGGAAGCGCGGTCTGTCGCCTCACTCGCGCCAGGCCCAGCTCGTCGCGACCACGGCGACGAGGCCCCCGACCCCGATGACGTCGTAGGTCCAGGCCTCGGTGAGACCCGCCGTCATCGCCGCGCAAGCAAGCGCAAGCGCGCCCCACCAAAAGCGCCGGTCGAGCACGATCGCGAGCGTCGCAAAGGCGTAGGTATAGAAGAGCGGCGTGAGCGACACTGCGTCCAGCACCGGAATGCCGAGCTTGTAGCCCGCCGCCCAGAAGAGCTCGACGGCCACCGCCGTAAAGATGAAGCCACCGTAGAGCTTTCGGTTGGCGAGGTTCTGAAAGAGCACGCGGCGCCGAACCCACCCGAGGGGAACGAACGCCGCGACCATGGCCACGCCTTCGGCGAGCAGCTCCTCGTAGTCGATGACGTAAATACCGCTTCGCCCGAGCCAGCCGAAGGTAATGTTCACCACCGCCCAGATCGCGCCGAGACTCAAAAACACAATGCGCCGATCCTGCCGCCCGAGCGTCACATCGAGCTCGCGACTCATGTCCTCAAGGCGGGCCACGCGACGTTCCCGCTCGTCGAGGTCATGGCGAAGCTGCGTAAGCCGCTCCTGAAACTCAGGAGGCGGATCCTCCATGCGATCAAGGGCGGCCTTTGCGGCGTCTGGCTGCCGCTGCAGCATCGCGTGTTCAAAGCGACCGGCGAGAAGCTGCGTCTGCAGCGGCGCGAGTCGAGGATGCTCGTCCCAGGCCCGGCGTGCCTGTTCGAGGGCGAGCTCGCACTCCGCAAAACGAGGTTCAAGATCGACCGCACTCGCGCCGGGACGGAGCGCCGTGTGGAGTTCCTCGAGGGTCTGTTCGGCGAGGGCGACCGCGCGGTCTGCGCCTCGATGGTGAAGAAAACCTTCGACCGTTTCGCGAAGGGCCTCCACGCTGGCGAAGCGCTCTTGGGGGTCACGATGTGTCGCGCGACGGACGATGCTCGCAAGCTCCGCAGGAACCTCCGGTCCGTAGTCCGGCGGGATCGACGAAAACGCGTTCGAGAGCTGGAGCATGACCGTCTCGCCCTCGTGAAGGGGCCCGCCCGTGATCACGTGATGAAGCACGGCGCCCAGGAGGTAGACGTCCGTACGCGGCCCGATGGCGGCTGCATCCGCGACGACGAGCTCCGGCGCCATGTAGCCCGGCGTTCCCGCGATCCCCGTGAGTTCCGCCGCCGCCTTCAGCCAGGTCGGCCCCTCGTCCCCGAACGACGCGGCCAGCCCCCAGTCGAGCACGTACACCTCACCAAACTCCCCGATCATGATGTTCTCGGGTTTCAGATCGAGGTGAAGGATCCCGCGCGTGTGGGCGTAGTGCACCGCGTGGCAAACCTGCACGAAGACGTCGAGATGCCCGCCGAGGTCCGCGTGCGGTGTGCCTTCCTCGAGCACGACATCCCAGCTCCGGCCCTCCACGCGCTTCATCACCATCGCAGGAAGGGGTCCCGAACGACCGAGCGCATGGACGGGCACGACGTTCGGGTGCTCGAGGCACCCCCCGACCCAGGCTTCCTTGAGCAGCGCAGCGACCGCACCACGATTCTCGTCCCCAAAGGTGGTCTTCACCGCGACCTGGCGCCGAAGCGTTGGCTGATCCGCGAGGCGCACCTGCCCCATGCCGCCCTGGCCGAGAAGTTCCTTGAGCTCGAACGCTTCCGGCGAGAGGGTGAGCGCTTCCCCGTTCGCGTCGTCGACGTAGAGCGTCTGACTCTCGGCAAGACCGCGACGTTCGCTCGCGAGGATCGTCCCGTCTTCGCGCGCCTCCAGCTTCGAGGGCGAAAGACCCTGCTTGGCCCAAAGGGTCGTCAGGGTTTTGAGGGTCTCCGCGCTCATGGCGTGTTCCCCCGCCAGGCAAGGCCAACCATCGCCGCCGAGAGCGAGCCCCCAACGCCCACGATCTCGTACGTCCATTCCGGAAAAAACGCCGTCAGCAGGAGCGTCGGCACCTGAATCAGCGGGCTCCAGAAGAAGCGCCAGTTCAAGAGCGCCGTGACCGCCCCAAACGCCAGGAGGTAGAGCATCGGCGTAAGTCCGAGCGCCTGCGAAAAGGGGAGTCCGAGCTCGATGCACACGAGCCAATGGCCTTGAATCATCACGAAGGTGAGAATGCAGATTCCGTAGAGGCTCGAGTTTGCGCGGTTGCGAAAGAGCTCGCGGCGTTTGAACCAGGCGTAGGGTCCGAAGACGCCGACCATGGCCGCGGACGTCGCCCACATCTCGGTGTAGCTGAAGCGGTGAATCCCCTCGCGCTCGAGCCATCCCATCGCCACGTTGACCGCAAGAAAGAGCAGGCCGAGGCCGACCGCGAGTCGTCGCCGAAACGCGCCGCTGAGGTCGAGGTCGTGGTCCTCCGCGAGGCTCTCCAGATCGGCCTCTCGCTTGGCACGCTCCGCTTCGGCGGCCTGAAGATCCGCAAGGCGCCCGCGAAGAGAAGGACTGTCGACGTCGAGTTCGCGCAGATAGGACTCAGCGAGATCCGGTCGCGCGATGTCGAGCGCCCACTTCACCATGGGCTCGTAGAGGCGCTGGGTGAGTTCAGGGAGCGCCGGATGCTCGGCCCAGGCTTCGGTCGCCGCGCGAAGCGCAAAGCGCGCGCCGCCAAACTCGCGCTGCACGGACGTCTCGTCGCCATCGTTCGAGAGCGTCGCTTCGAGCTCACCGATTTCGCGCCGGGCATCTTCGACGAGCTCCCCCGCCTCGCGATGCTGCACAAACGCGTCGACCGCCGCCTGCAGTTCGCCGACCGACGCGTAGCGCTGGGCGGGATCGACGTGCATTCCGCGGTGGAGAATCGCGCCGAGCTCCGCCGGCAGGCCTTCGATGTCCACGGGCTCCGAGCGATAGGCGTGAAGGAGCCTTGCCATGACCGTCTCCGCACGATGAGGCGGCGTTCCGACCACGATCTCATGGAGGATCGCGGTCAGCAGGTAGACGTCGGTCGCGATGTCGATGCGTTTTCCGGCCCCCGTTGCGAGTTCGGGGGCCATGTACTCGGGCGTGCCGGCCACCGAGCTGATGGCGCTGGCAGGGGCGAGCCAGGAGGGCGCGCCCTCGACACCCGCGGCGAGACCCCAGTCGACGACGTAGACCTCACCGAACGCTCCGATCATGACGTTGGCGGGTTTGAGATCGAGGTGAAGGACGCCGCGGCTGTGCGCGAACGCGATGGCGTTGCAGACCTGCCCAAATACACGGAGGTGCCAGGTCAGCGGATCGCGCGCGCTCTCAGGAAGCTCTCCGCGAAGCGCCTCGCGCCAGCTTCGGCCTTCGATGCGCTTCATGACCACCGCCGCGCCGCTCTCGTGAGGCGCGAGGGTGTGGACCGGCACGATATTCGGATGCTCGAGGCTTCCGCCGACCCAGGCTTCCTTGAGGAGGCTGCGAAGCGCGTGGTCCGAGCCTTCGAAGGCGATGTGTTTGACCGCGACCTCGCGGCGTACCGAGGGCTGCAGTGCGGCGCGAACGATGCCCATGCCCCCGCGACCGATCACATCGCGAAGTTCGACCTCTTCACCGACCGGGAGCTCTTCTTGCCCTGCGGAGGTCTCTCGCGCGAGCGTTCGCTCCGTCGCAGCGAGCGTTCCGTCCTCGCGCTCCTTCAGGTCCTCCGGAGAGAGACCGTGTTTCTTCCACGCCAGGGTTAGCGCGGCGATACCGGCGCTCATGCACCGACTGTCGCACGAAGGCCTGCGCTTTACAGCTACTTCGGCAAGAGAGGCTCGATCGCGGCGCGCATGCGATCGCTCCAGGGGCAGGGGCGATGCGTGTCCGGATCAAGACGGACAAGGCGCGTCGTCGACCGGCAGTGTTCGCTGCTCCCGTGCCGGGCGCGAACGCAGGCTTCGATGACCAGGCTCGTTCGGCCCAGGTGGGTGGGCCAGATCTCGACGGTGAGCTCGCCTTCTCCCCGGACCGGCGAGAGGTAGTCGATCGTGTGATGCGCGATCACGTGATGCTTGTCCGGGTTGACCTCGATCGGGTCCTGCCAGCGAAAACCAAGCGCCTGAAGGAGCTCCCCGCGGGCGCGCTCGATGAAGAGCATGAAGCGCACGTTGTGAAGGATGTTGAGGGCGTCTAGGTCGTCGAAGTAGACGCGCTGAATGGACCGAAAGGGCATCTCGAGCATGGGGTAGCTTCTTCGAAGGTTTAGGGGGCCAGAGGATCTTCGGGCCACGCGTGTCTGGGATAGCGCCGTTTGAGCTCTTTGCGAATGCGCGGGTAGTGCCGTTCCCAAAAGCCGGCGAGGTCGGTGGTGACCTGCACCGCGCGGCGGTTGGGCGCCAGTAGATGAAGCACGAGCGGTACCTTGCCACCCGCGATGCGCGGTCCTTCGCGGAGGCCGAAGAAGTCTTGCATGCGCGATTGAATCCACGGGTCCCGATCTTCCTCGTAGGTGATCGGGCAGCGCTTGCGGCGCGGCAGGGCGATCGCGAGGGGCGCAACCTCGTCGAGACGCGCGCTCCCTTTGGGATCGAGACGTCCGCGAAGGGCGTCGATGAGCGAAAGGCCTTTGAGCTCCGCGATCGTACGGCGACCCATCGCGAGATCCTCGAGGGCTTGAAGAAGCGCCGCGTCGTCCACCGAACCAAGGGTCAGCCCGTGTGCTTCGGCAAAACGAACCCGTCGCCGAAACGTCTCGAGGGCGTCGACGTCGAAGAGCTTTTCGAGGCCGCGTTTGGCGGCGGCTTCCGCGAGCGCTTTTGAGACCTCGGGGCCTTCCGGATCGCGCCGGAGGCTCTCGTCCAAGGTTACGCCTTCGTAGCGAAGGGCCGCCCGCTCGACGACCTGCCCGAGCTCGTCGTCGTAGGCGACGCTTCGCTCTTCCACGACGCGGTCCGGAAAGAGTTCGAGGATGGCTTCCGCTTCGACGCTGGTCGCGGAGCGAACGATGAGGCGGCCGCCGCCTCCTTTGCGGCGCGAGTCCATGACGCTGGTGGCAATCACGAGCTCGCCCTCGCGAACGACGCTGCTCTCGTCGAGGATCGCGGCGCCTTCGGCGAAGACGATCTGGTTTTTGCGGCGACGCTGGCCGAGGCGATCGGGAAAGCCTGTGAGGATCGAAAGAAGGAGCGCTTCCTCCTCGTCTTCGAGAGACGCCGCGGGCGCTCGCTCGACGCGAAGCGATCGCGCGATCTGATTTCGCGCCTGACGCACCGCCCGAAACGCGTTGGGATCGAGACCGCGCGCGCGAAGCTCGGAGGTGCGCAGCCCTTCGGCCTCGGCGGCTTCGAAGTCTTCGAGGCGCGCGAGCAGGTCCGAACTTCCGACGCGGTCGGTGTCGCGCTCGCGACGGAGCTCTCGTTCGGCGGCAAGCGCGGCCACCAGGGCGCCTCGGGGGCCGACACCGCGCGCCTTGGCTTCCACGGCGAGGCGCGCCAGTCGCGGGTGCAGCGGCAGGCGAACCATTGCGCGCCCCACGTCAGTGAGAGCGCGGCGATTGATCGCGCCAAGGTGGGAGAGCAGTCGCGTCGCCGCTTCCAGCGCGCTTGGCGGCGGCGCTTCAAAGAAGGGAAAGTCGGCTGGGTCCTCCCCGAGCGAAACGAGGAGCAGCACGAGTTCCGCGAGGTCGGTGCGCGCGATTTCGGGCAGGTCGTGTGCATCGCGACCGCGGAAGTCGTGCTCGCTGTAGAGGCGAAGGCAGTGCCCCGGCCGAAGACGACCCGCGCGGCCCGCCCGCTGAATCGCTGACGCCTGGCTCGTTCGCACGGTGACCAGCGTCGGGAGGCCGGTCCAGGGCGAGACGCCCGCGCGCCGCACGAGCCCCGCGTCGATCACCGCTGTGACCCCTTCGATGGTGACCGAGCTCTCGGCGATGTTCGTGCTGAGGATCACCTTTCGGCGTGGTCCGGTTTGTACCGCGCGATCCTGCGCTTCCATCGGTAGATCGCCGTGGAGCGCGAGCACGTCCGCGTCGTTTGGCCGACAGGCGTCCATGGCGCGGCGAATCTCCGCGGCGCCAGGCAGAAAGACGAGCACGTCGCCGCCCGGAACCTCGCGAAGCGTGCGCCGAACCGCGGCACTGACCTGCCGCTCGAGTTTCTCCTGACCGGGCGCGTAGTCGATCGACACGGGATGCACGCGGCCGGGAACCTCGTGCACAGCGGCATCGAGAAACGTCGCGAGCGGCGCTGCGTCGAGGGTCGCGCTCATCCCCACAAGAAAGAGCGGCCGCTGCCCTTGCGCGCGCCTCGCCAACGCGAGCGCGAGATCGGTGTGAAGATGACGTTCGTGAAGCTCGTCGAAGACGACCACCGAGGTTCCTTCGAGGAGCGGATCCTCGCTCAGGCGGCGCACGAAGACGCCCTCGGTCACAAAACGAAGACGCGTTTGCGCGCTTGTCTTGTTGTCGAAGCGGACCGTGTAGCCAACGCCTTGCCCGAGCGTCTCGCCGAGCTCGTCCGCGACGCGCCGGGCGGCCATCCGCGCAGCGAGCCGTCGCGGTTCGAGAACCACGACGTCGCCGTTGCCGAGGTCCCGCAGCACCGGCGGAACGCGCGTGGTTTTTCCGGCGCCCGGCTCTGCAACGATCACCGCAGCGCGGCGCTCCCGAAGACTGGCGACGATCGCATCGAGATGCGCGTCGATCGGGAGCGCCCCCACGGGTTAGCGGGTGAGTTTCCGGTACTTGATTCGGCGCGGAACTTCCGCGTCGGCGCCGAGGCGCTTCTTCTTGTCGGCGGCGTAGTCGGAGTAGCTGCCTTCGAAGAAGACCACCTGGCTGTCGCCTTCGAAGCCGATGATGTGCGTGCAGATGCGGTCGAGGTACCAGCGGTCATGGCTGATGATCAGGACGCAGCCGGGGAACTCGAGGAGCGCCGACTCGAGGGAGCGGAGCGTTTCGACGTCGAGGTCGTTCGTCGGCTCATCGAGGAGGAGCACGTTGCCGCCGCTCTTCATCAGCTTTGCGAGGTGCACGCGGTTGCGCTCACCGCCCGAGAGGTTCTTCACCGGCTTCTGCTGGTCGGAACCCTTGAAGTTGAACCAGCCGCAGTAGGCCCGCGAGGAAACGCTGCGATCGCCGACGTCGATTTCGTCGGCGCCGCCGCTGATCTCCTGAAAGACGGTTTTGTCGCCTTCGAGGTGGTCGCGATGCTGGTCGACGTAGGAGAGCTTCACCGTGTCGCCGATCACTACCTGACCCTCGTCGGGGGTTTCGGTGCCGATGATGGTCTTGAAGAACGTCGTCTTACCGGCGCCGTTCGCACCCACGATGCCGACGATGGCGCCCGGCGGAATGCGAAGCGAAAGGTCGTCAAAGAGCAGCTTGTCGCCGAAGGCCTTTCGAATGCCTTCCACCTCGATGACCTTCTGGCCGAGGCGCGGACCGGGCGGAATGCGCACCTCGTTGGCGTCGCGCTTCGACTTGCCTCGGTTTTGCACGAGCGTTTCAAACGCGGTGATACGCGCCTTGCTCTTCGCCTGCCGCGCCTTCGGGCTTGCCTGAACCCACGCGAGCTCTTCCTTGATCTTGCGCTGGCGAGAGCTCTCCTGGCGCTCCTCCTGCTCGAGGCGTTTTTGCTTGGCGACCAGCCACTCGGAGTAGTTGCCCTGAAAGGGAAACGCTTCGCCGCGGTCGAGCTCGAGGATCCACTCGACCACCTCGTCGAGAAAGTAGCGATCGTGCGTGATGAGCACGACGCAGCCCGGATAGCTCTGCAGGTGGCCCTGAAGCCAGGCGACCGATTCCGCGTCGAGGTGGTTTGTCGGCTCGTCGAGGAGCAAGAGATCCGGTCGCTCGAGGAGCAAACGGCAGAGCGCGACCCGTCGCTTTTCACCGCCTGAGAGATTCGCCGGATCCGCGTCCGCCGGCGGCAAACGCAGCGCGTCCATCGCCAGTTCGAGAGCGTGGTCGAGGTTCCAACCGTCGACCGCATCGATTTGGTCTTGAAGCGCGCCCTGCTTTTCGAGGAGCTTCGTCATCTCGTCATCGCTCATCGGCTCGCCGAGCTTCATGCTCAGCTCCTCGAAGCGCGTCAAAAGATCACGAATCGGTTGCACCGCAACCTCGACCGCTTCGAGCACGGTCTTGGCGTCGCCGAGGTCGGGCTCCTGCGGCAGGTAGCCGACCTT
>JBCDAA010000317.1:0-10599 GCA_039186435.1 Myxococcota bacterium | reverse complement strand
TTACGACGAGTGTCGCCTCGCGAGCCCCTTTCCTCCAGCGACGGATGATCGTCTCTGCCAGGAGGTCTGGGACCGCAGCATGAAGTGGGTGGGGCTGGAGGCCTGATGGACTACGATCCGAAGAACACGACGGCGCGCGTTCGCGAATGGAAGTACCTCACCGGTCGCGATTTTGCGGAGATGGACCGCGCCAACACTGTCGCCGTGGTGAGCTGTTCGCCTCTTGAGGTGCACGGACCGCACCTTCCGACGATCACGGACAACCAGGAAGCGGAAGGGCTGACG
The DNA here is from genome assembly GCA_039186435.1 of Myxococcota bacterium. Taxonomy (GTDB): domain Bacteria; phylum Myxococcota_A; class Polyangia; order Polyangiales; family Houyiibacteriaceae; genus JALVDI01. Next base: position 10,314 of record JBCDAA010000317.1, on the reverse strand, counting down.
CTCCGCATCATGGAGATCCTCTGCGAGCGCTACGCTGAGATTCAGTTCGTGCATTTGCCGCCCGTCTACGTCGCCTGCGATGTGCTCCCGCATCCGGGATCGGTGATGTTTCGGCCGAGTACGTGTCGCGCGGTGGTCCAGGACATGGGTCGCAGTTTGGTACGCCAGGGCTTTCGCCACATCTGGATGGGCAGCTTTCACGGCGGCCCGCGCCACTTCCTGGGAATGGAAGCCGCTGCCGATCATGTGAACCGCAAATACGGCGGCAAGATGGTGAGCGTCTTTTCGACGATGATCGCGCGCCTCACCGACGGCGACTCCGATCTCTCGGATGTGCTTTGCACCATCGAGGGGCTCGATCGAGATGCCCTCGACGGAGATACTCACGGCGGGGTCGTCGAGACCTCGCTGATGCTCTACCTCCTCGGCAAATACGTCGACCCGGGGTACGCCGAACTTCCGCAGATGACGCTCGGTCGACGTCTTGCGGCGCGCGGCGAGCGACCCCTTAGCACCTCGTCCCTCAAAGAGGTCTTTCGCGGCTTTCGGGAAAAGCTCTTCTACTACCTCGAGGACACGTATTCCGGCATGCCCTCGGCGGCCTCGGCAGAGATTGGCAAGGATGCGATCGACAAGCTTGCAACCCTCGCCGCCGACGCCATGGGCGACGTATGGGAAGGCAAGCTCGACCCGAACGACTGTCATTCGCCGCTCTGGTCGAAGCGCTGGCTCTTCACGATGCCCGCGCTCGGCTGGGCCTTTGAGCGCGCCGTCGGCTACAAGAACCCGATCTTTTAGATTGCTCGTCGTAGGAGCTCTTAAGGAAAGAGCCAGACCGCGTCGCTGATGCGGTCGCTGATGCGGACTTCCACCCCGTTGTCGTCGAAGACGGTTTGGGTGACGCGCGCGACTTCCACCGTAGCGATCTGTCCGCGGTACATGCTCGCCAAGCGCTCCGGCACCACGAAGCTCCCGGTGTCGTCGACAAAGCAGCGCACGGCCGGGCCGCCTCCGTCGCGCGCGCGGAGAACGATTTCAACGCTCGACCCTCCCGAGCCACCCCAGCCCAGAAGAAGTTCGCCTTCCGGCCAGAGGGCGGTTCCGTCGCCCTGCGGCTCCGGTGATTGAAGATCGAGAACGCGCCCTCGGTTGTGGGTGACGTCGGAGTCGCCGAGGACGTCGTCGGTCGTCTCGCCCGCGCGGCTTACGATGCGCATGGCCGGGCCCGCGTCGACGTCGGCGCAGTCGAGCTCGATGCGATCCGGAATCGTCTCGCAAACGGTAAGCGTTTGGTCGAACCCACCAAGCTGAACCTGCAGCGTGCCTCCGCAAAAGGGCGCGATGCCGGGCTGCCCGCGAAACTCGATCTCGGCGTCGGTGACGATGCACGGACCTTCGGCGTCGGTTCGTGGAACCTGCCCGTCGGCGGTCGCTTCGCCGAGCTGAAGAAACAACCCGCAGCGATCGTCTTCCAGGGTTGCCGGGTTCTTCGCTTGCCGGTCGACAAAGATCGCCGCAGTTCGCTCGCCCGCGTGCCAGGAAAGCGGCACCGTGCTGTTCGGGTTCGGCCCCGCGTCTCCACCGCCCCCGCAGCCGAGGAGAACGAGGACCAGAAGCGCCCTCATTTGCTTTCCCCGCGCTTGATGTCGAGGGCCTTCATCTTCTTGTAGAGATGGCTTCGTTCGAGGCCGAGATCCGCGGCGGTGTTCGTGATGTGACCCTTGTGGTGATCGAGGGAACGCAGGATGAGGTCGCGCTCGACCACCTCCATCATCTGCCGAAGAGGAACGCCGGGGCGGTAGTACGTGCTCGTCGCGCCGCCGCCGCCGATCGGAAGAAGCGCCCGCGCGTCGCTTTCGTTGACCTCGTCCCCGGGGGTGAGAATCACGATGCGCTCGATGAGATTGCGGAGCTCCCGCACGTTGCCGGGGTAGTCGTAGGTCGTCAGCAGCTTCATCGCGCCGGCCGTGAGCGACTTCCCGCGCCGATCGTTGTTGGCGCAGGCTTGACGAAGAAAATGCGCGGCGAGCGAGGACACATCCTCGATGCGTTCGCGCAGCGCCGGGACCCGCACTGGAAGCACGTTGAGGCGATCGTAGAGATCGGCGCGGAAACGGCCGGCTTCGATCTCCTTGCGAAGGTCCTTGTTGGTGGCGGCCACCACGCGAACATCGACGCGGATGAGGTCGCTCCCGCCAACGCGCTCGAGCTCGTTTTCCTGCAGCACGCGAAGAAGTTTCGCCTGCATATTGGACGGCATGTCGCCGACCTCGTCCAGAAAGAGCGTGCCGCCGCTCGCGCGTTCGAACTTGCCGCGGCGCTGCTTGGTTGCGCCGGTAAACGCGCCCGCCTCGTGCCCAAAGAGTTCGCTTTCGATCAGCTCGGCCGGCACCGCTGCGCAGTTGAGCTTCTCGTAAGGGCCCTCGGCGCGCTTGCTTCCCAGATGAATCGCGCGCGCCACGAGCTCCTTTCCGGTGCCGCGCTCGCCGGTTACGAGGACATTCGCGTTCGCGTCCGCTGCCAGGGAGATCCGTGAGCGAAGCTCGACCATCACCTTGCTTTCACCGAGCAGTTCGTCGGTGGCGCCGGCGCGCTGCTTGAGCTCCCGGTTTTCGGCTTCGAGTTGCGCAAACCCGAGGCAGTTACGAATCGCGAGAAGCAGGCGCTCGGTACCGATCGGCTTTTCGAGAAAGGTGTACGCGCCGAGCTGTGTGGCCTGCACGGCAGTGTCGATGGTGCCATGGCCGCTCATCATGATCACGGGCACATCGTTTTGCCGTTCGCGAATCGTCCGAAGGATCGAGAGCCCATCCTGATCGGGAAGCTGCACATCGAGAAGCAGCAGGTCGTACGCCTTCGCGGCAAGTTTCTTGAAGCTGATCTCCGCGTTGCCAGCGACGTCGACATCGAAGTCTTCCACCTTGAGGGCGCGCGAGAGCGTGGAGAGGATGTTCTTCTCATCGTCGACGATGAGGATGCTGGCTTGGGGCATGAGGCAGAAACTAGAGCACATCTAAAAACCGCCGTCAGCCATGGATCCCACGGACGACGATGTGTTCTAAGCTGGCGTCCGTGAACCTACGGACGTTCTGGATCATTTGGGCCGCGCTCCTCGGGTCACTCCCGATCTACGGTGTCGTCGCCTTTACGGCCGCGCCGCCTTCCGGAGAAGGAAACCTCTCGCCCTTTTTCTTCGCGCTTCTCGCGGCGGCGATGGGCAGCACGGTCATGAGTTTCGTGTTGCCCGCGGTGATGCGTCGCCGCTCCCTGAAGGAAGCGAACTTCGAGGTCGAAGAGGTCGAGGACCGAACCAAGGAGGTGATGTTTCGCGACATGCCACCGCGCATTCGGCAGCTAGCCAACGTTGAAGATGTGCAGCGGCGCGTGATCCCTCTGTGGTGGACGCCCTTCATCCTGGAGCTGGCGCTCAGCGAGTCGGTTGCGATCTACGGATTGGTCCTCGCGTTCGTTGGGTTTCCGGCGCCCCTCTGGATTCCGTTTTCGATCCTCGCCGCAATTCTCATGCTGATGCGTATGCCGCTTGAGGGTCGCATTCGCCGCGCGGTGGAACGAGCGACCGACGCACGCTGGCCCTCTTAAAGCGAATCGAAGGTGCGCTAGCGTTCGGCGACGCGTTCGGGGCGCGCGGCGAGCGCTTCTTCGACGACCTCGAGCAGGGTTTCTTCCTCCACCTCGCCCACAAACGCGCGCACGATGTCGCCCTTGTGATCGACGACAACGGTGGTGGGAAGCATCTGAACCTGAAAGCGATCGAGGTCCGCCTGCTCCACCAGCGCTTGCGGATAGAGCATTCCGAGCCGGCGCGCGCGGGGGATCGAAATTGCATCCACGGCGAGACCCACCACCATCGCGCCGCGACCCTCGACCGCCTTGTGCACCTTGGTCAGCGCCGGCGCTTCCGCGCGACACGGCGGACACCACGCCGCCCAGAAGTTCAGCACGGTGACTTCGCCGTGGCGAGACGCGAGGTTGAAGGGCGTTCCATCGCTCAGCTCCACCGAGAGTTCCGGCGCCGGACCCTTCGGAAGCGCACGGCCCTGCATCGAAACCCCGACGTACCAAACGAGCCCTGCGACGACGATCCACGGGCCGATGTTCCGGGCCCAGCGCCGGAGAATTTCCGCGTTGCGTTGGCGTTGGTCAGTCATCGGTGTGCAGCAACATAAGCACGATCGGGGGGAATCCCTTGAATCCGCCGAGAATACGTTCACATATGGGACGTCGTTACAGGGTTTCCCATCTATTGTGGCCTTTTGTTCGAACCGGCCATCTCAGTAAGGAAACGTGTACGATCCAACGCAGAGACGGGGAATGACGCACCGATCCAAGATTTCGACGACTGCGGTGTTTTTGTTGGCCGCTGCAGCGAGCGTGGCTTCGCCCGCGTTTGCGCAGAGCGAACGCGAGCAGCTTCAGCTTGCGCGAGACGCGATGGAGCGCGGTCAGGAGTTCTACCTTGGCGAGCGCTACGCGGAAGCGGCCGAAGCGTTTCTTGAGGCGTACGAGGCGCGACCCTTTAGTGCGTTCCTCTACAACGCGGGCATCGCGTATGAACGACTCGGGCAAGCGCAAAACGGGATCACCTACTACGAGCGCTATCTCGACGCAGAGCCCGACGCCTCCGATGCGGAAGCGGTGCGCGAACGAATCACCCGTCTGCGTGCTGCGATTGAACAGGCGACGGCGCCAGACCCGAACGGAACGGATCCGAACGGAACGGACCCGAACGGCACCGACCCGAACGGCACCGACCCGAACGGCACGGATCCGAACGGAACAGACCCAAACGGAACGGACCCGAACGGCACGGACCCGAACGGCACCGACCCGAACGGAACGGACCCGAACGGCACGGACCCGAACGGAACGGACCCGAACGGAACGGACCCGAACGAAACGCCGACCGTGGTTCCCGCAGGACCGGCTCCGGTCGCCAAGTCCTTGCTCTCCGTCGAAACCAATCCCTCGGACGCGCGCATCACGCTCCGGGTCGGAGGTTCGGTCATCGCCCAAGGTCAGTCGCCCTTCGCGGAGACGCTCGACGAAGGCGACTACGAGATCAGCGTCGAGCACCCCGACTACCGAACGGTCACGCGAACGATGCGGGTCCGGCCGGGAAAGGTGTACGTCGCGATCCTGGAGCTGAGCCAGGGGGAGTTTCTCGGGTTTCTCCGGGTGGTGAGCGACCCGCCGGGCGCCAACGTCTTTCTCGACAACCGCGAGGAGGGCGCGGTGGGTCAGACGCCCTATTCGAATCCGGTGCCGACGGGTGAGCACCGCATCTGGGTCGAGCGTCCGGGCTACGGCGTGGAAGAGCGCACGGTGGAGATCGGTCTCGGCGAACAAATCACCGAGCGGCTCGAACTCGAGCGTGTGACCTACGGGCGCCTCCGCGTCATCGCGAATACCCCCGGCGCCAAAGTGTTGATCGACGGGCGAGAGGTCGGTGAGGTTCCCTACGAGGGACAGGTCGACGCCGGTCTTCGGCGCGTCACCGTGACCCACGACGGGATGAAGGACTGGGAGGAGGACGTCGACGTTCAGCGTGGACAGCTCACGCCGATTCGCGTTCGACTGCGCCCCGCGGTGTCTCGCGGTGGCGCGTGGGCGATGCTCTCGACCTCCCTTCTCGCGGCGGGCGCGGGTGTCGCGCTTGGCTTCCTTAGTGACGGTCTTCGAAGCGACCTTCGCGACGATCGAAACGCCGGCCTGCTCTCGGACGACGACGACCGCTTTTCCCGCGGCAAGATCATGTCGATCTCTGCAAACGCTGCGTTCGGGCTGGCCGGTTTGCTCGGCCTTCTTTCGATCTACTACTTCGTTCGTGACCCCCTTCCGGATTCGGAAGCCACCGTTCTCGAACCCCGCGACTGGGCGCTCATGCCGCGTCTCAACCCCGTCGACCGCAGCGGCGGCGCCGATCTGGTGTGGAGCTTCTGATGCGGGCGACTCTCATCGCGTTGGTTTTCGCGTTCGGCTGCCAGGTCGGCGTCTTTGGCGACCTCGAGGGCCAGGCGCCCATCGCAGCGCTTTCTCCGCCTTCGGAGTATCCGACGGGGGTGCTCGGCCGGGTGATGAGCGCGTACGTGGGCGAAGACGCCTTCGGCAATCCAATCGCGCGGGTCGTGGCCGCGGGCGGACCCGGAACGCCGCAAGTCATCTTCGACGTCTGGAGCGACGGCGAGCTCGGAAGCCTCTCTGGCGACATTCGCTGCGACGAGCCCGGCGCGATGCTTGGCTGCGAGCTCGGAACGAGCGGCGATGTGGTCGGCCTCGAGGTCTGGGACGGAATGCGCGACTGCTACCTGACGAGTGGCGTCCGCCTCGGCGCGGCTGAAACGCCGGATGAAGGCACGCTCCGAATCGCGTGTGAGCGCATGAACGATTCCTTTGGGCGCGCTCGGGTCGAGGCAGTCGACCTTGGAAGTGCGCTAGCGGCGCTTCCGGAAGGTCATCCAGCTGGCGTCGCGCTCATCGGAGCCCCGGGCGCAAGCTCCGCACAGGGGACGGTGTTTCGTCTTCAGGATCGCGAAGCCGCGCCTGGACCGCTCGCGCTTCCGCTGGACCTGGTGCTCGAAAGCGGAGACCGCCTGGGCACCGAGGTTGTGACGGCGGAATTTGGGGCGTCGCTCACCGGCCTCGAAGACGCGGTGACGGTCGCCGCCTCTGCGCGCGGAGCCCGTCGCGTAGTGGTGTTTGAGCTCGGGACGTCTCTCGGGGTCCTCGAAAGCCGCCTCGTCGGCTGCATCGATGAAGCTGACGTTCGCGCGCCGGCCGACCTCCAAGGGGGCGGGCTGGTCCTCGGTGACGTGGGAAGTGGACCGGCGGTCTTCATCGGCGAGTCCGATGTTTCGGCCGACGGGGGCCTTCAACCCGTGGCGGGCTCGGTGCGCATCGTGGAGCTCGATGCCCTCAACGTCGCAGGCGGCTGCACCGATCGCGGCACCGCCGACGATGCGGCCTCGAGCCGGGTGAACTGTGATGGCGTCTCGGACGTTAGCTGCAGTGCCTTCGGCCGAGGTCTCGCGGTTGGCGACGTCAACGACGACGGTGTCGACGACCTTCTCGTGGGCGCGCCGCTTTCGACCGTAGACGGCTCGGAGTCGGGAACACTGGTGGTTTTCGAAGGCTCGGCGGCGGGCCTTGGCGCGGGACGTGCCGTGACACCGACGGGTGTGAGCGCCAACGATCTCTTTGGGCAGAGTGTCGAGGTGACGCAGGTGCGCGCTGGCACGGACGCGCAGCGTGACGAGCCCATCGTCGCCGCGCCGGGTGGCAGCCGTCTCTACCTGCCCTTCTGCACTGGCGTCGCAGGCGATACCGTGATGGGCGGCGACCGCTGCCAGTGACGAGGACGAGATGAGTTCCACCCAGATTCTGGTGGCTGACGATGAGCCGAACCTCCGTCGTGTACTCAGCGCCCAGCTGACGCGAGACGGTTACGAGGTTCACGTCGCCGAAGACGGTGCCGCTGCGCTTCAGACATTCGAAGATCACCACATCGACGTGCTGATCACCGACCTTCGCATGCCGAAGATCGACGGGATGGAGCTCCTCAAGGCCGTCGTGCAGAAGTACCCGGACGTGCCGGTCATCATGATCACGGCCCACGGCACCGTCGACACGGCGGTGGAAGCGCTCAAGATCGGTGCCTTCGACTACGTGACCAAACCCTTTGATCGCGACGAGCTCAAGCGCGTCGTCGACAAAGCGGCCCGGGTCCGCGACATCGCCGACCGTGAGGTGGCGCTCCAGCCTTCGGAGCGCGGTCGCTACCGTATCATTGGCGAGTCTCAGCCGATGATGGACGTCTACGACGTCATCGAACGCGTCGCTGACACGCCGAGCACCGTGCTGATCACCGGCGAGAGCGGGACCGGCAAGGAGCTCATCGCCCGCGCCCTCCACGACAACAGTTCCCGCGCGAACAAACCCTTCATCGCGGTTCACTGCGCCGCGATTCCCGGGGACCTCATCGAGAGCGAGCTCTTTGGCTACGAAAAGGGCGCGTTCACCGGGGCGGTCACGAGCAAGCCGGGGCGCTTTGAGCTCGCCGACAAGGGCACGCTCTTTCTCGACGAGATCGGCGAGATTCCCCTCAACATGCAGGTCAAGCTTCTCCGCGCGATTCAGGAGCAGCAGTTCGAGCGCGTGGGTGGCGTCAAGACGCTTGGCGTGGATGTGCGACTCGTCGCCGCGACGAACCGCGACCTCAAAGACGAGATCGCCAAGGGCGCGTTCCGCGAGGACCTCTACTATCGCCTCAACGTCGTGCACCTTCACCTGCCGCCCCTTCGGGAGCGCACCAGTGACGTCCCGCTCTTGCTCGCGCACTTTCTCACGCGCTTCAACGCCCGGCTCAAGCGCAAGGTTCAGGGCTTCAGCGAGGAAGCCGACCGCCTTCTTCGCGCGTATCCGTGGCGCGGCAACATTCGCGAGCTCGAAAACGTCGTGGAGCGCTGCATGCTCTTTTGCGACGGCGACACCATCGAAGCGTCACACCTCCCCGCTGAGGTTCGTGAAGCATCGGTTGCGGGGGTCGCCGACGGGCTGCTGCAAACGGATGCGGTGGTTCGATCCGCCGGGGTCGGCGCGGGCCTCAAGGACGTCGTCAAAGAGGCCACCGCAAAGCTCGAGCGTGAGCTGATCGTGCGGGCCCTTGAGCAAACGGGCGGCAACGTGACCCACACCGCGCGGCTGCTTAAGATTTCGCGCAAGAGCCTGCAGACGAAGATGAAGGAACTGGGCCTGCGCGAGTGAGCGGTCGTCAGTCGTCGCCGTACTTGAGCGAATAGGGTGCTTCGCAGGACGCGGTTCCGCTCACGCGAACGACTTCGACAAAGACGTCGGCGCTGTCGTTGGTGCCGCGGCAGTTGTGGTCGATCCGAATGATCTCGTCGGCGTTGCCGTCGCTTTCGCTACAGCATCCAGTGAGACCGTCCCGCGTTTGTTCCGTTCCGAACTCGCAGTCGACGCTGTCGAACTCGCTCTCGCAGTCGATGAACACGCAAAGGTCGTAGTTCGAGCCCGCCGGAATGTCGCGCAGCTCGACGCGCGGAAAGATGGAGCCGATGAGGTTGTCGGTGTCGAGGTAGACGAACCAGTCAACGTCCGCATCGGGAAAGATCGTCGCGTTCAGCACCTCGGCTTCGGTGAACGGGTCGCGGTCGCTGACCTCGGGAAGACGATGCGCGGAAGCGCGGGTATCGTTGCTTTCGAACGCATCCAGGATGGGCGTTCCGGCGCAGCCACCGTCCCCGCACTGGTCATCCATGGTGCACGCGTCGCCGTCGTCGCAGGTTCCGGTGCTGTCGGTCCATTGGGTGGGAGCGCTGTCGTCGCAGCGCTGGCAGCTGTCGTCTGGATTCGGCGCTCCGTCGGCGATGCACACGCCCTCGATCGCGCAACCTCCGCTGACCTCGTGAATGCACGAGAAGGTGGACGGGCCCGTTGAGGTGCAGCGATCCGTCGTGCAGGACACGCCGTCGTTGCAGTCGGCTTCCCCGCCGAGTACGCAAACGCCGCGGCGGCAGAGGTCCATGGTGCAGCCGTTCCCGTCCGCGTCGCAGGGCGTTGCCTCGGGCATGCCAACGCACGCACCCACGGCGTCGACGGCGGCATCGCTCGCAGCATCGGCTCCGTCGACCGCGGCGTCCGAGACGCCCACGCTTGCGTCATCGCCGCAAGCGAAGAGCGCCATGGCGACGGCGAGAAACCTCATGCCGGCTCCACCGCGAGAATCCAGCGATCGCGCTTGTCATCGCGGCCGCGGACCACGACCGTCACGGCGTCTCCGAGCCGACAGAGCACACCGCTCTCACCGAAGATCGCGCTCCCGTCGTCGCTGACTTCGAGGTCCCCGCTCACCTGGCGCTGGTGTCGCACGTAGACTTTGACGTCGATGGGTGGCGCATCGAGCATGACGTGAATCTTGCCGCGCGTGAGACCCATGATCGTTCCCGGGAACCGCTGCGCCGTGGCGAAGAGCTGATCGATGACCAGTCGGTTGGCGGCGTCCGTGACCTCGCGCTGCATCTGCTTGGCTTCGTTCGCACGCGCCACAATCTGCGAACGAAGCGCCTCATCTCGAACGCCGCGACCATTGAGGTGTTCCCAGGTCTGCTGGTGCAGAAAGACGCCAACCATCTCTCGCATCGGTGCGCTGAAGCGCGCGTAGACTTCCGCACCGACGCCGTGATGACTGTCCGGATGGGTCTGAAAGGTCGAGCGCACGTTCACCATGACCGCCTGCCGGTGGATCGCCCGCGCGAGGCGACCTCCTTCCCCATCCTC
>JBCDAA010000316.1:0-10608 GCA_039186435.1 Myxococcota bacterium | reverse complement strand
TCCTGGTGATGCGGGATGGCAAGGTCGTCGAGCAGGGAGATCATGTATTCAATGCCCCGAAGGCGGCCTATACCCGCATGCTTCTCGATGCGGCCTTCGCGCGAGAGAGAGGCATTTTCGGTTTTGACAGGTCTGTGACGGCTTGCTAAGAAGCCTCTCCCCGCAGGGTACTCACTCTTCGGGTGGTTCTTTGGAGCGGTAGTTAAGTTGGTTATAACGCCGGCCTGTCACGCCGGAGGCCGCGGGTTCGAGTCCCGTCCGCTCCGCTGAAAGCCCCTGATATCAGGGGCTTTTTTCTTTGGTACCCCTTGGGGTCAGCAAAGTGGTCAGCAATCGAATCGAACCCGCCGCACAGGGTAGGGCGCACAGCGCGTCGACCCGAATGTCGAACGCGTTGATCGCTTCGCACTTCGCGAGCCACCGCTGCCGCATGTAGGTCTCCGAGGCTGCCGTGCTCTTCGGCTCGTGGGTCATCCCGCTTGATGATGCCCTCGAGGTGGGGGGAGTCCTCGCTGCAAAGGGTGAGACGAGGACTGCGTTTCGTGCGTCGTTCGTGCCGACCGTCAGCGCGTCTCGACGGATCTGTTTCAAGGTCGTTGAGGCATTTGGAGAGCGTCCCCCAGATGTTCGCGATGATGTTTTACGAGAGGGTGGCTTCGCTCCGCTTACGCCGGAGATGATCCAGAAAGCTCTCAAGGTGGTGGTGCTTCAGATCCCCGAGGGGTAGGTCGCCCAATACCGGCATGATGTGATCCCGCAGACAGGGCAGGGGCACTACGGCTGCGGCAAGTGCGACGTCGTGTTCCGATGCGAGGTGCGATCGGTGCACTCCACCGTGGGCCACCGTTGGGCGAGTGGGGAGATCCGCCGGCTGTACGAGCAGGTCGACGAGAATGAGCGCGAGTAATCGTTGCCCACAATGGCGAACAACTAACCTCCAGCCTTCATGTTGCCACTTCAGACTCCGAGCGCCGTATTAGAGTTCGCCTCGATTTGCTTGACGGTAGGCGTCGTCCACGCAAGCTTGAATCGCATCGCAGTTTTCGAATGCGAGGCAGTCGTCGATCGAGCCGAGTAGGGCGCCCGACAATGCCGGACAGAGCCGCACCGCTTCTCGAGCTGAGAACCCACCGCGGGCGTCTTCGCATTCACCCGCAGCGTCTGCCCAAGCGACGCAAACCGAGTCGGTAGATGTTAAAAAATTATCGAGCGCACATGCGATCGCATTATCGCATGAGCCAGCACAGCCAGGAATCTCGGCCCAAAACTCCGCGTTGAATCTTTGGTCGACCACACAACTACCGACGCACTCATCGCGCGTCGTATCGTCACAGCCGCATGCGTCAGCACACCCGCATGCAATGACACACTCCTCGGCAGTTGGCAGCGCGGCCCCCGACGACGAACCACCGCTTCCGCATCCAAACAACACGAGACTCCAGACGATCATTCTCATCGGCACGTCCTACTGTGAAACTCGGCGTGGGCAAGTCACAGCCCGCCATCTCGACCAGTCACGATGGGTCGCGCTGACTGCTGCGTTTGCGGCGAACCGCTTGGGTGCGGCCCAAACTGGGTGGTGGTTTTCCGGACACCGCTCACGAAGGGTGCGTCAATTGGACCGATCGCGAGTGCCCGTATCTCGAGCGACTCCCTGCGCTGCGGTGGTGGGCGACGCGAGAGCAACGCGACGTCATCCGGCCGCTCGTGCGTTGGCTCTACGCTGTCCGTGCGGTGTGGCCGACCGGAGCGGCGGAGCTGATGATCGAAACGCGGCGACGCATCGAGGTTGCAAGGGTGGAGCTCGTGCGCCCGAAGACAAGCGACTCAGTCGTCTGCGGTGACGGGTGCGTTTCGGGCCCCCGTGACGCTGTCAGCAGTGCATCAGCAGCATGTATCCGGCATGGATACGGATTCGTCTGCACGTCGCGGGAGACCGTGCCCGGCGGGCCGTATGGTGCGCCGCATGTCTAAGCAAGACCGGTCACCGATGAGCGTGAAAAAGATCGCGTTGCTCGTCGTTGGGGGACTCCTCCTCGCTCTTGGCGCGTACGTGTTGCACGCCGCATACAAGTTTCACGTCTCCTCGAAAATGTATGCCGACGGAGCGGAATTTCACCTACGAGAGGCGATAAACCTGGAGCAGCTCCCGGGCGATCGAAGGGACGAGGTGGATACCCTCGTTATGGAGGGAGAGAGCCTCGCGCAGATGGCGAAGTGGAGGAGCGAAACTGCTGCTCGTAACATGTGGGGAGGTCTGGGCTCCAGCGCTGCGGGCGCGGTCCTGGTGTTCTTTGCGCTTCGACAGAAGGGGAGGACGTGTGGCCAAACGTAGCGCAGCGTTCCTTAGGGGACTGTCGGTTCTCTTGCAGCTTGGCTGGGTCGCGTTTGCCGCCTACTGGTGTCTTCAGGACGATGGCCCATGGGACGTCGTGAGCGACGCTCAAGCTTGGTTGTTCTTAGGCCGCTACTACCCGGTTCTGTCGTTTTTGGCTTGTTTCTTTGTTGGAATCCTACCCGTGATTCTCTTCCGGATGATGTTCAACTTCAGCCGAACCATCGAGCCAGGGCGCGAAGGGAGACCGAAGGGGGCACTCTATGTGACGGGGCCCATGAAGGCCCATCTGGCGAACTGGCCATTGGCTCGGATCACGATCTTTCGTACCGGAATGGTTCGATTCCAGCGGGGCGACAAGCGGATCGAAGTGCCTTTATCCGCCTTCGCAGGACATGCGCCGCTCTTTTCCGATACCGGAAAAGCAACATGGAAAACGAACGCATTGGCGATCGCGCAGGCGAAAGCCGCAGACCCGAACGCATGGTTCATACAGGCGCTGGAGGGTGAGCGAATGGAGTGCCATCTCGGCGACGGATCGGGAGACGCCGGCGAAACGTGGGCGGCGCTTCAGGACGCGCAGGGGTCGCTTCTATGAGCAACACGATTTCCGTCCATGATATCGGACCGTCCGGTCGATGCGTTTTGTGCAGCGCATCCACAGAACGTACTGAGGAGAAGAACGCCACCGAAACGGGCATTCACGCTGCCAAGCTCGTTGAGGATCGATATCTTAGCGTCCACCTTTCGATTTGCGATGAGTGTCACAAGAAGCGTTTCTTGTGGTGGGACCGCCATCGTAAATGGCGGAACGCCGGAGCTATCGTGGGGCTGCTCTTTGGGGTCGGTGTGTCGGTCCTAACCATCGCGTCGGGGCGTTTCCGAGTCATGGAGATCGGCTCGTCTCTCTGCGCTTTTCCTCTCTCAGGATGGTTGCTAGCGACGCTGACTACGTGGGTCGCCAAACGAATCAGAACCGCGGGGGAACCACCGCTACCGTCTGTGGTTTTGCATGGCTACGATCCCAAAACCGGGATGGTTTCCTTCCAAGCACCCTTTCCTGAGAATATGCGTAGGTTGAGTTGAGTACAGAGCCGCTCCCTATCCCGTGACGTTTCTGGCTATCGCCTTGCCCCCTCTCTGGGGAGGCCTGTCGAGCAACGCGGTCCACGCTTCGTCTAGATCAGGGAACGGGGGCTTCATGCAGAACCAGAGGAACTCGAGCCACGCCTGATGCGCGCTCATTCGTCGCCAACGACGCGCCGCACCGTCGGCTCCGTCGGCGACTCTCCGCCCACGAGGATCTGAGACAGCCACCGCAGTTCGCGCCGACGATTTCCCTTTGTTTCGCTGCCCACCCAGTAGGTGTGCGAGTGCGCCCGCCGCACATGCGCTTTGACGCCGCGGTCGCGGCTCGAAGGCGAGCGGTCAGGTTGGCGCCCGGTCGAAAGATCGTTGGGCTCGATGCGCCCTGCAGAGTTGGGTGGTGTCCAAATCGACCGTACTCGGTCAGGAGTCATCAACGTCGCTCGGATCAGTCGCAGATCCCACGTGCGGGTCAGTGTCCTGAATCGCGGTCAAAATTGAGTCGATGTCCTGGAAGTGGGGCAGATCGTCCGCGTCGAGATGCGGGGGCACGCCAGTCGCGCCCGCAGAGTCCGCTGAGAGCATGCGGTCCACGTCCAACTCGTCGTCCAATCCATTCTCGTCGTCGGGTCGAGAAGCGCCAATTAAGAACGGACACATATAGCTAGCGGGGACGGGTCGAGGGGTCTCGCCTCGGAGAGCGAGGTCGCACCAATCCAGTATTCGGCGTAGCTCCTCGATGGTCCGCTCGTCCGCGCCTCGCTCACGTAGCTCGTCGCTTGAGTAAGTTATGAGGTCGGAAATGTACTTGAGCTGGAGTCGTAGGAAGAGGCTGCCGCCAGCAACTGAGATCTCGAGCTCGTCCAACCTTCGATGGAGGTGCCGACTCTTTTTGATAGGTCCCGTCACTGCGGCTGCCCGAACGTACTTACGCGCGGACGGTGCATGCCTTCCTTCTGGCCATCGTTTGCAGCGCGGCCCATTCTTCACTCGTGGAGCCCACCAGCGAGGCCGCGTTGATCTTGCGGGAAGCGCTCGCGCAGCGAAACGCGCTGCACCTGAAGGGCGCGCGAGCGCTCCACCGGGAACGACTTGCTCGCGTATTGGCGCTGACCGACCCGATCGGTGAAGGCCTCGACGACGAAATCCTCGCCGAAGCACGCGTCACTCGCGCCCTTGCCCAAGCCGCTCGTGCCGAGGACGCTCGCCACGGTGCGGGCCAGCTTTCCCGAAGTGCGCAACGGGCGCCGACCGAAGAAGACTGCGAAGCGGGCTGGCGAACGGTCGAGCGGATTGTGCGCGGTGCGGAAGAAGCCGCGGAAGACGCGGAGCGCCTCGCTGCGCTCGCGGAGGATCCGCGCGTCTTTGGCGCCGCGCGTGCGGCAGGGAAGGCCGCGAAAGACGCTCGCGCGATCGTCGATGAACGGAACCACGCATACACCTTTCACACCGACCCCGGGTTTTCCTTCGGCGAGGGATGGTACGTCGCTGCGGCGGGGGTGCTTTGCGACATCGAGATTCAGGTGGAGCCCGGCCAGCCGCAGACCGCGCAGGTGAATCGGTTTCTCGCCGACGTCGGGCTGACGCCGCGCGCGTACCGATCGCGTCCTCGCGCGATCAAGGCGCTGCCGGCGCTGATTGCGGACGCATTCGCGCGCGATCCTCACGCGATGCAGCAGCGGCTTCGGAGGGCCTTTCTCGGCGACGAAGGCGTGTCTCCCGCCGTCGCCGCGTGGACCAATGCGGCGCTTTGCGACGTCGATTCCGAGCGCCCGAAAGTGCTCGTCTGGGTTCGCGATGGCGTTCACGACGCGCACCGCAACTCCGCGGATTCCGAGCTACACGCCCTCTGCCGGATTGCGCGCGAGTGTCGCGTGCGCCCTGTGATCTTCGGAGACGCGCCGACGGCGACGCCGAGCGAGGCCATCGACCTTTCGCTCTGCTGGAAGCATCCCGTCTTTCAAGGCGAAGGGATGCGGCGCGCGCAGCTCCAGCTCTTCGAATACCTTCGGCAGAAACACCGCCTCGTCGGCCAAGTCGGCGTCACCACCGCAGGCATGGACGGCCCCGCGCTTGTGGGTCTTCCAACGATGTATCTCACCGACGCACCCAACCCACGGCTCGGTCGCTGGGTGGGCGCGGTGCCCGGCTACGAAGAAGTGGTTCGCGCCGACGGATACCAGACGCGGATCGGTGCTCGTCTCGCGACGTGGACATCCGGGTAGACTTCCCTCGGTGAACCCGGCGGAGATCCAGTACAACGCGCGCCCTCCGGTGTACGGCGATCACGGACGACTCGACCCGGGCGGCCCGAAGACCATCCCGGGGCGACACGTATCAACCTGGGGACCGTGGAGCCCGCAAACGAGGAAGGGCCGCATTTACGATCCGCTTCGAGGGATGCTCGAAAAACCGTGGGTGATTCAGTCGGTCGCCCATGAGCGCCTCGCCCGCGTTGTGGTGTACGTCCGCGGGGTCGCGTGGAAAGCGCAGCTCGCGATGCGGCGTACGCCGGCTTCGGAACAGATGCAGGCGTGGGAGATGCGGCGCGTCGAGCGGAAGATCGATGTCGAACCGCGCCCGTCACAGCGCTCCCTAGACTGGGGGCGTGACCTCCCCCTCACGCCCGATTGACCTCGGTCGGTCGGACGCTTGCTGCGTTTGCGGCGAGCCGCTCGGGTGCGGTCCGAACTGGGTGGTCGACTTCCCGCGCGTCGCCCACGAGGCGTGTGTCGATTGGACGACGTGGGAGCGGTGTCCCTACGTCGAGCGGCTCAAGGCGCTCCGCTCGATGTGGTGGCGCGCAACGCCGGAGCAGCGGGATGTGATTCGAGCGCTCGCGTGGTGGCTGCGGGGCGTTCGGCTTGTGTGGCCCTTCGCCGCCGCGGAGCTGATGGTGGAAACGAGACGGAGGATCGAGATTGCAAGAGCCGAGCTCGTACGACTCGGCTGCACGGACAAGCGCCTCAGCCGGCTCCGCTAGGAGCGGATGCAGCGTTGACACTCGCAACCCCGCGCTCCACATCCCGGTTGTGATTCTCGATGCACCGAGTCGTGCCGGGCTGGTTGTCACTCGCCTTGGCGCTCCCCGAGGCGCGGTGGCGAGCGCTCACGCGCACCAGTTTCATCAGGTGCTTCTTCCGGAGTGCGCGTCCAGTGTTCGCTTCGAGGACGGGGCGACGATCCGGTCCGAAGGCGCACCTCTGGTTTGGCCCGCGGACCGTAGGGGGGTCGTCGAGTGCGACCCCGACTTTCGCGCCCTTGCGATACGGGTTTCCGCCGGACGACTTCGTGAGACGGCGCGGCTTCTCCGCGGGAGTGACGAGCTCTCGTGGAAGATGTGCGTCCCGGAAGATCCGTTTCTGACGCAAGCGGCGCGCCGGTTGCTGGTGGTCGCGGCGTCCGGCGCGAGTCCGGTGATGGTGACGAGCCTTCAAACCGCGATCGCGCATCACCTGATCCTGATGCACGCCGCGAAACGGTCTTCGACGTTGCCGCACCGTATTCAGCGGGTTCTTGCGCACATTGAAAGTCATTTAAGCGACCCGCTTCGCGTGGCTGACCTGGCGGCGGTCGCCTGCATGCCCCGCCGGCGCTTCGCCCGCTACTTTCGCTCGATCGTTGGCAAGCCGCCGTATCTCTACGTTCGGGAGCGACGCCTCGTCCATGCGCGAACGCTCCTCGCGAGCTCCGCAACGATCGTGGACGTTGCGCTTCGCTGCGGGTTTGCCAGTCAAAGTCATCTTACGCGTGCGTTCAAGGCGCACTACGGCGAGACGCCCGGTGCGTTTCGTCGCCGTGCTATGGCTTCCGCGCGATGAGCTGCACCACCGCGCTTCGTCCGATGTGGAAGACGCCCTCGAACACGTCGCGCTCAAGCTCTTCGAGGTACTCGAAGGTGAGACCGTCGAGCTCGAGGCGGAGCACGTTTGCCGTGACCATCGTGTCCGGATCCTTGCCACCCCCCGTGCCGTTCCCAATTTGTGCCGGCGTGTAGGATTCGAGGACGAACGCTCCGCCCGGCGCGAGCGCGCGGACAGCCCGGCGATAGACACTGCGGCGCAGGTCCGAGGGTAGGGGGACGAAGACCGAGACGATGCCGCTCCAGCGAGCCTCGCCAAGGTGGTAGTGCTGAAGATCGGCGTGAACCGTTGTGAGGGAGACGCCTCGTTGGGCGGCAAGGGCCGCCGCTTTTCGAAGACCGACCGACGACGAATCGACGGCGGTGACCTCGTGGCCTTTCGTGGCGAGAAAGACGGCGTTGCGGCCTTCACCCTCGCCGAGGGAGAGCACGGGGCCGGCTGGAATCGCGCTGTGCGAGGTTCGAAGAAAGTCGTTGGGTTCCGTGCCGTAGACGTGTTGCTGCGCGGCGTATCTCTCGTCCCAAAAGTTGCTTCCGTTCATCGTGCCATCCGTTCGTTGGGTTCGGAATTTGGCAGGCGGGGGCGACGATGTCTTTCACGCATGGCCACTGGGTGGTTGCACGTTTCACCAACCCTCGATCGGACACCTGCTCCGGCGCGTCCGTCTTACGCCTTCTCCTCGATTCGCTCGAGAAGTAGGTGACAGCGCTTCAGCAGATCCTCGGCTTCCTCTTTCTGGAGACCGGTGCGACAGAACGCTTCTTGGGTCACGTTCTGTCCGGCGGCCGCAAGACTGCGTCCTGGGGCGGTGAGGAAGATGCGTGACTGCCGCTCGTCGGCGGCGCTGCGCCGGCGCGTCACAAGACCGCGTGCCTCGAGGCGCCGGATCAAAGGAGTCATCGTGGACTTTGCAAGGTGTACACGCTTCGCGAGCGCGGAGAGCGACACATCGTCGCGCTCCCAGAGCGCCATCATGACGAGGAGCTGCGGGTAGGTGATCCCCAGTGGCGCGAGGAGGGGCGCATACACCCGCGTGAGCGCACCGGAAGCAGCATAGAGAGCGAAGCAGAGTTGATCGCCAAGGCGGGGGCCGAACTCGGTCATCATAACGTTCGTACACGAATCATTTGACGCTCGCACTACAATATGAAAAGTTCATTTGGTTCGTACACGAACTAGTTGGAGGCGAAGATGACCGCGTATACCGAAGAAGGACTGCAAAAGCTCATCACGGAGACGCCCGCCGAGGGCCGTGCGCTCGCGATGCTCTTGGCGCGAAAGACGATTGCTGCAATCCAGCCCGACCCCGAGGTCCGAAGTCGGCTTCGTCCGGTGTATGCCGAGGATCCGCGTGCGCTGATCGACGCGGGGCGAGTCGTGGCGCTCGAGTTTCAGACGATCGCGGCGGCGAACAACTACTGGCGTGGATGAGCGCAGATCCAGCGTCGACTCACGCGCACTGCGTTACCCAGTAGGTCTGTTTGTGCCCTCGAGCCTCGAACACCGCGGCCACATGCTCGGCTTCGCACCGCGAGGGGACGACCCGCACCTCGAACTCGTTACCGTTGTCGTCCGCGCGCACGACGCGCCAACGCGGGGGCGCGTCATGCCCGTAGTCAGGCCACCAAACGCTTGCCTTCGCACGGTCGAGGTCGAGGTGAAAGAAGATGTGGCGTCGCTCGGTGTCGCTCGCGTGAATCTCGCCAACGTCGCGGTCGTGAAAGCCCCAGATCGCGACTTCGAGTCCGCACTCGAAGCGCATTAGCCATGCGTCGAAGAGGCCAACGCCGTTTGAATCGAGGTTGGCGAGCTGTGGTGGACCAAAGCGAGAGCGCAGAAATGCTCGGCTGACCACCAGCGTGGCCAGCGGCGGACTGGTCCAGTCGACCGCGGAAAGCGGCGTCCACGGAGTTGCGCTCACAACGGAGCTTTAGGTTCACGTTCCTCCCAGGGCGAGTTGCTCCGTTGCGCGCAGAGACTTACGTCGGAGTCCATGCGCATCTCGTTTCAGCGGCTCGACCCGCGAACGAATCGCTTTCGCATCGAGCGGGACGGTCATGCGCCGATTTGCTGTGATCTCGAGACCCGTTCCCTTCTTCTCCACGACTTTGCCCACTACGCGTATGAGGACGCGGTGGACGCGGGCGATGGGTTCTACGGACGGCTCTACCAGGGCGCATCGCTTGACGAACTTCGCGACCCGGCGCTCGCGCCCGCACTGATGGAGGTCGAGCAAGGCGTCGCCATGCTGCAGTCGGCGTTCAAGCGCGGCGAGTTCGACCACATCGGCGCCGGCAGGCTTCGCCAGCTGTGGGGCGCGTGGCAAAAGATTCGCCAAGACCAGGCGCTGGTGGTTCGGTGGCCCCCCGGTGAACCGCGCCTTGTCGAGGTCACTCGGGCGCGGCCGGGATCCGCCAGCGACACGCGCGGTTGATGATCTCCACGCTGGCTTCGTCGAAGGTCGCTGGAAGCGGTGCGGTTCGCTCGAACGATCCGACCACGGTTTCGTCTCTCACACACTCACACGTGTAGCGCGCGTTGGCCTCGTTGCATCGAACTTCGTAGTCGGACCCATCCGGGCAGCTTCGCGCACGCCACGCCGTCGAGGAGGTGTACGACCCGCAGCGCTCTTTGCTGCATCCGGTCGACGCGAGCAGCGTGATTCCGAGGATCCAAACCTGGGTGAACGACCTCATCGACGCCTCCTTGCGAACGCGGCTAGCAATACCAAAAACCAGCCGGCGTGCGCGCCTCCATGAGTGCGGCAACTACACCCGCCCCCGGCCACAGGCTGAGGGACGACGCCCGCCATGGTGGCTTCCATCCCTTGGCCGACTTCGATCCAGTTCGCCTCCCGGTCGCAGTAGACCGCCACCGCCGCCGTGGCCCCGTAGCCGCAGCGCCGCGTTAGCCCGCGCGCTTCCAGCGGACCGCACGCGGCCTCGAAGGCGCCTTGCTCGTAGCCCACCCAGCTACAGCTTTCGCACTGGCTGCCGTCCTGCTCCTGAATCTCCTTGGTGCAGAGCTCCTGGTGCGGGACGGGAATGTCCGCGAGCGCGGTGGACGCGACGCCGAGAGAGCTAAGGAGGAGGAGTGCGCGCCTGCAACGAGCCATACCTCCAGCTACCAAGCCGCGCGGCCGTTGCCAAGGACGGCGGGTTCAGGGTTCCCAAACCTGCACGACGAATACTGTCGGCGTGCCCATGGGGAGCATCGGGATCTGCTTCTGGAAGCGCTGCCAGAGAACCACCGGGGCAAGCTTGGCTTTCGCAACAGCCACGGCGAGGGCGTCCATGAGCTCTTGTTCTCGGTAGCGCATGCGCC
>JBCDAA010000315.1:0-10673 GCA_039186435.1 Myxococcota bacterium | reverse complement strand
GGTGGAGGCGGCTCGCCGCTTTGTCGCAAAGCAACCCTTTCGAAAGCTGGCCCGCCTCTACGTGAGGACACTGTTGACGAGCGAGGCGCCGCACTTCCTCTCGCTGGCGGAGGTGCTCTCTTCGCCTCAGTTCGTCCGCGATCCTCAGCAGGGTCGCGAAACGAAGGTTCTCGAGTGCCTTGCGGCCCTAGAGCCCCTCCAAGAGGCCGGCGTGAAGGTCTTCGTGATCCGCTGAGACCGCCTCTAGTTCATCGGCGTCAGGCCGTGATACCAACGCGCATGGCAAACGTAGTTGGGCGGTGGAACCCCACGGTGGTTGAGTACCTTCCGGTTGAGGAAGGCGAAGACGATGGCGGTTTCTCGGACGAGGGATTCGGCGAGACGATGGACGCCGCGGACCTCCTCGACAAGAGCGACCACGTCGAGTTTCACGAGGGCGGGAAGTTCACCGGTCAGTACTGGGGAACCAAAGAAGAAGGCACCTGGAAGCTCGACGGAACCAAAGTGCTCGTCACGATCTACGGGAGCACGATGACGCTGCGCCTGCGCGGGGATCAGCTCATCCGTTCCGACTCCGACGAAGAACACGGCCGCGACTACGACGTCTACTACAAGCGCGCCGAATAGCGCGTCGCAGCTGCGGTTCGGAGCAGGCGGAGCGACAACTTAGTGGGAGAAGTCCTCGTAGAAGACGTGGCCGTCGCTGCATTGAACGAGCTCCCATGCGCCGCCGCGGTTGCGGTACCACGTCGGGTGTTCGTCGACCGCTTGCGGCCGCCACCAGTCGTATCGCTCGTCGCCGGGCCATGCGGCCGTACCCCAGTTGACGCCCCAGCTTGCCTCTTCACCCAACGTTTGCTCGAGGGTTGAAACGTCGAGGGGCGCGAGGTCTGGAAACGCGCGCGCGACATACCCGCGACATGGCTGCTCGGCGAGCGTGGCAGAAACCGAGAGCGACCAATCCGGGAAGAGATCTCGGTTGAGCCAATGAACGTCATCCGCTTCTGAAGGAAGCTCCGCAACGGCGTAGGGCGGTCGCGTGATGTACCAATGGACTCCCGCTGCGCACGAGCCGAGCGCCGTGAGTACACAAGCGATCGCGACGAGAACTCTTCGAAAAGCCACGCATGGTGTACCGCGTCGGACCGAGTTCTGTTCCCTCGTTCTCTTCTCGTGGAGGAGGTTCTTCGTAGGGTTTGAGACGAGGTTGCCGTTGACCCCCCAGTAGCGTCTCGACCGGGGCGCTCGGAGGCCCTATGCGAACTCTGCTCTCGCTTCTGGTTCTGCTCTCGATAGGGTGCGGAGATGACGCCACCCCCTTGGATTCCGGGGTTCTCGACGTGGGCGCTTCCGACGGGGGCGGCGAAGACGCCGGAGGGCTTCCGGTTCCCGGAACCAGGGTGATGACCACGAACGGTCCGGTGGATGGTGTCGACGGGGGCGACCTGCTCCACTACTTCGGAATTCCCTACGTGGCGCCGCCCCTCGGGGCGCTTCGCTTTCAACCACCGCAGCCCGCGTCGCCGTGGACGGATCCGCTGGACGCCTCGGCCTTTGGGCCCGAGTGCCCGCAGCGAAACCGGCGCGGCGACCTCGTGGGCAACGAAGACTGTTTGCAGCTGAATGTCTGGGCACCGAAGGCGCCGGGCCCGCATCCGGTGATGGTGTGGATTCACGGAGGCGCGTTCATTCAAGGCAGCGCAGTGATCGGTCTCTACGACGGCGCGGTCCTCGCGGAAGCCAACGTCGTCGTCGTCACGATCAACTACCGGTTGGGCGCCCTCGGATTTCTTGCGCACGATGCGCTTGTCGACGAGGCGGGCACCGCCGGGAACTACGGCCTCCTCGACCAGGTCGCCGCACTCGAATGGGTTCGGGAAAACATCGCCGCCTTTGGGGGTGACGCGAACAACGTGACCGTCTTCGGCGAGTCCGCGGGTGGGAGCTCCGCGTGCAGCCTCATGGGAATGCCCGCCGCGGATGGCCTCTTTCAACGCGCGATCATTCAGAGCGGAGGCGGGTGCTACGGCGCGCCCAACCTGAACACCGGCCGCAATCCAGCGACCTCGGTGGGCGATCTCGTCGTCGCTGGGACCGGCTGCAGCGGAACGGCCGAGGCGGTTCGCACCTGTCTTCGAGACGCAGACGTTTCCTCGCTCGTCGACGCGCAGTTCATGACGGGAAGCTCGGCGCTCGGGCTGCCTCCCCTTGGGCCAAACATCGACGGAGCGGTGCTGCCCGCAACCGGTTTTGATCGCATCGAGGCCGGGGAGGCTCCGCGGCGCGCAATCATCACGGGCTCGAACGCCGACGAAGCGCGGACCTTTGTCGCGAACGTCTCGGTGCCGGACACGAGGGCGTACGAAATGCTCGTGCGCACGACGCTCGGCGCGGTCGCGGATGATGTGCTCGCGCTCTATCCCGCGTCGTCCTTTGCGTCCCCGAAGGAAGCGTACGAGGCGCTCGTCGGTGACATCGCGTTCATCTGCAGCGCGCTTTCCTTTGCGGAGACCGCCGATGCCGCGGGCTATCCGACCTACACCTATCACTTCACGCATCTGCTTGAAGGTGCGCTCGCGAGTCGCGGGGCGGTTCACGGCGCGGAGCTCTTCCCGCTCTTCGAAGGATGGGGGTTGATTCCAACCTACACACCGGGCGCGCGCGATCGCGAGCTCGGGGACCTCATGCAGGCGGACTGGACGCGCTTTGCGGCGACGGGCACTCCGTCCGACGCATGGACGGCGTACCCGACGATTCGCGTGCTCGAGGTTCCACTCCGGAACGCGTCGGAGATTCGCGAGGGGCGGTGCGCGGCGCTGCAGGCGCTCGGCGTTGTGCCCTAGCAAAATCTCACGCAAAAACGCGCGCGAGAGCCTCTTTGAGCGAAGGGCCGCGGCGCTCGACCGGAACGTCGTCTTCGAAGGCGATCTCACCTGCGTCCATCGCGCGGTTCATCTCGGCGTAGAGCTCGGCGATTTGGCCTGCGCCCATTGCCTGAAGAGGTTCGATGACCGCTTCGGCCGGGAGAGAGACCGCGCGGATGTCCTGGCTGAGAACCTGCCCAAGGGACTGGGCGACCTCTTCAAAAGACGCGGGGCGCTCCCCCGAGAGCTGCACGAGCGACCCAGGGTTTTCGGCTGTCAGCAGCTCGGCGGCGCGCTTCCCGATCGTTCGAGTGTCGACCCATTCGATCGCCCTTTCCGGGGACCAATACGTCGGCAGCACCCCCTGGGTGAACGCTTCCTGGTAGTTGCGCAGGTTCTCAAGAAAGTAGCTTGCGCGAAGCAAGGTAACGCCGGGCGCATCGCGCAGCGCCGCCTCGAGGGGATGGAGCGAACGAATCGGGCCGGTGCCCTCTGCACGCTGCGCTGCAATCGACGAGAGCACCACGCTGCGAGGTGCGGCTTTCGCGGCGGCGATGATGCCTTGTCGAAGTGGTTCGACAGCCGCTTCGTAGTCTTCCGGAGACCAGAGAGGGGGTATGAGTCCGTAGAACCCCTCGGACTCCGCCGCGAGTCCAGCAAGGGCATCCGCGTCTCGGAGGTCGACCTGTCGAAGCGCGACTCCTTTCGGGGCCTCGACCTGCGCGGGATCGCGCGAGGTGAGTCCGGTGACCGCCTTTCCTGTCTGAACCAACTGTTGGGCGACGCTCCGCCCGGTTTGCCCTGTCACACCTGCCACTACGTACATGGTTTGCCTCCGTGGACCTGGATTCTGGAGCTCCACAAAGTTGATTCCAGTGCATCTCAAGCAGGTTCGATTGCCTGTGAGTCAGGTGAATACCACTATGGATGTAGCATGGGCTCGCTTCACGACTTCGATCTCAACCTCCTCCGCGCTCTTGAGGCCCTCCTCGACACCCGCAGCGTGCAGTATGCCGCGGAGCGTCTTCGCCTGACCCCGAGCGGCACGTCGCGCGCCCTTTCCCGGCTCCGCGCGGTGCTCGACGATCCGCTGCTCGTTCGAAACGGACGCCACTTCGACGTCACGCCCTTTGCCGAAGATCTTCGCGCACCTCTCGGCCGTATTCTGCGAGATATCGAATCGCTCGCGCACCCCAAGCACTTCGATCCTGCGGCGCCTTGGACCGTTCGAACCTCCGGCGCG
Source organism: Myxococcota bacterium (assembly GCA_039186435.1). GTDB lineage: Bacteria > Myxococcota_A > Polyangia > Polyangiales > Houyiibacteriaceae > JALVDI01. The sequence goes on along the minus strand of JBCDAA010000315.1, from coordinate 6,566 downwards.
GACTACACCGAGCACGTGCTCTTTCCGATGCTGCTCCCAGTGCTTCGCGAAACCGCGCCGGGTGTTCGCCTTCATCATCGCACGTCGCGGCAGCCGTCTCTCGATCTTCTCGAGGGGCGTGTCGACGTTTCGATCAACGTGCGGGGGTCGCTTCCCGAAGCGGATCTCGCCACGACGACGCTGCTCCAGGATGAGCTCGTCTGGGTGATGCGAAAGGACCATGCGCTCGCGTCGCGGCGTGCGACTGAGCGAGCGTACCTCCGCGCACAGCACGTGCTGGTTGCGCCGGGAGGTGAGCCCGGCGGCGTGGTCGACGATGCGCTCCGGGAGAAGGGCAAAACGCGCGAGGTGGTAGCCACCGTCACGGGCTTTTCCTCGGCGCTCTCGATCGTGGCCCAGAGCGATCTGACCGCGGCGCTGCCTCGGCGATTCATGAACGCGTCGGGGCGTGACGACCTCGTCCGAAAGCGCTTGCCCGTCGAGGTCGAACCCTTCGTGATCGTCGCGTACTGGCTTCCGCGCATGCGCGGCGATGCGGCCCATCGATGGTTTCGTGAACGTCTTCGGGAGGCGGCGCGCCGAGTGACGAGTCTCTGAGCCTACGGGTCGGTTCCCCACGCGGCGAGCTTTCCGAGGCGCGCGGCGTACAAAAGCGAGTTCCAGGTGGGGTTGATCATGAGCGCTTCCTCGGCGCGTGCCGCGTCGAGGAGGTTCGCGCGATGGGAGGCGTGTTGATTGTGCAGGAACGTTCGAAAGGAGCTCTGAAAGTCCCCGATCTTCATGGGGCGAAACTCCCACGTTCGGGATTCGAGCATGGCTTTCGCCTTCGGCCACGATCGATCGACGTCGCAATGGGCTACATCGTTGGCCGGATGATGCGGTAGGTCTGCCGGATGTCGTAGGTGCTTTCGCGGCCGGTGTGCGGTGCGCCCCAGCCGGGGTGGGAGATCACGCTCGCGTAGCCGCGCGCTCGGTCCTGCCAGCGAACGAACATGACGCTGTGAGTCCCCACCGGCGTACGGTGCGGGTCGTTGACGATGTAGAGCCAGTCGCCCGGACGGATCAGATTGAGGTCGGCGTAGGGGCCGGTGCGACCTTGGCGATAGACGATTCGCCGCTTGCGCCAGCTGCTGTGGCCCGCGCGTTCGTAGACCGTCGAGAGGTAGCGATAACACGAGCCTTGAATGCGTTCGCCACTCGCCATCATGCGACGCGCGGTCAGGATGGAGTGCATGCCGGGATCGGAGTGCAAGCGCGGTCCAGGCGGCCGAGGCGGTTCGCGACGTCGACGCGCACGGACGACTCGCGTCTCCTCCGGTTCAGGCGCGTCGGCTTCTTCTTCTTCGTCCGACCCGAACGCGGGAACCCCGATGCGCACGCCGCCGGGAAGTACGATTTCCGTGGGACGCGGAAAGAGATCTGGGGCGCCGATCCGAAGCCCGCCCGGAAGCAAGATGTCGTCGGCGGGCGGAAAGAGATCGGCGTCGTCACGAAGGTCGATGTTGATGGTCAGCGCAGGCTCGGGCGCTTCCTCGAGGAGGGCTTCCTCGAAGAGGGCTTCCTGGAGGAGGGCTTCCTGGAGGAGGGCTTCTTCGACGAGCGCTTCCTGAACCGGGTCCGATGTCAGCGCGACGTCGGTCGCATGCACCGCATCCGTCGGCGGGTGGGTCCACACCCGAGCGGCCAACGCGTCTCCGAGGGAGCTGAAGATCCCCGCGAGAAGCAGCATGCGGATCGCTTTCACGCTTGGAAGAACTCGCAAGACTCGTGCCGGCGCGATCGCTCCGTTTCCTCGGGCGTTGGCGAGGTCGCTGCGAACGCCGGTTCACGCGACTGTCGCCCTACCTCTTCAGCGCGAGTCTGGCGTCGAAAAACTCGTCAGGGGTCATTTCGCGCAAGCGTTCGAAGACCCACGAAAGGTCGCTTCCGTGCGAACGCTCGCGGATGGCCTTGTCCGTTCGCGCTGCGATTTCCGTAAGGATCTCGAAGTACCACTCGCCGTTGTGGAGGTTGTCGACGGAGAGAGTGAGCCCTTGGTCGCCCTCGTAGACGACCGCCCGAACGCTTCGCTCCGCGGGGTGTTGGGCGACCCAGATTCGCTGCAATCCGTGAAACCCGCACCGCGAGCAGCGCTGCAACACTTGGCCGTGCACATCGCTCTCGCCAGTTTCCACGACGCCGCCAAAGCACCAGGCGCCGCAGGGGGCCCGATGCGCCGGAGGGCAGTCGCCGCGGTAGAGTTGGCCGCAGGCACGGCACGTTGCCTCTTCGCCCACGGAAGAACTCTAGCGCGTGATGCGTCCTTTGAAAGATGATGAATCGATTCGCATCGGTCGCGTCTAAGGGCGTATTTTCGAGACGCTCTTTCGGGACGCTCTCTTTCAGGGCGCTCTCTTTCGGTACCGCATGAAACGAATCGTTGCCCTCTCCGTCCTCCTCGCCGCACCGGCCGTTGCGCAGAACCCGGAGAACGTCGGCGTGATGCAGCGTCTCGCGACCGACCCGCTTCCGGTTGTGGTTGTGCTGGACGGGGTCCCCACGGGGCTGGACGAAGCGGATACGTCCGCGCGTCTTCGGGAGCTGCAGGAAGATGCGCGTCGCTGCGTGGGGGAATCCGACGAGCAGTGGCGCTTCGAGGTCGTCGTGCGTCGCAGTGGTCGCGTGCGTCGCGTTGCCACGCCGACTCCGCGGACCCGTCCCGTGAACTGCCTGCGCCGCTTGCTGCGAACGCTTCGACTGCCTTCTCGAACTGAGGGCGGTGACCTCACGTTGCAGGTTCGCGTGGAGCGTTCCCTGCGGAACCGAGGTACGACCCTTGTTCCTGAGAACGTCGGGTTCGGCGGTCTTGGACTCCGCGGAACCGGAAGAGGTGGTGGCGGAAGTGGCTCGGGGACGATCGGTCTCGGGACGCTGAATCGCGCGGCGCCTGCGGTGCGTCTCGGCGAGGGGAGGGTTCGTGGACCCCGGTCCGCCCAGTCGGTGGGGGCGGTGGTCGGAGCGCACGTTTCTGGGATTCGCCACTGTTACGCGACGGCGCTCTCGCAGACTCCATCGCTGGAAGGCACTGCGACGGAGGAACACACTGCGGTTCCGGAAGAGACTGCGGAAGGCACCGTGGTGGTCGACTTCGTGATCGATCCGGACGGCAGCGTAGCGACCGCATCCATTGGGACCGGATCAACCCTGCAAGACGCCGGCCTCCACGCCTGCATCATCAACGAGATCAGCGGGTGGCGTTTTGCGACAAGCTCGGCAACCGCGACCGCTCGCTACCCCTTCGTTCTATCGCCTCCGTCGCTTCGCCGGGGACTCACTCGCGATGCCGTTCAGCGTGTGATTCGTCGCCATCACCGAGTGGTCCGCGCGTGTTACGAAGAGGCACTTCAGCGCACCCCGACGCTGGAAGGCCGCGTTAACCTTTCGTTCACCATCAGCCCCACGGGCCAGGTTCGCGCCGCCGAGATCCGCGAGGATACCCTTCGCGATCCGGCCGTCGCGCGCTGCCTCGCAGACGCGGCGCTCACCTGGCGATTTCCCGCTCCGATGGGCGGAGGATCCGTAGTGGTGAACTACCCCTTTCTCTTTCAGACGAGTGAGTGACCCGATGAGGCGACTTCTTTTCCTCGCGTTTCTTGGAAGCGTTTCCGTATCAGCCCAGGAGGCCCGCGAAGGCGGGGTCCTCGCGGCGATGTCCAACCACCCACGTTTGGAGATCGAGACCGTTCCTGAAGCGCTCGACTTTCCGGCGACCCAGGAACGCGTGGCTGCCTTGAGCGAGGGGGTTCAGCGTTGCGTCGGCGAACTGCAAGGCGCGTGGCGTTTCGATCTGGTGATTCAACGAAGGGGCGGCGTGCGACGAGTCGCCGCAGAGGAATCCCCGAGCGATGCGGAAGAAGCGACTCGCTGTCTGGAGACGGTGCTGCGGGCGCTTCGTCTCCCGGGTCGGTCCTCCGGTGGCGATCAAACGCTGCGCGTTCGCATCGCGCGCCCCCTTCGCGGAGGAGCGGGTCCGGACAACGCCCTCGGCTCGCTGAGGGGGAGCAACTTTGGCTTCGGTGGCTTGGGCCTTCGCGGCACCGGACGCGGCGGCGGTGGGACGGGTCAGGGAACGATTGGACTCGGCAACCTCGGTCAGGTCGGTGGGGGTCGCGCGACGACCCGAAGGGACGTCCCCCGGGTGCGCGCCGGGCGCATTCGTGTCACGGGCTCGCTTTCGCCCGCGATCGTTCGCCGCGTTGTCCGTCGCCATCTTCAAGAGCTTCGCGCCTGCTACGAGAGCGGACTGCAGAGCGATCCGCAGCTGCGCGGGCGGGTCACCGTCGAGTTTTCGATCAACCCGCAGGGGCGGGTCACCCGCTCGCAGGTTCAGAATGGTGCGACCCTTTCCAACACGGCGGTGCAGAACTGTCTTGCGCAGGCGGCGCGTCGCTGGGTGTTTCCGGCGCCGGAGCAGGGAAGCGTCGACGTGGTTCATCCCTTTGTGTTCACGCCCCCGCGACCGAACGCCGCGGTTCGAACGGGACAGCCTGAGGTTCGTGGCTCGCTGAGCCGCGAGGTGATCCGCCGGGTGATTCGGCGCAACATCACGCAGGCGCGCTACTGCTACGAGCAAGCTCTCGCGCAAGATCCGACCCTCGCCGGTACGGTGAAGCTCGCCTTCATCATCAACGCCGAAGGACAGGTGCAGAGCGCGGTCGTGCGCGAGGACGGCCTCCCGGACCCGTCGGTGGGAACTTGTCTCGCGCGCGTCGTCCGGCGCTGGCGTTTCCCGGCGCCTGAGGGCGGCGGGGTCGTCGCAGTGACCTATCCCTTCGTGTTTTCGACCCGGTAGAACGCGCGGGGACGCCGGTGAGGCGAGTCGACTAGGTGCACTCGTCGAACTCGTTGGTGCCGAAGGGCTCGCAGCACAAACCCGAGTCGACCGTGCCACCGACCAGCGGCACCACGCCCGCTTCTACGCAGCATCGTCCGTACTCCTCCACGCACCGCACTCCGTCGAGACAGCAGGGCGTGTCGCCTAGCCAGTCGCATCGTTCCTCGGACGTTGCGCAGCTCACCGTTTGGCAGGTGCCCGGATCGGTGACCGCGCTGGATCCATCCTCCAAGCGACAGCTAAGGCCGCGTTCGCAGTCGAGGTTGAAGGTGCATTCGCCACCGAGGGGGATGCGACAGATCGATCCGTCGCAGGTGAGGCCATCGCAGCAGGGCGAGGTTCGAAACCCGCCGCATCCGCCGAGCCTTCCGGAGCACATTCCGGGTTCGATGTGGCAACCGGCCTGACCTCCTTCGGCCCAGCAAAGGTCGTCGCGCTCGCAGTAGAAGACACCTTGCTCGCCTCGCGCGTCGCACGAGAACGCGACGTTGCCTTCGCAGCGTGCCTCGAAGGTTTCTGGGTTGCAGGGATCCCCGGCGCCCGTGCCGACGCAGGCGGCGAGCATTCCCATGATTTCGCAGCGCCCGAACGCGGAGCATTCGATGGCCTGACGAATGATGCGCCCTTCGAACTCCACGCAGGTGAGCGCACAGCCGTCGATGCAAAACGCGCCCACTTCGGTGCATTCGAGGTCGGTGCAGGTGGCGGGATGCGTGACCGCGCCGTCCGCTAGTCGAGCGTCGCGCATGGCGGAGTCGGTTGCGGCGTCAATGGCGCTCGCGTCCCTTGCACCGGTGTCCCTTGCACCGGTGTCCCTTGCACCGGTGTCTCTCGCCCCCGAGTCGACGCTGCTGTCGCGCGAATCCCCTGCGTCGCGGCGAGACTCGGTGGCGTCGTCGGCGCACGCGGTGAGAGCGAGAACAAGAGCGAAGAGGCGGCTGTACATGCCTGGTCGTTGCGGTTCTCCGGCGCGCTGTTCAAAGAGTTAATCGAGCGTTGTTCCTCGTGTTCAATCGAACGGTGTGCGATCAGCGCGCGCCGCGATTGAGGTGGGCGATCACCTCCGCCACCAGTCGTCCGTGAAAGTCGATCGCGGGTTGCTCCGCGCGATTGGAGGCGGTGAAGAGAAACGCGTCCTCGTCTGGCCACCAGGTAGCGCGCGCGTAGAACACGCCGTTGCCCCCGTCGTGGTTGACGACTTGGGTATCCCGCGAGGTGACGCCGACGTCCCAGCCGTAGCCGTAGTCGAGTCCGCCGCCCTGTTCGATGTGCATGCCGAAGGCGCGCTCGCGAACGTCCGAGTCGAGCCCCGCCACCCAGCCCCGCCAGCGCAGCACGTCGGAGGTTGTCGCGAGAAGGCCGCCGTTTCCGCGGAGGTTCCAGCCCGGACCGTCCTCAACGCGTGGAAGGTCCAAGATCGTTCCCCAGCGCCGGTTGCCCTCGTAGCCGATGGCGAGTGCACCTCGATCTTCGGCTGGGATGTCGTAGCGCAGCGTTTCGATGCCGGCCTCGTCCATCATTCGTCGAAGGTGGGCTTCGTGCGGTGTACCGGTCGCCGCCTCGAGCGCGATCGCGGCGACGCTGTAGCCGACGTTGCTGTAGCGAAAGCGTCCTCGTCTGGAGAGCGGCGCGGCCATCGCCCGTTCCCAAAATCGGGCGCGATCGATTTGCTCGGCGTCGGGACCAAGGCTCG
>JBCDAA010000314.1:0-10703 GCA_039186435.1 Myxococcota bacterium | reverse complement strand
GTCGTCATCCGCGTCGACGAGTCGACGGGAGTGGCTGAGCATTGAGGTGCAGCGCTCAAAGCGGCCGTTGGGTTCGGCGTCCACGCATCGCTGTGTGAGTCGCCCTCCGTTGTAGCCCTGATACTCCGACGGGAAGTCGACATCTTCCCGATAGACAAAGGTCGCGCTTCGGTGTCCCTCTGCATCGAAGGTGTCGACGGGTCCGAGGTCCGGGCGATGCTGTCGCCACTGCGCCCAGTTCGTGAGAAGCGAGAGAGCGAGGAGTCCCCAGGGCAGAAGTGCTCGCCAAGCGGACGAAGGCGGCGTTGAACCTTGCGGTGTCGCGTCTGTGGGTGGGGACCCTTCCGCAGAGTCGTCCGTTTCCGCGACCTCCGACTCCAGCCAATCGGCGACGAGATGCTGTGCTTCCTCGAAGTCCTCCGGGTGCACACGAATCTCGCCCCACGCCCGGTGCTTGTCTGTGATTCCCGGGTACGCGGTATCCTCGAAGGCCCGGATCGAGACCCGGAGTCCGGCCTGTCGAAGCAAACCCTCGAGCGCTCGCGCCTCGATCTCGTCGTCCGGTTCGTAGAGGTGTCGCATTTCGTGACCATACGTCGTTTGGGCACCAAGGCCTCGATGTCGTGGTCCGCGGGCGAATCCTTCGAAGAGCGTGCCGGGGTGTGCCGCATCGAAGGCAAGACGCGCCGAATTTCGATGGCACGAAGCGTGCTCTACCGGTCTGCGTGAACCGTTCGGCTTATTTCTTACTTAGCTTGGTCACCCTTCTCGGCTGCGGGGACATCGACTCCGGTGGTGGTCCCGCAGTCGAGAGTGGTGGCGATCGTGGGGGTAGCTTCGCTGGCGACAGCGGCGGCGGTGGAGGTGGCGGCGGTCGTCCCGGCGAACCGGATCCAATCCCCGCAGGGCAGCTCACGGCAGGCGAGTGGCGCGACCTCGACGACTGGTCGCGGTGGACAGACCTGGTCGACGAAGGCGAGTTTGCGTCGTTCGCCGCCGGCTGGGGCATCGACACGGTCGGAAGGATCGCCGTGCACGTCGACTCCGCAGCCGGCGCCGCCGCCAACGTTCCAGTCACGCTTCTCGACGGCGAAGGCGTCGCCATCTGGAGCGCTCGCACCGACATTCACGGCAATGCCGAGCTCTTTCCTTCGGCCTATGAGTCTTCCGAAGGTCCCTACGCAGTCGCTGTGGCGGGGCAAACCCTTCCCGTGGGCGATGGACCCGTTGTCGTAAACCTCGACGAGGTCACGCCGCCTCGACGTGCGCTCGATCTCATGTTTGTGATCGACACCACGGGCTCGATGGGCGACGAGTTGCGCTACATTCAGGCCGAGCTCGACGACGTCATCGACCGCTCGCAGGCCAACGCGGCGCAGTCGTTCGATCTACGTCTCAGCGTCAACCTCTACCGCGACGAAGGCGACGAGTACGTGGTTCGCTCGAACCCCTTCAGCGGAAACCCGGAAGATGCCCTCCGCGCGCTGACCCGCGAGTCCGCGAACGGTGGCGGCGACTGGCCCGAAGCGGTCGACCGCGCTCTCGACGACGCCATCTTCGATCACGAGTGGAGCGAGGACGCGACCGCACGACTCCTCTTTCTGGTGCTTGATGCGCCTCCCCACGCGGACTCGCCGCAAAAGATGGAGCGGCTTCGAACGGCGATTCAGGCGGGCGCTGAGCTCGGCATCCGCGTGATTCCGGTGTCCGGAACAGGCGTTGACCAAAACACCGAAACGCTTCTTCGCTCGATGGCGATCACGACGGGGGGAACCTACGCCTTCCTCACGGATCACAGCGGCATCGGCGGCGACCATCTCGAACCGACGGTGGGTGACTTCGACGTCGAGTTTTTGAACGACCTCCTGGTCCGGCTCATCGTCGAGTCGATCGACGGCTGACCCTTCGCCAAGCGGGTCGTTGGGGTCTAGCTGAACGAGGGAACGGCCTTAGATTCAAGGCATGGCCAAGATCACGAAGACCGACGCGGAGTGGCGTGCCGAGCTCTCGGACGCCGAGTTTCGAATCCTCCGCGAGAAGGGCACCGAGCGGGCGTTCACCGGCGAATACTGGGACACCAAAACGAAGGGCATCTACTTGTGTCGGGGCTGCGGCGCGGAGCTTTTCGACTCGTCGACGAAGTTTGATTCGGGTTCAGGGTGGCCGAGTTTTCACTCGCCACGCTCCGGCCACGACGTTGACGAGCACCGCGACGAAAGCTTCGGAATGGTCCGGACGGAAGTGACGTGCGCGCGCTGTGGCTCCCACCTGGGACACCTCTTCCCCGACGGACCGGCGCCGACCGGCATGCGCTACTGCATCAACTCCGCCTCCCTCACGCTTCGTGAAGACGACTAGACCGCGCGCACTCTAAACTGACCGTGCGATCGCGCCGGGCTCGGCGTTCCTCGCAAGGCGTGAAGTTGCTGGAATACTGTCGGTATTTCAAGACGAGCACCGCCGCGAGGGGCGTCGAGAACAAGCGAGCGTGCGGTCAGTTTAAAGGAAGCGCGGTCTAGCGCCTCGGCTGGAACACAAAGGGATAGGTAAAGGTTCGCGGCGCCGACGGCGCGAGCTCGAAGGAGAGGTTGCCTAGGATGTCGCGGACGCAGCCGCGTACGCTCGCGTTGTGGAGGGAATCCTGCACGGTGATGACGTCGGACGTCCGCCCGGAAGGCTCAACGGTGAAACGAAAACGCAGCAGCCCGCGAAACGTTCCGCCGCGGAGTTCCTGCTCGTAGCATCGCTGGATCGCCCGAAGCTTTAGTCGGATGGCGTTGACGACGTCTTCCTGGACAAAGGAGCGGAAGGGCGGTGGTGCGAGGTCGTGGCCGTTCTCGCTCTGCATTCCAGCGGGCGGCCTCGTGAGCTGAGCCGCGCCTTCGGACGTCGGCGGCTCGGCGCTCGCTGTGAGGGCAACAACAAACGAAGCGACGAAGGTGCTTCGAATGCAAACCTTCGTCGCTTCCGCCAAGTTCATCGCTTGGTCGTATCATGCCGTGAGCGTCAGGGGCGCGCGATTCGAAGCGGGCACTCCGTCGTTCCGCGAAAGACCCGACCACTCGCGCCACCGCGGTAGCTTTCGCCTTTGGCTTCGGCGATCGCCTCCATCTCGTGCGGACCCTGAAGGTCGACCGTGTCTCCGACGTGTACGTCGATGAGGCCGACCAGTTCCCCGTAGCCTCCGTCGACCAGGGCGACGCCGTCGTCGGTCTCGACGAGAAAGCGTGCGACGAAAGGCCACTCGGAACGCGACTCGGCAGCCGCGACGAGCGCACCGTCCAGGACCGACAGCACCGTACCTCGAACCGGCTGCCATTGGTTGGTCGCTTCCTTGCGCGCTTTCAGGGTCTTGGCGCGGCGGGCCGTGATCACGAGGAGGAAGACGAACGCTCCGCCGTGAAGCACGATCGATGAGACGATGCGCGGGTCGAGGGAGCGGGTTGCGACGAGGAGTGCGACCAAGATCGCGACGATGAAGGTGGTCAGGAACGCGCGGACGATGAGGACGTACATGGCCGCTTCTCGGCGTTGCGAGCGCAAGATTTCCTACTCGACAACGGCCTGAATGCTCCCGACGCCGTGGTATTGGCTTCCGTACTGCTCCGCGCTGGCAAAGAGAACAACCCGGTAGATCCCGGATGCGGGAAACTCGCAGGTCGCTCGCAGGGCGGCTCCTTGACTGACCTCACAGCGTGTCGAGGTGCCTCCGTCCTTCGGTCGAAAGTCGACGAGGAGAAAGTGCCCGCGCGGGTTTGCGATCTGTATTTCGAGCTCGTCGCCGACGCTCACCTGTGAGCGACGCGGCGAACGGAGGTCGAAACCGTGACGAAAGAAGCCCGGACGCAAAAGGGGCTGGCGCGCGAACTCTCCACGGCCGATCGGTTCGCTGCGGAGCTGCCATTCGGGGGCGTCGGGCAGGTGATCGAGGCCGATGACGTCGGGGGGCGTGAGAAAGTAGTCCGTGCGGTAGTTCGGAACGAACTCCGTTCCGCGAAGGTGGCCGGAGTCCCAGGTCACGTCGACGAGGTACCACTTGCCCTCGATCCGGACGGCGTTCCACGCATGACCTTCGCCGGAGATGTCCCCGTCTTGCTTGCGTGTGTCTCCAACGACCACGGCCGACTCGAGGTCCATCTCTCTCGCCATGGCGTGAAAGAGGTTGGCGTAGCCGGCGCAGACCGAGAGGCGCGTGCGGAAGACGGTTTCGGCGTCCTGCGGTGGGTAGCGCCCCGCGCGGTAGGAGACTCCGTCGTAGGCGGTGCGAAGCGCGATGTAGTCGTGCAGGAGCTTGGCACGCTTTCGCGGAACGTCCTCTTGGGAGGCGAGCCATCGCGCAGCGCTCGCATAGTTGGTTTCTGCGCTTGCCGGAATCTGCGCCGCGGCGGGGTGTGGGGTGTCGGGAAAGGGCCACTCGGTTGGAGCCGCAGCTCCCGTAGAAACGCCATCGTTGCTGTCGCCGTTGCCGCTGTTGTTGGCGCTGATGCCGGTGTCGTCGCCGTGTTCCGCGTTCTCGCTGTCCGAAACGCTCGGCGGTTCCGGCGTTGGCTGATCGCCGCTTTCGATCAACGCCTCGAACTCGTTGCCCTCATCGAAGGAGTCGTAGAGCCACTCGATGCGATCGGCGGTTGCGAAGAGTCCACTCCGTACGTCGTCGGCCCATTCTGCGTCGCTGTCGTCCAGCATCCAATCGCCGCGTGTGGCGAGCGCGGTGAAGAGGGTCTGCGGGCCGAAGAGAAGCAGCGACGTGAGAAAGACGACGTTGATGACGAGCGTTCGAACCAGGATGCGATCCCAGCGCGTCAAGATTCGAGGACGTTCGTCCTTTCGGCGGCGAAACTGAGAGAGGGCGTCCCACAAAAGGGGGCCGAGTGGGAAGGCGACAAGCCCTGCGACGATGGCCCACACCACGGAAGCACCCGCATAGGCGGAGAGCGAGGAGCCAACCCAGATTCCCAGCAGCGGAACCGCAACGATGAGCGCCGAAAGAGCGACTTTGAGAACGACGACCGTGACTTTCACGAGTGACCCTCCGCGTGCATCACCGCAAACAACGGCCGCGCCGCATACGTTTCCGAAGACGTCGTGAAAACCGCCTGCACCCCCCTTTCAAGTGGTACTCGAAGCGCCCGAAGTCAACGGCGCGCGGGTTCACCAACGGACTTTCGTCTGGCAGTGTTTCTCGATGCGTGGTCTCTGGCTGATTCCTTCGCTGCTGGCGTTTGCGTGCGGCGGATCCGACGAGGATGCGGCGCCGCGCGCGACGGCGACCACGACAGCGCCGGCGACGATGGCGCCAACAACGCCGGAGACGAGCGAACCCGCGACAGAAGCCGAGCCGATAGTCGCGCCGACCGTCGCGTTGGAGCCAGCGCCGGTTCCCGCGGCGACGTTGCCGGATCAGGGTGGGCACGAAGTCCCAACTGAGGAAGAAGCCCCGGGCGATTCGCTTCTCTGGACGGATCTTGCGGCCGCGACGTCGGGACTTCTTTCGGCGCCTCTTGCCGAGATGGATCCGGATGACGCGACGATCGAAATGGACGAGTTTGTGGTGCTCGCCCAGCGCGAGTATCGGCGCGATGTGTGGCTGCTTTTTCAGCGAGAGGGAGAGGGCGCCGCATACCAGCTCGACGGTTCGGGTGGGCCATCCCGAACGCGCGTCTATCTCGCGCGGGTACGCCGTCCGCGAATGGTCGACGAGGAGCCGGCGGGTCCCTACCAGCTTCAGGGGAGGGTGTTGCTTCAGGACTTCGCGGTTCTCGAAGAGGAGAACTATTGCGATTCGATCGACTTCGAGGCGGAGAGTCAGCTGCGCGTTCGGGATGTGGACGCCGACGATGAGGTTGAGGTCGCGGTGTTTCTTGCGGCGCCGGCCCTTCGCGCGCCCCACAGCGACGGGGCATCGCCCATCGAATGCGGCGTGGTGGCGTATCTGCTCGGCGGGGACCTCGCGCTTCAGGCCGCGTTCACGCGCGAGTATCACGCGGAGGCGATGGCGGCGTCTTCGGAAACCCGCCTCGATGCGGAGTCACGCTGGCGCTATCACGACGAGGACGGAGACGGGCATGCGGACCTGGTCGTGAGTGAGACGCTGACGTTCCGGGATGACTTCATGGGGGACTCCATCGGCGACGGCGAGACGATGCCGGAAGAACACCAACGTCGGCAGGGTCGGCGAACCTTCACGTGCCCGTATCAGGTTGCAGAAGATCGCTGGGCGTGTGCCACGCAGCCCAACCAGGCGCTCCTTGGGCCGCTTTCGGGCCGACCGAGTCCCTTCGCGATTCCGAGTTGGGTTCCGTAACGCCTTAGCGAGGGTTGCGAGGGTTGCGTAGCTAGGGCGTCAGGTCGATGGCAAAGACTTCGCGCGTTCCGAGAGACGTCACGTAAAGCGTGTCTTCCGGAAAGCCCGCGCTTCCGAAGGTGCCGTTGGCCGGAAGAAAGATCGCGCGCGGGTCGATGAGCGCTTCGACGCTTTCGTCGGTAGATCGGAGGACGCCATCGGTGCTCGTCACCAGGTACACGGAGCCATCGTCCGCGGCGACGACCCCATCGACAAAATCGACGTTGGGAATGTCGATGGTGAACTCGCCGAAGACCCCGTCAGCAAAGTCGGCGCCGTAGACCGCCTCCCCTTCGTAGCTTGCGACGAGGAGACGATTTCCAATGAACGCGAGTCCGTTGGGGTAGTTGATCGCGTCGGTGATCAGTTCGATCGCGCTCCCGTCGGCTTGGGTTCGGTAGACGCGATCGGCTTCGCTGTCGGAGAACACAAGCGAACCGTCAGGCGCGATCACGACGTAGTTGGTGATTTCGAAGGGTTGATCCGTTCCGGTCTCGACGAGCGGCGTGACGGTTCCATCGAGCGCCAGGGAAACGAGTCCCCCGTCCACACAGACGACGAGGCTGCCGTCGTCCCTCACCGCGATGCCGAGAGGCGAATCCAGCGTTGCGAGGGTGTTGACGCTTCCGTCGATGCCGATCTCGACGAGGGGTCCGTCGAGGAGACTGACGAAGAGGACAGGGTCGCCCGCGAGATTGAACCCGGCAGCAATGCCTTCGTTGGAGCCGCCCACCGACGCGAAGACCCGTACCGGTCCTTCCTCGCCCGCATCGCTTCCTTCTGCTGCGTCGGTGGAAGCGTCCACGCTCGCAGCGTCCATGCCCGCGTCGAGGGCGGGGGTGGCGTCGTCTCCACAGGCAGCGAGAAGCAACAAGGCAAGCCATCGGTTCATGAGAGCGTCGTAGCACGACGGTTTCCTCGCGGCGCATTGAACGTTTGGATGTGGATCATTGAGGTCGCAAACATCGACGTTCGACCTTCGCGGTCAGGGTTCGACGTAGCGAATCGCCGCCGTCGACGAGATGAGCCAGACGCCTGTTTCGTCGACGAAAAGGCGCATCGGAGCCCGATCGCGCGGCGCTTCCCAGCGAACTCCTTGCGGAGCGAAGCGCAGCTCGTACTCGGCGAGTTCGCGTTCGAGTTCTGCACCCTGAAGCTCCTCGATGGGAATGCGGAAGACGGATTGGCGGAGGACGAGGTAGATCGCGTCCCGGAAGGCTGCGATCTGAGGATTCGCCCACGCGGTTGCGAGGTCGATGCTCCGAATGGCGCCGCTGCGGGCGTCGCGGTGAAAGAGCACGGCGCGTTGCTCGCGGAGGCCGAGGGTTGCCGCGATCCAAAGATCGTCCCGTTCGTCTCGAACGACGTCCACAAGCTCCGCAGCGTTGATGAAGTCGGTCTCACCAAACGAGTGATGGTGGGTTTCTTCGTCGGGTGTGAGGTAGGTGAGCGCCGGTCGCTCGTCGAAGGTTCCTTCGGTGACGAGCCACCCCTCGCGGGATGAAACGGGCGCGACTCCGCGCACACCACGCTTTTGAGGGGTTCCTCGATCGCCTTCCACGTGGAGGAGTTGACGATCGCTGAGCGCCCAAACGCTGTCGGTTGAGGTCCCGCGCAGGCGGGTGGCGCGCGCAGGAAGATCGTCGACGCGAACGGGACGGACGCTGTCACCGAGGACGTGTTCGAGGTGAAGCGTGTCGTCTTCGCGAATGCGCCAGTAGCGCGCGGGTCCTTCGCCCCAGGCGTCCAACGCGTCGGGGGCCCAGTATGCGGCGGGAACGTCGTTCCAAAGCGCGGGTGAGAACGGGCGGGCGGGTTCGGGAAGTCGGTTCTCGGACCAAGCGCTCGCGTAGCGCGCAACCTGGCGGCCGCTTGCGCAGAGCACGCCGTCCCCGTCGGGCAGATACATCGCGCAATTTCGTTCGGGCGGGCCCAGCTCGGTGCCACGTACGCCTCCAATGAAGTAGCCGCCCTCGGGGGCCTGGCGTGTCGGCGTCCAGCGATTGCCGTCGTGGCGGAGCTCGGTGGAGTCCGCTCCCAAACCCGTGCCCGTGTATTCGATGACTCGGATTTCGTTCGCGGCGTGATTCCAGGTAAGACGGGACCACCCGGTTGAGATCGCACCGATGGGAACCCAGCGTTCTCCAGTGAAGCGCATCACGATGGGGACTACCCCTTCGGTGATCGCGTAGGCCTCGGGTGAGGGGCCCGGAACCAACATCGGTCCAAAACGCTTTTGCACCAACTCGGTCGCGATCGATCCGTAGCGCTCCACGTCGAGGCTGTCTTCGTACCAACCGTGCCAGCGTTCGCCATCAAAGCGGAGCCAGTCCCCATCCGACGCGGAGCGAACCCAGATGTGGTCGTCGTAGCCCGCGAGGAAGTCTGGATCGACGTTGTCGCGGATCGTTGTCCATTCGGATCCGTCGAAGCGATCGAGGAAGAAGCCGTCTTCGTCACGGTGTTGGGTGAGGGCCCACACATCATCGCGGCGCGTGACGTGAATGTTCAGTGCGCGCCGGTCGTGGACCCCAGGAAGCTCTACCCAGGCGGTGCCCTGTCGATGAAAGATGCGGCCGCTTCGATCGGCGGCGTAGACCGCGTCTCCTCCCGGGCCATCGAGCGCGACGATGTCGGCGCCTTCGAGCCAGCACCAGTGGCCGGGCCAGCAGGCGTCGAGATCAGGATCGGAGGGGATTGGCGCGGCGTCACGGCGTGCATCGAGCGACCCTGCGTCAGTGAGCTCGATCGCGGAGTCTGGTGCCGCGTCGGGGTCCCCCGGACTTGCGTCAACGCTCGTTGCCGCCGGACTGCCACATCCGACGAAGAGACCGAAGAAAAGCGCGCTTCGCGGTGCAAAAGTCATCCACCTTCACATCGCGGAGGCTGACTTAAGCGACGACTTAAACCTGTTCTACGCCTTCCACTTGATCGAGCAGCCCATCGCCGGAACGGGATCGAACCCGAACGTGGAGCCAGCGAGCGTTGCGTCGAGAACGCTTCGAAGATCCTGGCGCGTCACCGCCGCCGGGTTCTTCCAGTTGTCGTCGAGGCGGCCGTTGTAGACGAGCTTGCGATCGCCGTCGAAGACGAAGATATCCGGCGTGCACGCGGCGTCGTAGGCGCGGGCAACCTCCTGCGAGGCGTCGACCACATAGGGGAAGTTGAAGCCTCGTTCTTTCGCGCGGACTTTCATCGCGTCAAAGGAATCGGCTGGATAGCGACCCGCATCGTTCGGGTTGATCGCGACCACCCGAACGCCTTTGCCTTCGTAGTCGCGCTGAAGTTCGACGAGGCGCTCTTCGGCCGCGATCGCGTAGGGGCAGTGGTTGCATGTGAAGACGACCACGAGGGCCTTCGCGTCCGCGAAGTCGTCGAGGGACCAGGTTTTCCCGTCGACGCCTGGAAGGGAGAAGGGCGGAGCCGAGGTGCCGAGTTTCATGCCTTTGCTTTGAACGAGCGCCATGGCCGAACCATGGAGATCGACGCGGCGGAGCGCAAGGCGGAGCTTTCTTGAGGCGGCGGCGAGTCGTGTGCTCTTGCCCGCGAGGCTATGCGTTTGAGACTCGTTGGCGTTGCGCCCAGGAGAAGTAGCGCCGTACAACCGGCCCGCTGGTACGAAGTCCTTGCCGTCCGAGGGGTTTCCGCTCAACGCTTCGCGAGTTCGCGCGACAGCTCAACTTCTACTGGTTCATCGAAGGAGACCCGGAACCGCCCAAGGGCTGGGGGCGAGAGCGCGTCTACTGCGGCAACTGTGCCCTCGGTTTGAAGTCGCTTCGACACCTCAATCACCCCTCCCATTTCACTCCTGCAGAACGGCAACGACCCACAAGCATCTGGGGGAACCGCCTCAACATCGTGAGCGACGGATCAGGCAACGGCATCGCTCTCGATCTGCGCACCGACGCTCACGCGATCTACATGGACCATGAGGACTCCAGCCCGTCCCACGGTGCACGGATCGGCCGCGACTTCCTCGACTTCATGGATCGCTTCACCCGAGTGGGATGCCTCGGCCCCGAAATGGCGCAGATCCGGCCGCTCTCCGGAAGTCGAATGCCGAGGCGCTCTTCCTCGTCACGGATTTCCTTTTCGTTTGCGGGGGGCTGAAACTCGAGACGATAGGACTCTGGCCGAACGGTTTGGACGAACCGCTCCATCCGCTCAATCCACGTTTGGTAAGGGGCGCCCAAGTCACCGAGTTCGTGCTCGGTTCCGATCAACCGTGCGAGTCGCACGCTCTTGTCGACGCCAAAGATCTTGCACAGCTCCGCAATCTCGGTTTTGGAGAGTGCCTGCAGCACCGCGCCTTCATCGATCATTCTGGATTCTAGTAGTCGTAGAGAAAAAAGTAGGCATG
>JBCDAA010000313.1:0-10710 GCA_039186435.1 Myxococcota bacterium | reverse complement strand
GCGAGCTACCGACGACTGCGAGCGGGGCAGCCCCTTGGCCTCACACTCGCTTGCCGTCATGAATCGGGCTAGGCGCGAGACAACGCTACGAAGACTATGTTCGCAAGACGACACGATAGGCGTACGCAATCTCGGGTCGTGACGTACATCGCAGCGGCGGCGACCTCAACGATCGAAAAGTCGCTTCGCCTGCGCCCTTCCCTTCACCCAGTGCTTCCCATAATCCCCAGCGAAAGCGTCAACTTGGGCAACACTCCCGAGAACACCCGAAAGCGTGCCGCCGCGCATGATCGACAGAAACGCATTGTGATTCAGCCGCATCTTCAGAAGCAGCGCCGGCACCCTCTTGAGTGATCCACCACGGCGAATCGCTCGGCCTGTTGAAACCAGCAGCTCCAGGTAGTCATCAAAGTGAACCGGGACAACGGTGCGCCGAGATCGCGGTGAGACTTGATCCGCAAACGGCGTTAGCCCATGCGGTGTCCCCTCTTCGAGCCGCTTCGCAATCGACGTGTGCGTGGACTTCTCAAGCGACTTTGACATGCCCGCCCGCACCGGATTGAGGTCAACGTAAGCCATACAGGCGAGCAACGCCCCCTCATCAAGAAGCGGCTGGCACCGAAATCGTCCTTCCCAGAACCGGCCTTTGCATTCGTCTTCCGCGTTGGCGCGTCGCGCGATGGACTCGTTAAGACACCTCATGAGCCACGAAAGGCTCCAGAGCCGTTCACGCCACGTTTCGATGCGCGCTTTCTTTTCATCGGCTCCCAAGTTGGCGATGTCTTTGACTGCAAAGCGAAAGAGTTTTCCGTAGCGGCGGGTGATCTCTTGATCGCTCCAGCGCTCTGCACGATCTCGGTTGACCCGAACGACCAGATGCAGATGATTCGACATCACCGCGTACGCGTGGAGGTCGACCGCGAAAATCTCCACGAGAGCAAAGAGCCGGTCCTCCACCCACTCGCGCCGATACTCAAAGTCTTGTCCAGTCAGCGGGTCGTTCCCACACAGATAGGCCCTGCGAACGCACCGGGACATGAGGTGATAATACGGAGTCGCATCGACGCTAAGGCGTTCCGATCGAAGCATACGCGCCACCCTACCCGCGTGGTGACTCGATGTCAATAAATTCAGGTTGGCATAATTCATACTCAGCGCGCGCGAACCGAACTCGTGTAGAGCCAGGCGAGGCGAGCCAGTCTGGGTTAGGCGCCGGCGGCTTTGAGAGCCTCGTCGACGATGGCTTCGTGCTCTTTGGGGTCGGCCCAACGGGCGCGGCCTGATTCGGGGAGCTGATCGATGGGATCGAAGTAGAGGAAGTGGGCGCCCGGCTTTACCGACGGCGCGGTGTACACGCTCACGCCGGTCTCCTCGTCGTAGTACTCGTAGCTGTGGACGCCGCGTTTTCCGCCACCCCCAGGGGCGTCCACGACAAACACCGGCGTATTGAACCCAGCGGTGCTCCCGCGCACGTGCTTTTCCAAGTCTGCCGCCACGCGCACCGTCGTCCGCAGCTCCTCGACGCCCTTCACCAAATCGTGCTGATACACGTAGTAGGGATGCACATTGACGTAGGCACATCGCCGCGCGAGGAGCACCTGGTCCTCGATGGTGTCGTTAACGCCACGCTGCAAAACCGACTGGTTCCGAATGTGCACGCCTTCGCCGAACAAACGCTGCATCGCGCGTCGGGTGATGTCCGTAATCTCCGCAGCGTGGTTGAAATGCGTGTGGAGCATGACGTCTTTGCCCATCGCGCGCCCCTTGGTGACCACACCCACCATCGCGCGAAACCAGTCGTCGTCCGTAAGAACCTTCTGCGGCATCACAGCAGGCCCTTTCGACGCGAAGCGCATCCGCCGGACATGCGGAATCGCCAACAGCCGGTCTCCGAGCATTTCCAGCTGCGAGGCCCGCAGATTCCACGAGTCCCCCCCGCTGATGACGATGTCCTCGAGCTCCGGGCGACTCGCGATGTATGCGAACACGACATCCCACCGTTTCGGTGAGGCTTTGAGGCTCACCTTTTCGACCATGTCCTGGTTCGGCCCCACCGCGTACGAGCGGGTGCAGAAACGGCAGTAGACCGGGCACGTGTCGAGGGCGAGAAAGAGCGCCTTGTCGGGATAGCGGTGCGTCAATCCTGGCACCGGTGCGTCGCCCTGCTCCGCGAGGGAATCAAACGTGAGCTTCGGGTGATCCGGAAGGCGCGTCGAGTCGGTCGGAATGAACTGCCGACGGATCGGATCTTCGTAGGGACGGTCCCAATCGACGAGACTCAGCATGTAGGGCGAGACGCGAACCGCCATCGGCGCGCGCTTAAACCCCGCTGCCGCGTCCTCCAAGAACGACTCACTCACGAGGCCGCTCACGGCCGCGAGGAGCTTTTCCACCTTCGTGATGGAGTTCTTCATCTGCCAGCGATGGTTGAGGAACGTTTCCTCGTCGATCTCCGCAAAGGCCGGGATTCGCCGCCAAAAATCACCGCCCCTCAAATCCCGGTGGGCCGTCATATCAGGCCCCGCGGGGGGACGAGCGACCTTGTCGAGCTGATCCATGACAACCGGCAGTTCCGAACCCATGTGCTTCCTCGTTCGTCCTTCGTGTTTTCCGGACAGTTACCTCAGTATTGCACAACCGATTGAAGACGCCGCCCTTCTCGACAAGCCACCCATTGACCCGCGCCCCGGAAACCGGCAGGGACACACCGTGCAAGATCAACTCGTCTTCGTCATCTCTCCGCCGCGCGCCGGCTCCACGCTCTTGCAGCGAATGCTCGGCGCCCACACCGAGATCTTCACGCACCCGGAACCTCACCTCGTCACGCCGCTCGCATTCCTCGGGTATCACGACACGGTCGACGGCGCGCCCTACGATCACATCAACGCGGCAGAAGCGATTCGAACCTTCGTCGACGGGCTCCCTCGCGGCGAAGACGACTACCTCGACGCGCTTCGGAGCTACGCCGATACCCTCTACGGTCGCATGCTCGCGCCGAGCGAGAAGTCCCGCTTCCTCGACAAGACGCCTGCGTACGCGCTGGTGTGGCCCTTTCTCACGAGGCTCTACCCGTCCGCCAAATACATCGTCCTCACCCGGCACCCGCTCGCTGTCTTCAGCTCCTACGCCCAGAGCTTCTTCAACGGAGACTGGCGCGAAGCCGCTCGCTTCAATCCGGTCGTCGAGCGCTACGTACCCGCGATGGCCGAGTTGCTCCGCCAGCGCCCCGTTCCCCTTGTTCATCTCGCATACGAGACGGTCGTCCAAGAGCCCGAAAAGCAACTCGAGCGCGCCTTCGCCTTTCTCGGCTTGGAGAACGAGCCCGAAGCGGTGAACTACCAGCGCACCGAGATGAAGGCCGGCATGGGCGACCCCATCAACGTGCAGAAGCACAAGCGCCCCACCACCGCGTCGATGCACAAATGGGCGCTCGAAGTGCAGGATGATTCGCAGAAGCTCTCGATGGCACGCGACATGATCGCGCGACTGAGCGACGACGACCTCTCGGTTTGGGGATACGATCGAGAGTCCGTGTGGGACGCACTCCGCGAGTCCGGCGGCAAGCCCCCGCCGAAGCCGGTTCTCAACAAATACACGTTTCAGCGCCGAGTGATGCTCGCCCTGCGGCGCGGGGTGCACGCGCGGCCCGAAGGTCAGAAGCTTGTGCGACGGCTTCGCTACTACTGTGACGTCGTGCTCCGCGACTCTCTCGACGCGCGCTAGCGCCGGACCAGCGTGGCACCTGTCGATTCGCTACACTTCCCCTATGAGATGGGGATTGGCTTATGGGTTGGCGCTCACGCTCGTCGCTTGCAGCAGCAACGATGGTCCGGGCGCTCGAGATGCGGCGGGCGTTGATAGCGGCGCGGATGCCGCAACCACCGAAGACGCGGCGACCGAAGACTCCGCGACAGGGGATGCCGCCACGGAAGACGCGGCAACCGAAGACGACGCCGCAACGAGGATGGACGCGGGCGAGGACGCCGCAGTGGATGATGCCGCCACGGACGCGGGAACTGACGCGGCCGAACGAGACGCAGCCGGTGGATGCGTCGACAACCGCGAGTGTTCGCCCACCGACTACTGCGCCGCCGACTCCTGCGACGGTCCGGGGACCTGCACCATGCGGCCGGAGATCTGCAGTGGGTTCTTCGACCCCGTCTGCGGCTGCGACGGCATGACCTACGGCAACGGCTGCAACGCGGCGTCGCGAGGCGTTCGAGTCGCTTCCTCGGGAGCGTGCGGTGATACGCGCTGCGACATCCCTTCCCGCGTCGGCTGCTGCTTCACCGACGCGGAGTGTCGCCTTGGAACGGTGTGTCGTCGCGCCACCTGCAGCCCCGGCGGCGAAGGAACCTGCGTGGCTGCGCCCACCGACGGGCAATGCTGGGTCGACAGCGACTGTCCCTCAGGCGGAACCTGCCTCGAAGCCAACCAGTGCCCGTGCGGATCCCTCTGCATCGTTCCCGATGCGCCAGGACGCTGCGCGCTCTCGATCTAAACGAAACGTCAGTAGCGCGGAACGGTGGAGTCGACCTTCTGTGACCACAGGTCGATTCCGCCGGCGAGGTTGAACACCTTCGTGAAGCCCATGGCGATGGCGTGTTCTGCGGCGCGCTGGCTTCGCATGCCGTGGTGGCAGAGAAAGACCAGCACCGTCTCGCGATCGAGCTCGCCCAACCCTTCGCGGCCCGCCTCGTCGAGGTGGATCGTGCCATCCACGGAAGCGGTTGCTCGCTCCTCCGCCGTCCGAACGTCGTAGACGCGCATGGCCTTGCCTTCGTCCATCCAACCCTTGAGCTCCTCGGGGTGCACCATCTTGACCCGTGGGGGCTCGTTCGGGTTGTCGATCTTGAAGCCCGCGCCGCTCGGTCCTTTCACAAAGTCGATTCGAAGGCCGTTCGCCTTTCGCGCGGTCGAACGCTTCATTACGACTTTGACGCCGCCTGACTCGCTGACGATGTCGCCGGGCTGAACTTCGTCGAAGTCCATTCCGTACTGCCAGCTCGACGTGATCTCGAGACGAACCACCGCGGGCGGACCGCCATCGCCGAACTGCCGCAGCGCAGCCAGCGCTCCCTCCGTGATCTCGATCGACGGCGCCTCGAGATCTGCACGCTTGACGCCGAGCACATCGTCGAGCTCTCCCGACTGACCCATGTCGGTCACGATGTCGCAGCCGCCCACGAACTCGCCCTTCACGTAGAGCTGCGGAATCGTCGGCCAGCTCGAGTACTCCTTGATGCCCTGCCGGACCTCTGGATCCTCAAGAACGTTCACCGTCTTGTACTCGGGGAGATACTCATCCAAGAGCTCCACCACGCGGGCGGAAAACCCACACTGCGGCATGCCGCGAGTTCCCTTCATGAAGAGCACCACCGGATGGGAGGTCACGAGGCTCTCGATTTGCGCGCGAACGTCCGTCATTCGTCCGCTATGCGACTCAGAGCCTCGGCTGGCAAGCCCGCCCGGCGCGAAAAACGAGTCGGAAGGCGCGGATCGGACGGGAATGCTAGGATCGAGTCGCATGAGGTGGGGAGCCCTCGTCCTGTTGCCCTTCGCGGTCTCTGCCAGCGCCCAAGCGCCAGCCGACGGTGCGGATGCGCTCGGCGCGCCACCGCCCTCCTCGACGGTGACGACCGCGCCAGATCCAACCGCTCCAGGTCCGACCGCGGAGGCGCAAACTCCGAGCGAGACGACGCCCGTCAACCCGCCCGCCAATCCGCCGCGCGCTCCCTTCGTCATCCCGCCAGGCTATGAACAGAGCCCGCAGCCGACCGTTCAGCCGGCCTACGCTCCCTACGCGTCGCCGATCCCGCAGCGTCGTCGTCGCGTGCGCGTCCGATACGAAGAAGGCATGGAGATCCCGCCCGACGCACGGGTCTTCGAGCGCCGTTCGCGGTTCTTGCTCATTCCCGGCCTGATCGCGTTCGCCGTAAGCTACTCGCTCAGCATCGGCGCGGCCGCCAGCGGCGCGGACAACAACATCGCGGTGCCCTTTCTCGGACCGATCCTCTGGCAGCTCGACAACGGCGACTCCGACACGGCGCCGACGATGGCGTTGCTCTCGATCGCCCAGGTCGCCGGGATGTTTCTCTTCAGCCTTGGCCTTCGAAAGAAAACCTACGTCGAGTACTGGACCGTCGGAAACCGGCGCATCTCCGCTTTTGCAGGCGCGACCCCAAACGGCGGCTCGATTTCATTGCGAATTTGGTGAACCCGATGGCCTCAGGGGCCAAATCAACCTACATCCCTGCTCGATTGATTCTTCCTCAGTCCTCCCCCGTCAGACCGCTGTGACACGCCACCCTTACCCCATTACCGCCTACTCGCTCAGCTGCGGCCTTGGACGACGCACCGAGGACGCCATCCAAAAGCTCCGCGCAGGCGAGCGAGGCCTTCGGGAAGTCCCCTTCGCGATCCCCTTCGACGCCATCACCGGAACCCTTCCAGGCGCCCTCGATCCGCTGCCGGCGCATCTTGCGCACCACGACTCTCGCACGGCGCGCCTCGCCGCTTTGGGCTACGCGGAGATCCAGGACTCCGTCGATCGGGCGCGTCGCCACTGGGGCGACAAGCGCGTCGCAATGGTCCTGGGCACCAGCACCGGCGGAATCGATCGCACCGAGGGCTTTCACTTCCAGTGGTTTGAAAGCGGCGCATCTACCCCGGCAACCCCCACGGGCGACTACGACTATCACAACCAACACTGCTTTCACGCCTTCGCCGATGTGGTCGCGGCCCTCTCCGGGATTCAAGGCCCGAGCTTCGTCGTCAGCACCGCCTGTTCCTCCAGTGCCAAAGTCTTCAGTTCCGCGCGTCGCCTTCTCGACCTCGAGCTTGCCGACGCCGTGCTCGTCGGAGGTGTCGACGGCCTCTGCAACACCACCGTTCGCGGCTTCAACAGCCTCGGCGTGATGGCGAACGAACCGTGTCGTCCCTTCGGCGCCAAACGACCGGGGATGAACGTCGGCGAAGGCGCCGCGTTTCTTCTCCTCGAACGCGAGGGTGAACCGAAAGCATGGCTTCGCGGCGTGGGCGAAACCTCGGACGCCTATCATATGTCGTCCCCGGAACCGGAAGGTCGCGGCGCGCTTGCGGCGATGAAAACCGCGCTTGCGGAAGCAAACCTCCAGCCGGAAGACGTCGGCTATATCAACGCCCACGGCACCGGCACGCCCTACAACGACGCCGCGGAAGCCAAGGCCATTCGCGCGCTCTTTGGGACCCGGACGCCGGTCGTCTCCACCAAGGCCTATACCGGTCACACCCTCGGCGCCTGCGGCGCGGTCGAAGCCATCTTTTCGATCGTCGCGCTTGAAGAAGGCTGGATCCCGGCCGCCCTCGGGTCGACGCCCCGCGACGAGGACATCGACATCCTCCTTCCTGAAACCCGTTCGGACGCCCCCCTTCGCTACGTCCTCAGCAACGCGTTTGCCTTCGGCGGCAACAATTGCAGCGTGCTCTTTGAACGGGGGCAGGCATGAAGCGCATGTTCATCGAAGGCCGCGGCCTGTGGACGCCGGGATTCGCGACCCCGGACGCCTGGCTGGACGGCGAAGCGGACGAGACGGTCGTCAAACCGCTGGTGGACATCGTCGCTTCGCGAATGAAGCGCGCGACAAGCCTGATGACCCGTACCGCTGTCGAGATCGTCACCCAAGCGGGACGCGAAGCGGAGTGGGAGCTGGACTCCTTCGCGACGGCCTTCGGCTCGACGCACGGCGAGATTCAAATCGCCGTCGAGCAAATGGTGATGATGCAGGAGGGAAGCGGCGTCGTTTCGCCCGCGCGATTCAAGAACAGCGTGCACAACACGGCAGCCGGGCTCTTTTCGATCGCCGCCAAGAACAAAGGGTTTACCACCGCCATCGCGGCGGGACCGCACACCTTTGCGATGTCCCTGCTCGAAGCGTGGGGCCTCCTCGCGACGGGGGAAGTCGACCGCATTGTCGTCTCGGTCACGGAGGAAACCCTCCCGGAACCGATCGCTTCGTTCTCCGACCATCTTGCCCTTGGCGCTGCCGTCGCTCTCACGCGCGAGCGAACCCCCCGCACGCTCGGCAGCCTCGGGCCACCCTCTCGCGGCAACGCGAACGCGCCCGTGATCGATAGCCGCTGGAACGGTCATACGGCGGAAGGACTTCTTCGCATCTTTCGCGCCCTCGCCGACGGCTACCGCGGCAATGTTGGCTGCTCCGAAGGTTGGGTCACGCACGTCGAACCCGCGTCTCAGGTCGAGGCCGCGTAGCGTTCATGCGTTGTCCGCTCCGACCGAGCCTTTCGACGGAAAGCGCCCCCTAGTGGAGCGTCGCGTCGCCATCACAGGGCTCGGGCTGGCGACCCCGATCGGCCACGATCTCGAATCCGTCCAGGACGCGCTGCTCCAAGGCCGACACGGCATTCGCCGGCAGGAAGAGTGGTCCCTTCACCCGGAAATGCTGACGCAGCTCGCAGCCCCCGTGTGCGATCTCGACCTTAACGCGCGCTGGCATCGCAAGGCCGCTCGAAGCATGGGCCGGGTCGCAAGGCTGGCGGCCTTTGCCACCGAAGAAGCGATCAAGAGCGCAGGCCTACCCGACGACGTCGTCAAACACCCTCGCACAGGGCTCGCGTACGGGAGCACCCACGGCTCGACCGAAGCGTGGGAGCGTTTTGCGCTCACCCTCGAAAAGCCCAACGCCCTCCTCGGGTTGGGATCCGCGGCCTACCTCAAGTTTTCGACGCATACCTGCGCCGCCAACCTCGCAGTCCTTCTCGGAATCCGCGGGCGTATCATCACAACCTGCGCGGCCTGCGTCTCCGCGAGCCAGGCGATCGGCTACGGCTATGAGGCGATTAAGTTTGGACTGCAGGACGTCATGATCTGCGGCGGTGCCGAGGAGCTCCACTACATCTCCACGGGCGTCTTCGACGTGCTGCAGGCGACGTCGACCAAACACAAGGCCGACGCGGAGAGCACCCCTCGACCCTTCGATCGCGATCGCGACGGCCTTGTCGTGGGTGAAGGATCGGGAACGTTGGTTCTCGAAGACTGGGATCGCGCGACAAGGCGTGGCGCGCGGATACTTGGTGAGCTTCGTGGCTTTGGCACGACCTGCGACGGCACGCACATTACGGCGCCCTCCCCCGAGGGCATGGAAGCCGCGATGCGCCTTGCACTAGAGGACGCGGGCGCGAACCCCAGCGACATCGACTACATCAACGCCCACGCCACTGCGACGACCGTTGGCGATCTCGGCGAGAGCGTCGCCACGCATCGCGTGTTTGGGACGTCCGCCCCCGTGAGCAGCACCAAGGCGTTTACCGGCCATACTCTCGGCGCTTGTGGCGCGATCGAGGCCGCGTTTTGCCTGAGCATGTTGCGGGAGGGCTACCTGGCCCCGACGCGAAATCTGAGCACCGTCGACCCAGAATGCGCGCCTCTCGACTACATTTGTGGTGACGTGCGGGACGAACGACCCCAGACGGTTATGTCGAACAACTTTGCCTTCGGCGGCATCAACACTTCTCTCGTCATGGCTTCGGTATGAACGACACGCACGACGTCATCGTGATCGGCGCAGGGCCTGCGGGCTCGACGACGGCGGGTCTTCTCGCCAAGGCCGGCCACCGGGTAACGGTGGTGGAGCGCGCGACCTTTCCGCGTCCTCGGGTCGGCGAGTCGCTGCTTCCGGTGGAGCTTCCGGTTTTTGAAACGCTCGGCTTTCGCCCGGAGGGTTCGTCGTTCTTTAAGTCGGGCGCAGATTTTCTCGACGAACGCACCGGCGACTACGGGCGATTTGATTTCTGCGACGGCCTCGAAGGCACCTCGAGTCACGCCTATCATGTCGAACGCCCGCTCTTCGATCAGCAGCTCGCGGAGCGTGCCGAAGCGCTTGGGGCGTCGTTCCGATTTGGCGTGCGCGCGACCCGCGTCGACATCCACGACGACAACGCGACCGTTACCCTCGACTCCGGCGACGTCCTCACCGGACGCTATGTCGTGGATGCGACCGGCCGCGACCGCCTGCTCTGTCGCCAGCATCGCTCCTTCGAGCGCATCGAAGGCCTCGGCAACGCAGCGGTGTGGACGCACTTCAACGGCCTTGGCGACGAGGCGATCGAAGAGCTCTCGGTGTCTGGAAACATCACCGTGCTCGTCCTTGAAAAGGGTTGGGGCTGGGTCGTTCCGCTCCCGAACGGGCGGCTAAGCACCGGTTTCGTCTCCAAGGAGCAAGGCGTCGTCCGCAAAGAGTGGTGGGAAGCCCAGTACGCAGCTTCCCCGATGCTCCAGCGGCTCACCCGTGGCGCGACACGCGAGCCCCTGGAAATCGTGGGCGACTACAGCTTCAAAAACACGCAGCCCTACGGCGCGCGCTTCGGATGCGTTGGCGACTCGAGCGCGTTTCTCGACCCGGTGTTCTCGTCAGGCGTCGCCTTTGCGATGGCGGGCGCGGAGTTTCTCGTCGACCTTCTCAGCCCGGCGCTCGCGAAAGGACGCGAAGCGGAGCCGGAGCTTCTGGCGCCCCTCGGCGCAAAGATGAAGCACGCGTACGATGTCTTCGGCGCGCTGATCCACAGCTTCTATCACACCAACTTGGTGCGAAATATCTTCTTCTACGACGACCCGGACCCGGTGTTGCGCTCGGGCTTCATCTCGGTGCTGGCGGGCGACATCTGGCGCGACGACAACGCGTTTCAGAATATGCTCCTGCGATCCGCGCGCCG
>JBCDAA010000312.1:0-10776 GCA_039186435.1 Myxococcota bacterium | reverse complement strand
CGGAATGCCTCCGATGTCCACGTCGAGGTGACCTTTTCCCCGTGCGACGATGATCGGCGCGCCGAAATTGAACATCTGGGTCATCACCATCACAACGCGCGAGACGGTCATGTCCGGCGGCGCGAACCGAACGACAACGCGGTAGACGCCTCGGAGATCCTGCTTGGCCTGCCACTCGGTGCGTTGCTTGAGGTAAGCCGCGACGGTTTTGCCGCAGACCTCGGCTTCCACTTTGATGAGGTCCGGAACCACGAGGGCTTCGTAGAAGGCCCCCGCCAGAAAGCGCTGCGAGAGAAACGCCCGAAGCTCCGGCGAGAGCGCGTCGAGAAGGACGTCCCACTTTCCTTCCGCTTCAAAGAAGGTTCGCGTTCCCTGGTAGAGCAACCCCTTCACCCCAAAAGGACTCGAGACGATCCCTTCGGAATGGAACGGCAGGTCACTCGTTTGCCGTTCGGCCACCCTCCACTTTAGTGCATTGCGTAAGTTGTGCAGGAACTTTCATGTCCGGTGCGGAAGGATGTGCCACCGTAGGCTTGCGTCATGGACTGGGACACGCTTCGCCGGATGAACGAGGACGTGAGCTTTCTCGAGTTAAGCGAGGAGGCGAACGAGCTGCTGGCTTCCCTTGGAATCCAGACGATCTCGGATCTCTTGGATCAAGATCGCGCGTTCTTCCCGCGCGAGATCGCCGATGAGGTCGACCGGGCGCTTACGCGGGAGAACTTCATCGTCCTCGAGGAGGATCATGCGGCGCAGTCGAAGCCGGCGCCCAAACGCGACGCGGTGCGCTCGGTGTTGCGCATGGTGGACGCCCCGAACTTTGCGACCGACGAAAACACCCCGTGGGACGAGTACACCCTGGACGGGCGCCTCGAAAAGCTTGGCCCGGACGAGATTCCCCAGGTGCTCCAAGCGCTCCGAAAAGGTCACGACCCGCTCGGAACAGGAAAGCACCGACGACGCTTGGCAGCGATCGTTCGCTTGGCCGGTCCCGGCGCCCCTGAAGTCGCGATCGCGCAGCGGGATCCGAAGGCGCTTCAGGCCGTGTTGGAAGTGCTCTTTCAACAGCATCCGCCGCGCACGACTCCGTTGCCGATGTCGCTCTTTGAGCCCGCCAAGGCGCTCCTCGAGTCCGGCGCTGGGGGGTACGCTGCGCACGCGCTGTGTTGGATTCCGAACCCCGAAGCGGCGCACGTTCTCTTTCGCCATCTCGAGACGACTCGGCGCGTGATGCACAGCGCGGCGATTCTTGGATGCGCGGCATTCGACGCCTGCGAGGAACTTCCAGCGACGGCGCTCGAACGTTACCGCGAAGCGTCAGAGCGTCTTTCGGCAGCCCATGCACACCGCCCCGAACCGCGAGCCCTACGGATCGCGACCGTGATCGCCGCGCTCGCCAAGGGGCACGCGGAGATCGGCGAACTCACGCTGCGTTTCTACCATCGCCTTCCGATCGGCAAGGACGATCCCGCCGTGGCAGCGCCTTTCACTCGGCTTTTGGCGGCGAGTGCGCCCGGTCTGTCCGCGAAGGCGCAGAACGAACTCGCGGCGCTTCTGAAGGAAGACCAGACCTATCGCTACCCTGCTGGAGCGGCGGGGTGGGCAGCGCTCGAGGACGCCGAAGCCTTCGCGGCGACGATGCCTAC
Organism: Myxococcota bacterium; assembly: GCA_039186435.1. GTDB lineage: Bacteria > Myxococcota_A > Polyangia > Polyangiales > Houyiibacteriaceae > JALVDI01. The sequence goes on along the minus strand of JBCDAA010000312.1, from coordinate 9,130 downwards.
GCGGGGTCGCACGATCGACGTCGCGTGCTGGGAGGCGATGGTGAGTGCGCTTCGCGCATCCGCTCGCACGGACCTTGAAACCTTCTTCGAGACAATGGCGGTCGAGGGACCGGGATACCTTCGCGCGATCGCGACGAGCGCACTTCGCACCCCGTCGACCGAGCGCATTCAAGTTCTCATCGAACGTGCGTTTGATGCGGGCGAATTTGCCGCAGCGCTCAAGGTTGCTGCGGAGAATCGCGCCGCCGTTGCGCGCGCTGCGTTGATTCGCTTGCGTGAATCCAAGTTTCCTCTGGAGGAAGGAACGCTAAGTTTGTTGGCGGCGATTCTGACGGACGACGACGTCGACTTTCTCGATCAAGAAATCGATGGAGAGAACCCGTTTCGCGCCCGACGTGAGGCCTTGCAAGAGCTCCGTGACACGCTCTGATCGAGTTGGGGTGTGTTGTCCCAATGAGGTCGGTGGACTCCACCGTTCACCTGCCGACGCGGGTGCACGAGACCCCAGGGCGCTTCATCGATCGTCAACGAAATCGTAATTCATAGTTTAACGGGACCTCGGTACGATGTGTGCTTACATGTCGGTCCCAGCCAGTCGGTTACGGGGTCGAACCCCCACGCAGAAAGAGAAGAGACACGTCATGACGCGGAAGCTATTCGCCATCTTGCTTGTCGCCATGGGTTGTAGTTCCAGCCCCAACCCAGTGGACGAACCCTTGCCCGAAGGGGTTCGCGTGGATGTCGCCGACCCCATCGTCCTTCAAGAGGACGTCGTGGTCGTGTCGGATGACGCAAATCTCCTCGACGTCACCGCGCTCGATGACGGGTTCCTCCAGTTCCTCTACAGCGCTCGCCCCCAGGAGAGCTTCGACATCGGCAACGTCATCGTCGGTAACGAAGGTCCGGGCTACATGGGCCGCGTCGCCGAGGTCCGCGAGGTCAGCAACACCGAGCTCCACGTTCGCATCGACCCGGTCGGCCTCGACGAAGTGATCGACGAGGGTGCGTTCAACGTCCGCATCCTTCCGAACGCCGCGGATTTCGTGACGGTCATGGACGGCGTAGGCGGCCGCAGCTCGGCCATCGGCGGCAGCGCGACGCTCGTTCCGCGTGAGGTCCTCAATGGCGCCGGCACCTGCGAAGGCGCGGTCGAGGGCTCCATCTCCTTCACCCACGAGTTCGAGACCACCGACATCGACACCGAGATGATCTTCGACCGCCGCGGCCTCTTCGGCATTCAGCGCGCGGGTATGGTCGCCACCGGCGGCGCGTCGGTTCGCCTCACCGTCAACACCGAGGGCATGGTCAACGCCGACTGCCTTCTCGACGTCCTTGAGCTTCTTCGCGTGAACCCGGTCGAGTGGACCGGCCGCTTCCGCATCGGACCCATCCCGGTCAACGTTCGCATTCGTCTCCGGCCGGAGCTCACCACGAACGCCAACGTGAACATGGAGCCGACCCGCGTGGAGACCACGCTCTTCGCGAGCGCAGAGCTTCGCCTCGGCGCCGTCTACGACCGCGACTCCGGCATCCAGCCCGTCGCCGAGCTCGACCGCGATGTCCGCGTCGACATGGACCTTGAAGAGGGCGGCGAAGTTTCCGCCAGCCTCGGTGTGCGCGCCGGCCTCTACCTGACGGTCGACGTCAGCGGCCTCGAGCTTCCGCGCGCTGGCGCCGAGCTCAACGCCGAAGCGAGCATCTCCACCGAGACCCTCGCCTGCACCTGGAACTGGGAAGCGTCGGTCGCCGGCGAGGCCTACCTCCGCGGACCGCTTGGCGTGGACCTCTCCTTCTTCTCGCGCACCTTCACCACCTTCGACGAGTCCATCGGGTTCTCGCGCGAGGTTGGCGGACAGAGCAACGAGCGTCTTCCCTACTGCGAGGCGGATGCCTGCGACGAAGAGAATCCGTGCATCGGTGCGGATGAAGAGTGCGTCGACGGCGTCTGCGTTGAGATGCAGTGTGGCGACGACAACCCCTGCGAGGGCGAGGGTGAGATCTGCGTCGCAGGTGTCTGCGTGCCCGACCTCAGCATGATCGTCGACTGCGACGCCTGTAACGTTGCTGGCTTCGACTGGTGCGGCGACAGCGAGAGCTGCGGCGACCCGGAGTGCACCGGCGACCTTCGCACCACCCGCTCCTCCTGCATTCCCTGCGACTACGACAACTGCACGGACTGCGCGAACGACGGCTTCTGCAGCTGGGACCTCGGCGAGGGCACCTGCGTGAACGACCGCGTGTTCGACGGCGACCGCGGCGGTCTCGCGACCAACGCCGGTCAGTGCCGCTAACGCTTCGCTAGCGAATGAGAAAAACGCCGCGCCTTAGGGTGCGGCGTTTTTCGTTTGCGTTCGAGTGGCGCCTTGCGACTACGCCGAGCCCGGCGCGATCACGAGATCAGCTTAAGCGACGAGCGATCCTAGACGTGCTGGTCGAGGAGGATCGTGTTCACGTCCGGGTCCTTGATGACGCAATGCCCGGGACCGCTTTCGCCTTCCGGGCCACCTTCGACGGCGATTCCGGCTTCCTCGAGGCGCGTCTTGATCTCGCGGATGTCGGTAAACGACTCGAGCGGGGAAGCGTCGTCTCCCCAGCCGGGGTTGAACGTCATGAGGTTGTCCTCGAACATCCCCTGAAAGAGACCGATCTTGGTCGTCCCATTCTGCAAGATGAGGTAGTTCTGCGCCTCGTCGCCCGCGACGACATCGAAACCCAACTTGCGGTAGAACGCCTTCGACGTCGCAAGGTCCTTCACCGCCAGACTCACTGAAAAACAACCGAGCTTCATCTCGCCTCCTTTCGGCGACGCTACTCGTGCACCCCGTCCTTCATCAAATCCCAACGCCGTGGGGACCCCTCACGATCTATACGCACGGCGTGTGCTTGATGGTGGGCGCGCTCGTGGGCTGGTACCTCTGGGTGCATCCGGCGCCACGGAGGAGCCGCTCCTACCTGATCGCTCTCGTCGCCGGCTGGTCCGGGGGAAAGCTCCTCTACTCGGCACTTCACGGAGGCGTCATCACCGAGGGAGGTCTCGACCTGGCGGGAGCGCTCCTTGCGGGCGCCCTCGCGGGTTGGTTTTCAAAGGCGCCAAGGAGGCAAAGCGCGCCGCTCTTTCCCATCCTCGCGGCCTTTGGAGCGGTGGGGCAGTGGTGCCACGGGGCGGCGTTCGGAACTCGATTTCAAGGCGCCCCCTGGCTTGAGCGGCTTGGAACCTATCCCGCGTGGGAGAACGGTTTGGGATCCCCCGCATGGCGGGCGCATCTCGCGTTGCCGTGGACCGGCGACCTTCCCGCTTCGCTTCCAACCCACCCGGTGCAGCTCTACGAGGCGCTTGCGATGCTGCTTCTTGCGTTCGTGGTTTGGCGCCGAAATTCGATTCCGCTGGCGCTCCTGGGGTGCGGCGCGATCGAGTTGAGCCTGGTGCCGCTTCGAGAAGACGCGATGGTGGCGGCTGCCTTCGCACCCGTGGCGCTCATGCTTGGCGGAATCGCGCTTTTTCTTCGGCAACGCTCGGCTGGCAGCTCGCCAGCGAATGTGCTGTAGCTCGCTCCATGGCGCTCAACGTTGACGCGGTCGGTACCACCACCTCGGCGCATGTTCACCACTACACCTGGAAAGACGTGGTGCTCTACGCCCTGAGCGTCGGCGCGACGACGCGCGAGCTCGACTTCCTCTACGAAAAACACGGCCCGAAGGTGTTCCCCACCTACGCCGTGATTCCCACCTTCGCAGTGGTCAGCGAGCTCTTTGAGATCGTTGGTGGCGATCTTTTGGGCGTGGTGCACAACGCGCAGCGCATTCGTCTGCACCGAACGTTCTCGCCAGAGGCGACGCTTCACACGACGGGAACAGTCAAAGGGGTCTATGACCTGAAGCGCCTTGCGGAAGCTGTCTTCACGACCGAAACGCGTGAAGGCGACGAGCTCGTTTGCGAGACCGAGTGGCAGATCCTTTTTCGCCTCGACGGCGGCTTTGGCGGCCCGCGTCCGCCGGCCAGTCTTAAGGTGCGCGCGCCCGATCGCGAGCCCGACTTCGAGGTGAGCGAGAGCACCACACCGGAGCAGGCGGCGCTCTATCGGCTCAACGGCGACTTAAATCCGCTGCATATCGATCCGGAGATCGGCGAAAAGGTCGGCTTTGGCTCCCCGATCCTTCACGGCCTTTGCACCTTCGGGTACGTCGGCCGCGCTGTGCTGCATTCACGCTGCGGCGGCGATCCTTCCCGACTGAAGGAACTTCGCTGTCAGTTTCGCAAGCCGGTGTGGCCGGGAGACACCCTCATCACTCGCGGCTGGGACGAGGGCGACCAAACGGTGCTGCGATTGACAACCCGCGAGCGACCGCAGGAGATGGCGGTCACGAATGCGTACGCGGTTGTAACGAACGGATCCTGAAGAACGGATCCTGAAGAACGGATCCTGACCAACTACACGGGCCGAAGACGTCGCAGCTTGACGACTCGGCCTCCCGGGGAGTCGTCCGGATCGACCGGCGGTAGCGAGGTCACCAAACGCTCGATCCAAGGCGCGGCGTGAATCATGGCGGCTTCGGCGTGGAGCTCGGAAAAGTCCGCGCTCTCGAAGACCAGCACCAGCCAATAGATGCCGCCGAACCCGCGCGCCAAAAACGCGAGGTCGGGATCGTGCACGGACCAGCGTGAGGTGCCCGACTGTTGCGCGGTCATGCTCCGCAGAGCGCTCGCCGCGGCAAAGCTTCGAAGCCTCCGTCGCCATCCTTCCGGCGTTCTCGATGCGCCGGCGCTCGCGAGAATCTCCGGAACGAGTCGGCCGAGTTCGTCTGGAAGTCGTCCTGCGTCGCCTCCCGCAAGCACGGCCGGAAGATCGACCCCTGCTGCCTGCGCCAGAGCCCACGCCTCCGCGCAGCGATCGGCGTCACGAAGACGCTCCGGTCCCCGATCGCCATCGGAGCTTCCCCAGATCATCGGAGACGTTTCATCGACCACAAACGCGTCGTTGGCTTCGGCCTGGTGCGCGAGAACCTCAAGGGCGTCGTCGAGGGAGCGTCGTGGATCCGGCGCAGCCCGCGGGGCTTTCAGTGAACCGAGCGTGCCCGTAAACGTTTCGGCGAACATTCGCAGGCGTTCGCGAAGCTGGGAAACCGGTTCGGGCATGGGTCCGTCGTAGATCACCACCAAACGATGAACGCCGTCGGGAAGCGAGCACCACACCACGTCGTCGCCCGGGTCGCGTCCACCGAGCTCGAGGCGTGCGTCATCAGCACCAAACTCCCGTGCGGTCAGCGCGAGCATGCGGTGGAGATCGTCCACGCGCGCCAGAATAGGTGTTTGTCGACGTTTTCGCGAAAACATCCCGCGTCGGGGCTCGGATCGTTGACGCGTCGTCCCTCTGTCGCCACGCTTGAACCATGACGCGGCTCCCGATCGCGGGCCTCTTGCTTGTCGGTGTCCTCCTTGGCGGCTGTGGGGAATCGAGTACGCCGGTGCCGCGAACCGACGGCGGAGAAGACGCGACCATCGTCCCCGAGGGTGATTCCGATCGCGACGGGCTGTGCGACGCGACGGAGATCATGCGCGGGACCGACCCGGGCATTGTTGACACCGACGCCGACGGATTCAGCGACTACGCGGAAGTGCTTCTTGGGTTCAACGCGGTCGAGCCCGCGTCTCCCGATCGCGAGACGGTCTACGTGCTCCGGGAAACGCCGGAGGCAACGCTTCAGGTTCCCCTCACCCGTGCGGTGTCCGGAGCGGGCGAGGACTACAGCGGCGCGTTTCAGTCCACCGGCGATCCCGACGATGCGGGCGACACCGCCGACACCTTCTTCATGGAGTCGACGGTGACCTTTGCGGAGCCGCCCGAAAATGTCGCGATCATCGACACCGAAACCGAGTCCTTCCGCGGCGTGGTGGGACGCACGCTCCTCGGCTTTGAAGTTCGTTTTGCCTTCGGCAGCGCGACACCTCGGGTCTGTGCTCGCGCGCATCAGTGGCGCTACAACATCAAGCGAAGCGACGGCCGACTGATCGGCGCGGAGACGGGCCTACTCCTCGTTCTTCCGCCTGGCCAGACGCTCGCCACCGCCGACTGGTGTCTTCCCGTCGGCGGCCGCATCTGACCGCGTCAGCTCTTCAGGCCGACCGTCAGCTCTTCAGGCCGACCATCAGCTCTTCAGACCGACGGGGCAGCTCACGCCCGTGCCGCCAAGGCCGCAGTATCCATTCGGGTTCTTGCCGAGGTACTGCTGATGGTAGTCCTCCGCGTAGTAGAAGGTGGGCGCGTCGATGATCTCGGTGGTGATGACGTCGTGCCCCGCCTTTTGAAGTGCGGCGTTGTAGCGCTCCTTGGACGCGAGGGCAGCGGTTCGCTGCGCCTCGTCATAGACGTAGATGCCGCTTCGGTACTGCGTGCCAACGTCGTTGCCCTGACGCATTCCCTGGGTGGGGTTGTGACTTTCCCAAAAGAGCGCCAGCAGCTGGTCGAAGGTGATCTTGCCGGGATCGAAGACCACGCGAACGACCTCGTTGTGTCCGGTGCCGCCCGAGCAAACCTCTTCGTAGGTTGGGTTCGGCGTAAAGCCCGCGGCGTAGCCGACCTGCGTCGAGAACACGCCCTCCGCCTGCCACATCTTTCGTTCGGCGCCCCAAAAGCAACCCATCCCGAAGAGCGCAAGCTCCATGCCTTCCGGCCATGGCGCGACGGTTGAGTTGCCGTTGACAAAGTGCACCTTCGAGACCGGAATCGGCTCCGCGCGTCCGGGCAGCGCGCTGTTTTGCGTGGGCATTTTGAGTTTTCGCGGATCGACGAACTTAAACATCGTTTCAAGAATGGGGCTTTGCGAGCCATCGTCAACGACGGGTTGTCAGTGCTCCCTGCGGTGGCGATAGTGCGCCGGTGAGTTCGCGCGGATGGGGGGTGGCGCTATTCCTCCTTGGAGGAACCCTCCTGGGGCTCATCCTCTATGGTGCGGCCCATCCCGCGAGCGCGTTCCATGACGCGACCCGTCTCGCGTTTCGCCCCCTTTGCCATCAGCTTCCGGAGCGCTCGTTTGCGATCGCCGGAACACCGCTCTGTGTCTGTCACCGCTGCTTTGGCATCTACGCGGGACTCGCGGCGGGCGGCTTGCTCTCGGTGCTCGGTCTCCGAATCGATCCGGGCAATCGATGGCTGTGGTTTGCTGCGGTCGTTCCGATGGCCGTGCACGTCCTCACCCTCAACTTGTGGGCGGGGGCAGACCTCGTCGTTCTTCGCGTTGGCACCGGGCTGCTCTTTGGCGGCCTCGGCGGTCTCGCCCTTTGCTCTGCCTTCGGAGCGATCGGCCAAAGAAGCAAGACGCACGAGCCGACACCTGATATGACGTCCCCAGCGAGTCCATTCGCAACGAGAGAACCATGACCAACAGACAGCACTACATGCCCTGGGTGCTCATCGCCGGCGCGGTTGTCGGCATCTTGAGCATCATTCCCATCGTCAACCTCGTGAACTGCCTGTTTTGCGGGTGGGTGATCTTGGGGTCGATGTTTGCGGTGAAGTTCGTCAGCGACAAAGCGATGGTGACGATCGAGCCCGGCGAGGGCGCGCTCATCGGACTCTTCACAGGACTCGTCGCGGCGGTTCTTTACGGTGGCTTGAACTCCGCGCTCCAGGCGGCCCAGGCCGGCGCGATGGCGGGCGTCTTCGATCAGCTTCCCGGCGGCGAAAACCCCTTCGGCGCGATGGGCATGGGCGGGATCATCCTGATCTCCCTGGTCGTCATCTTTGTGCTCTTCTCGGTCTTCGGCGCGGTCGGCGGGCTGATCGGCGCGGCGGTCTTCAAGAAGCCGGGCGGCGGCGGTCCCGGCGTTGGATACGGGGCGCCTGGCGCACCCCAGATCGGCGGCGCGCCCGGCTACGGCGGACCTCCGGGCGGCGCACCCGGCGGCGGCTTTGGCGCGCCTCCCCAGGGCGGCGGTTTCGGCGGGCCCCAAGGCGGACCCCAAGGTGGGCCTCAGGGCGGACACGGTGGACCCCAGGGCGGTGGCGGCTTCGGTGGCCCTCCCCAGGGCGGTGGACCCCAGGGAGGCGGCGGCTTCGGCGGACCTCCCCAAGGCGGTGGACCTCAGGGTGGCTTTGGTGGACCTCCCGGCGGCGGCGGCGCTCCCCCTCAGGGCGGCGGCGGTTTCGGCGGACCTCCCGGCGGCGGCGGCGCTCCTCCTCAGGGCGGCGGCGGCGGACTTCCGCCCCCCGTGTAGCCGCGCGTTTCTAGCGCGAGAAAGCTCCAGCAAGGCCGCGTGTTCCGCCCTATGGTGAGGGTGTGTTTCAACGCGGCCTTTGGACCATTGGGCACTGGAAGAACGTCCCGATTCGACTTCACTGGTCGATCCCCCTGGGCGCTCTTTTCTTCAGCCGCTTTGAGTTCGCGCCGGGCTTCTGGCTCGGCTTTGTGCTGCTGATCCTCTTTCACGAGCTCGGCCACGCCGCCCTCGCCAAAGCCCGGCGCCTCCACATCTTCGAGGTGCAGGTTCACGGTCTCGGCGGCGTCTGCGTTCACGAGAGCGGCACGCCCTACGACAACTCGATCGTCGCGTGGGGCGGCGTGCTGGCGCAGGCGCTCTTTCTCGTTCCCGCGTTTGTGATCGGTCAGCTCGGGGTTGTGCGCAGCGCCTTCGTCGCGGAGCTCGTGTGGGTCTTCACCGAGACCAACCTCTTTTTGATCGCGCTGAATCTGATCCCCATCGAACCCTTCGATGGCGCGAAGGCGTGGCGCCTCCCCAAGCTCTGGTGGCAGCGCCGCGGCCGTCGTCGTCCCTCCAAGAAGAAGACGAAGCCACGTCCCCCATCAGGGACCGAAGATCCCGTCGCGCTCGCGCGAAAGCTCGCGCAAGACGCCCTCGACGACGCACGCCGCCACTAGGATCGGCGCGCTGTGTGGTAGTTTCGAGCTGCGTGCGAGTTGTCGTTGCGGTCTTGTTGCTCTCCTCGAGTTCGGTTGTCCTCGCCCAAGAGGATCTAGAGGAGCAGGCGAGACTGCACTTCCGAGCCGGGCAGAGCCACTACGAGGCGGGGCGCTTCGACCAGGCGGTGACCGAGTTCGAGGCGAGCTACGCCATTCGTCCCCACGCGGCGCTCCAGCACAACATCTATCTCGCGCATCGCGACGCGGGGAGACT
>JBCDAA010000311.1:0-10784 GCA_039186435.1 Myxococcota bacterium | reverse complement strand
GGGTTCCCTCCTAGGCAGTTTCCCTTCGTTCGCTTCGCTCTCTTCGGCTGCGCGACGCGCACGAGCTTCGCTCGTCGCGACGCTGGCTGCGCGTTCGGGAACCCCCACCCCGCTCCCTCCCTGCGGGTCTTTTGTTCCGTCGTGGGTTGCTGGCTTGGATCCCCGAAGCGGGGGTGGGTCCATGTTGGGGCGATGCGCCGCCACTGCTTTGCAGTGTCGTCGTCTCGCTTGCGACTCGCCTTCGCTGCTTCGCAGCGTTGACGTTTCGCCGAAGTGGGCCGGGCGTCTGCGTCGGCGTCCCACGTCCGGGTTCGTCCGCGGTCGGAGTTGTATCGAAGATTGGAGTTCGGCGTTGTAGTGCGATCGAACAGCGCAAAGCGAACGCGGAACTCGAGGTTGGGCGTCTGGTGGCTAGCGCAGGATTCTCAGGCGCTTGGGGCCTTCGGTCTTCGGCGCCTTTTCACCACCGCTTCGCGCGAAGTGCTCCTTCGCGATGTGATCGGCAAGGGACTCCGCGACCTTGATGAGCTCCTGCCCGGCGCTCGAGGAGGGTGCGGCCTGGACGACGGGGGTTCCCTTGTCGCCCCATTCGCGCACCTGGGCCTCGATGGGCACCTGGCCGAGCAAAGGCGCCTTCGCAAACTCCGCGACCTTCTCCCCGCCGCCGCTTCCGAAGAGCTCGTGTTTCACGCCCGCGGTGTCGATGAAGTAGCTCATGTTCTCGACGACACCGAGCACCGGCAGGTTGAGCTTCTGGCACATCGACACGCCCTTGTAGACGTCGTCGAGGGCGACGTCCTGCGGCGTCGTCACGATCACGACGCCCGTGATGCGCATGCGCTGCGCGAGGGTCAACGCGATGTCGCCGGTTCCGGGCGGTGCATCAACCACCAGGTAGTCGAGCTCGCCCCATTCCACGTCGCGCACGAACTGCTGGAGTGCCCCGTGGAGCATCGGTCCGCGCCAGATCACCGCCTGCTTGGGATCCTCGAGAAGAAACCCGATGCTCATCAGCTTCAGACCAAAACGCTGAAGCGGTTGAATCTTCTTTCCGTCCGTCGAATAGGGCTGCCCCTGAATGCCAAGCATCGTCGGGAGCGAAGGCCCGTAGAGATCCGCGTCGAGGAGACCCACGCGCGTGCCGAGGCGACGGAGCGCCAGCGCGAGGTTGGTCGCCACGGTGCTCTTTCCCACGCCGCCCTTCCCGCTCATGACAAGAATGACGTTTCGCACGTCCGGAATCGGATCGTCGCCCACGGTCTCTCGCGTCGGCACGCGCACCTGCCACGCGACCTCCGTCAGCGTAACTCCAAGGGCGCCAAGCGCCGCGTCGATCCGCTCTTTCACCTTCGCGCGAAGGGGCTCCGAGGGCGAACTCAACGCGATCGCGCACTGAACGACCGTGCCGTCGACGGACACCTCCGAGAGCGTCTGAAGATCACCGAGGGAACGCTCGAAGGTCGGGTCAACAACAGCGGCGAGGGCCTTTTGGACGGCCTCAAGGGTCGGTTCCGGCATACCCAGGGTATGGAGCGGTCCCTAAATCACGTCAACGCGGCCGGAAGTAGAGCGCCGCCAGCGGAGGAAGAACAAGCGAAAGCGAGTACGCGTGGCCGTGAGACTCCACAGGCTCCGCGGTGACCTCGCCAAGGTTGCCAACGCCGCTCCCGCCGTACTCGCTTGCGTCGCTGTTGAGGAGCTCCTCCCAGGAACCGCCCGCAGGAACACCGACGCGATAGTCTTCACGAACGACCGGTGTGAAGTTGCAAACGATCACCACCGGAGACGCGTTTGGCGCGTGGCGCGCGTAGGCGAGCACTCCGCCCTCATGATCGTCGACGACGATCCAGGAAAATCCGTCCGCGTCGAGGTCCCGCGCGTGAAGCGCTTCCTCCTGTACGTAGAGTTCGTTGAGACGCGCCACGAGCGCGCGAATGCCGGCGTGTTCCGGCGCGTCGCAAAGATGCCAGTCGAGGCTTCGCTCGTGGCTCCACTCGGCGCGCTGCGCGAACTCGCCACCCATAAAGAGGAGCTTCTTGCCGGGCGTTCCCCACATATGTGCGTAGAGAAGCCTCAGATTGGCGCGCTGCTGCCACTCGTCACCGGGCATCTTTCCGATGAGGGAGCCTTTGCCGTGCACCACTTCGTCATGGCTCAGCGGCAGCACGAAGCTCTCGCTATAGGCGTACATGCCGCGAAAGGTGAGCTGATTGTGATGATGCTTTCGGTGAATCGGCTCGCGCGCGAGGTAACCGAGGGTGTCGTGCATCCACCCCATGTCCCACTTAAAGCCGAACCCAAGACCGCCGTCGTGCACCGGCTTGGAGACGCCCGGCCACGCGGTCGATTCCTCCGCCATGATCTGTACACCCGGATACGCGCCGTAGACGTGCTCGTTCATGCGCTGAAGGACCGAAATCGCTTCGAGGTTCTCCCGCCCGCCGTGCTCGTTCGGAATCCACTCGCCCTCCTCGCGGGAGTAGTCGAGGTAGAGCATTGAGGCGACGCCATCCACGCGCAGTCCGTCGACGTGATAGCGGTCGAGCCAGAACGCGGCGCTGCTGATCAAAAAGCTGCGAACCTCGTGGCGACCGTAGTTAAAAATGTAGGTCGTCCAGTCGGGGTGAAAACCCTTTCGACGGTCCGCGTGTTCGTAGAGATGTGTCCCGTCGAAGAGCCCAAGGCCGTGCGCATCGGTCGCAAAGTGCGCGGGCACCCAGTCGACGATCACGCCGATCCCGCGGCGATGAAAGGCGTCGATGAGCCCCATGAGATCCTGCGGATTGCCGAGGCGACTGGTCGGCGCGAAGTAGCCGGTGAGCTGGTATCCCCAGGAGCCGCCGAAGGGATGCTCCATCACCGGCATCAGCTCGACGTGGGTAAACCCGAGGTCCGCCACGTAATCCGGAAGCGTTTCGGCGAGCTCGCGGTATGAAAGCGGGCGGTTGCCGTCCTCGACGACGGTCTTCCAGCTGCCGAGGTGCACCTCGTAGATGCTGATCGGGCGGTTCCGATCCTGAAGGGTCGCACGCGATTTCATCCACTCGTGATCGCTCCAGGGAAATTCGAGGTCCCATAGAATCGACGCCGTGCGCGGCGGGGTCTCATGAAAGAAGCCGTAGGGATCCGCCTTTTCGACGAGCTCCCCCGCCGTCGTTTCGATCACGAACTTATAGTGGTCGCCCCTGTGGGCGCGAGGCACCCATCCTTCCCAAATGCCCGAGGAGTCGCGCGGCACAAGCACGCATTCGCCGCGCTTCCAGCCGTTGAAATTGCCAATGACGTGAACGGCCTTGGCGTCCGGGGCCCAAACCGCCATCTGCGCGCCCGGCTGTCCCTCGTGCTCGCCGAGGTGCGCCCCGAGCTTGTCGTAGAGCGCAAAGTGGTTGCCCTCGTTGAAGAGGTGAAGGTCGTCCCCGGTGATGCGCGAGGTCATGGCGAAGGCTCTACTCAATCCCGACCGATGCGCCAATCGATCTTCCTTGGCCGAACGCGGCGCAATACGCAAACTAGGGTGCAATGAACGTATGGCCGGGTAGCGCATACCCCCTTGGCGCCACCGTAGACGAAGGCGGCACTAACTTTGCGATCGCGTCCAGCGTGGCCGAGCGCGTCGAACTGCTCCTCCTCGGTGAGGCCGAACGCGCCCTCACGCTTCCTTCGCGCACTGGCGACATCTGGCACGGCTACGTTCCCGGCGTGGGCGCTGGACAGCACTACGCCTACCGCGTCTTCGGGCCCCACGACCCGTGGGCCGGCGATCGCTGCGACCCTTCCCTTCGGCTCCTCGACCCCTACGCGCGAACCATCCTTGGCGACATCTCGGTGGTCGAGAAAGACGACTTCGACTGGGGCGATCACACCCCGCCAAAGACGCCGCTCGCGGATTCCGTGATCTACGAGGTTCACGTCAAAGGGTTCACTCGACTTCACCCCGAGGTTCCGACCGAGCTTCGCGGCACCTACGGCGGTCTTGCCCACCCGAGCGTGATTTCGCACCTCCAGTCGCTCGGCATCACCGCGGTGGAGCTCCTTCCGGCCATGCAGTTTCGTCACGAGACGTTTCTGCTTCGAAAAGGCCTCCGCAATCATTGGGGCTACGCGACCGTCGGCTTCTTCGCGCCCCACGAGGAGTACGCCGCCGTTCGCGGCGAGCAGGTCACCGAGTTCAAACGCATGGTGCAGGCCCTCCACCGCGCGGGCATCGAAGTCATTCTCGACGTTGTCTTCAACCACAGCGGCGAAGGGCACTCCCTCGAGCCGACCACCGTTTTTCGCGGCATCGACAACGCCGCCTACTACCGCCTTCGCCCGGAAGATCGCGCTCGCTACCTCGACGTGACGGGCACCGGCAACACCCTCGACGTGCGGCACCCCTTCGTCTTTCAGCTCGTCATGGATTCGCTTCGCTACTGGCGAAACGTGATGCGCGTCGACGGCTTTCGCTTTGACCTCGCACCTGCACTGTCCCGCGACCGTGAGCTTCCCGAAGCGAACGCGGCGTTGATGCGCGCCATCGAACAAGAGCCTGCGCTGCAGGGCGCCAAGCTCATCGCGGAGCCCTGGGATGTAGGCCCGGGGGGCTATCGCCTCGGCACCTACTCGCCGCGCTGGTCGGAGTGGAACGACCAGTACCGGGACACGGTGCGCGACTTCTGGCGCGGCCACGGAACGCTCGCGACCTTCGCGCGCCGCATCACCGGGAGCGACGACCACTTTGGCGCACGAGGGCCGGCCGCCTCGATCAACTTCGTCACGGCCCACGACGGATTCACGCTTCGCGATCTCGTGAGCTACGAAACGAAGCACAACGAGGCCAACCTCGAGGGCAACCGCGACGGTCACGGCGACAACCGCTCGTCCAACTACGGCGTCGAGGGCGACACGGGCGACGAGGCCATCCTCGCGGTGCGCGCGCGGCAGCAGCGAAACCTCCTCGCAACCTTGCTCCTTTCGCAGGGCGTTCCGATGCTCCTGGCCGGTGACGAACTCGGCCGCACCCAGCGCGGGAACAACAACGCCTACTGCCAGGACAACGAGCTCTCCTGGGTGCACTGGGACGCGGTGGACGAAGCACTCCTTCGTGACGTGCGGGCGCTCGTGGCGATTCGGCGCGCGCACCCGGTGTTTCGGCGCGCGACGTTCTTTCAGGGCGAGGTTGATGGAGGTGTCGACGTGGCTTGGCTACGCCCCGATGGGAGTGGACTCACCGACGGCGACTGGCACGACCCGGAGCGCCGCGCGCTGATGCTCGTGCTCTCTGGCGCGCTCACCGATCGGGTGACCCTTCGGGGCGATCCGATGCGGGACGCGAACTTCGTCTGGATGATCAACGCGGGGATAGAGGCGCAGGCGTTTCGACTTCCCGCCGGCGAATGGGAGCACGTCTTTACGAGCTGCGCGGTGACCCCGGGCGCGGAGGTCACCCTCGAAGGGCGCTCGATGGTCCTTTGGCGCAGCCCGTCGAACAGCCCGTCGAGAGAGCGCAGCGCATAGAAAAGCCCCGACGAATTCACGCCGAGGCCTTTCTACGTGGTCGCGGGTGTCTACGGAACGAAGCGCAGACGCCGCACGTGGGTTTCGAGGACCTGCTCTTCCGTGAAGGCGACCGGCGAGACCTCGTTGAAACGCCAGTGCTCCATCTCATCGCGGTGGAAGGTGCTGTCCGGGTCCTCCGAGTTTCCGCCCGGAAGCGCGTTGACCGCGATCGGTCCTTCCGGCGTCATTTCCACGACGAGGCGCTGCTGCGGTCCACTGCCGTAGTCGAGGCCCTCGAAGTTGAACACGCCGAAGTTGGACGCATCGACCACGCCGCGATCTCCCTGCCGCGGGAAACCGTTCGGGAACATCGCGTCGGCCGGCGTCGGAATGCTGAGGATGTCCTCACCAAGGAAGCCCGCGGGCACGATCGCGTCGAGACGCACCGTGTGGAGCTGACCCCAGCGCCAGGTTTCCATGTCAGCGCTCTCGAAGCGCGTCTCGAGCCATTCGAGCGCTGCGACCACCGCGCGAAGCACGCGGTCGCCGCGGGACTCCGCCACGTCATCCGTGTTCAGGTCGTCCCAGAGCACCGAGTCGCCAAGGCCATCGTCGTAGGACACGAGGGACTCGGGATCGTTCACGAGAAAGACCATGGTGCGACCGACGATATTCGAGCGGCGGGGCGCGCCGTCGAGTTCACCGTTCGCGTGCCAGTCGAGCTCGTCGTCGAAGGTCAGCCGCATGAGGTGGCCAAGGACGACGTTGAAGATCGACGCCGCAACGCTGTCCTCGATCTCATCGGCGGCCGGCGTGCCTTCCACCGCAGCGGGCGTGTCGAAGCTCGTCCAGGCCTGGAGGCGATCGCGCGCCATCTCGACCCGCGCGAGCGCAGCCATATTCTCGGTCACGGCGGCGGTGAGATCCGCGTGGGTGCCGGGGGTGTCGCGCTCCTCAAAGACGCGCGCGAGCTGCTCCAGAATCATCGGCGTCACGATCCGGCCGTAGGGCGAAACCGCGTCGTTCTGAAGCTCCGACATGTCGGCGGCGGTGATGTTGCCGGCGCTAACGAGCTCCGTGAGGCGCTCCACAATGCGGCCGAGGCGATGGCCGTCCGCGAAGTCGCAGGTGATGTAGAAATCATCCGCGGGATCGTCCGGGTCCACCCCGTTGAGGGCGTCGCCATCCGCGGTCACACCCACGGGATCGGCGTTTGCCGTCGCGATGAAGTTGCTCTCGGGGTTGAGGGCGTGGGGGATGAAGCGGAAGTCGAGGAAGTCGCCGGTCCACTCTTGGTCGCCACGGCCGTCGAGGGCAAAGCAGGGCGACGCACCGGTGTTCGTTTCCGGATCGTAGGTGAGCGCCGCGGCCTCCCGGATCGGAATGTTCACCGAGCTCGTGTAGTAAATATCGCCGCTGTTGTCCGCGACGACGAGCGTCTGCCCGCCCACCTCGAACTTGCGAAACGCTTCGCGCGCTTCGTCCACATTCGCTGCGCTGTAGAGGTCGAGGAACGCACCCGCTTCGTCCGAGGGTGCGTTGCCCGTCCAGCGCACGCTGATCGCAATGTCCTTCCCGACCTCGCAAGGCGGCTCGTCGCCCGCTTCACAAGACGTGCGCGACCCGGGGATGATCAAGCCGTGGTGCGGGACGTTCTCGAAAACCACCTCGGTGGAACCGCCGATGTCGTCGCGGATCGTTTCGGTGATGGTCTCGATGGCGACCTGACCGCCCTCGAACTCGACGGTGTCAGGATCGCCCGGGGTGATCACCTCGACGTACGCATCGGAAACATCGTAGCCGCTCGTCGTCAGGCCCCAGGCGAGACGATCGGTGAACCCAAGCAGGAACACCGGGGTACCCGCAATCATCTGACCAGCCGCGTCGATGTCACCACCTGCGCGCTTGGTGTTAACGTGCGCCATCCAGAAGAGCGAGGGCGATGTCAGCGCGAGATGCGGATCGTTCGCCATCATGGGGTTGCCGCTCTCGGTCGCAGCGCCGGCCACGACCCAGCTGTTCGAACCGCGGAAGCCGTCCCCGAAGAGACGCGTGAAGCGCGCCTGCTGACGATCGCTGAAGCGCATCGCAGCTTCGAGCGAGCGGAGTGGAACGTGCGGGATCTCGATGTCGTGGGTACGCGGCGTCGGCGGGCGAATCGCGCGCGTTCCGGTGTCGGTCCCGACGTTGGGGTAGCCGTCGATGTTGTAGACATCGGCCGCCGGACGAACCGGAAAGAGATCGTGGTAGGCGCCGGAGAGGCGCTGAATGCGCTCGTCGGCGGCGTCATCCGGAAAGAACTCGCGCCAGCGCTCCAGGGAGTCGGTGCGGGAAAGGTCGGAACCAAAGTCGAGGCTCAAGGACGCGGCCTGGAGGCGCGCGATCGCAAAGGTGTCGAGAGGCGTCCAGTCGACGAGCTGGTCGCCGTTGATGACGGTGTCGACGCCCCGCGGAAGCTGCACCTCAAGGTTGCGCAGGCGCTCAATGCGAACGTTGACGCCGCGCGCAAAGGCTTCGACCGCTACTCGCTGATCGGCGGGGAGCGCTTCGATGATCGCTTCGGCGTTTCGACGGTGTCCGTCAAAGCGCGCATCCGCGTCATCCTCGAGGAGCGAAGGAATGAACGACCCGGCGAACTCACCGAGCGTGCCCGTCGACTGCCGACGGATGAACTCCATCTGACCCATGCGATCGGCAGCTTGGACGTAGCCTTGCGCCGCGATGGTGTCCTCGATGTTCTGACCGTAGAAATGCCACATGCCGCGGTCGTCCTGAACCGCGTCGACGGGCGCGCTGAGGCCGGGAATGGCGACCTCTTCCTCGACGGGAATGTCCTCGATTTGTTCGATCGCCGCGTCGCGGTTCGCGTCAACGCCCGCATCGCCGGCGTCTGTTCCGGCGTCAGTACCGCCGCCGCCATCGTCGTCACCACAGGCGAACGCGAATGCGATCGCAAACAAACCCCAAGCAAACCTATGCATGTGTCCTCCGAAACGCCGACCCCACGGCGCTGGCTATTCCGGGTAGAGTTCCACGATCTGGGCGTGGTGCCACCCTGTTTCGGAGCCGTTCGCCTGCATCGCTTGCGCGGTGTGGTGCTCGAAAACGGTTCATGCGTGGGAGCCCTGCGCGGGACCCCGACGAAGAACCGGGTGCACTTGAGGCGGGTGTGAGAGAGCGCTCGCGGCAGGTAGGACCAGTCCACTTCGGGTGGGTGTGAGGGAGCGCTCGCGACCTCGACGAAGTACGTCGGATCAGGCGTGAGGGCGCAACCGCGGCGGACGCGCAGAGCCGGAAAGCGGCCGGGCGCTTGGCCCGTAGGTTTGAGCACCTGCGTCGGGCGCCTAGGTGGGGGCGCGCCGGATTCTGGTCGCGTTTCCGCGGGTCTACAGAGGAGCCTCGACGAGCCGAGCCGTTTGAGTATGCTCGGCCGATCGTGGCGGAGGATAAGAAGAAACGTTCGGCTGCGGACGCCGCTGAAGAGGGTGCCGCGGAGGCTGACGCTGAAGCCGCGGAGAAGAGCGGCGAACCGAACGACGCAGCCGAAAACGACGCCGACAACGACCCCGCCGAAAACGACGCCGCCGACAACGCCGCCGACAACGCCGCCGACAACGCCGCCGACAACGCCGCCGCCGACAACGACGCCGCCGACAACGCCGCCGCCGACAACGACGCCGCCGACAACGACGCCGCCGACAACGCCGAACCGAACACCAACGCCGGGAAACGACGCTGGTTGCTCCCGCTGATCATCTACGTGGTCGTGGCCGTCGGGTACATCGCGACGCTTGGCCGCAACCCCTTCCAACCGAGCCCGGACAACCACTACGTACACCTCGCGCAAAGCTGGCTTCAGGGGCAGCTCCACCACGAGGGCGATCCCCCCGGCACAAACGACTGGGCTTGCTTCGACACCGAAGAACACGACCTCTGCCCGAACAACCGGTGGAGTTTTCGCGACGACGAACGCTACCGCTGGTACGTCTCCTTTCCGCCCTTTCCCGCGGCGGTCATCCTTCCGGTGGTCGCGGCGCTCGGAACCGAAACCCCCGACCGCATCGTCTGGGCGTTGGCGGCCGCGTTCGGCCCCGCGTTTCTCTTTCTCCTCCTGCGACGCCTACGCGAGACAGGCCGGAGCGGTCGACGCCGACGCGAGGACCTCGCGCTCACGGCGCTCTTCGCGTTTGGCACGGTCTATTTCTTTGTCGCCGTCCAGGGAACCGTCTGGTTTGCGGCTCACACGGTCGCCGTCCCGCTCATCGTGCTCTACCTCTACTTCGGTTTGGATGCGCGACGGCCCGTCCTTGCCGGTCTGATGCTGGGGTGCTGCTTCTTGACGCGACCGACCACAGCGTTTCTCTTTCCACTTTTTGCGATCGAAGCGCTTCGAGTGTCCCGGCGTGGCGCCGAGGTGGCCGACGGCGCGTGGTGGCGACGCGGGTTGGAGTGGCTCCGCGACGTGGACTGGAAGCGCTTCGTCCGGCTCGGGCTCGCGTTCGCTGCGCCCATTCTGGTGTGCGGCGCGGTCGCGATGTGGATGAACAACGAGCGCTTCGAAAACCCCTTCGAGTTCGGGCACACCTACCTACAGATCCGGTGGCGACCTCGCATCGAGCGCTGGGGCCTCTTTAACTATCACTATCTCTCGAAGAACCTCGCGGTCTTCGGAGCCTCCCTTCCGTGGCTCAGTCTCGAAGAGCCCTACCTGAAGATCAGTCGCCACGGCCTCGCGCTGTGGGTGACGACGCCCGCGTTGTTGATGGTGCTCTGGCCGAAGCGAACCAGCGCGACGACCATCGCCCTCTGGTGCGCGATCCTACCTGTGGCAGTGCTCAACCTCTGCTACCAGAACAGCGGCTGGGTACAGTTCGGCTACCGCTTCGCCTTGGACTACCTCCCGCTGCTCTTTGTCCTTCTCGCCATCGGACGAAGGCGCTTCAGCGTCGGCTTCGCAGCACTTCTGGTTTTCTCCATCGCGATCAATCTCTTTGGGGCCGTCACGTTCAACCGCGCCGGGCAGTTCTACGACGACGACAACACACAAGAGACCCTCTTCCAACCCGACTAGCCCCTCAGCGCCTCGTCTCCAGATACCAGGCCCTGTAGTCCTAATGTCATACCAGGCCTTGTAGTCATAATACCAACCACTTTATATTGACATTCCACAGAGCATAATACCAGGCCTTGTAGCCATAATACCAACCACTTTATATTGACATTCCACAGAGCAT
Source organism: Myxococcota bacterium (assembly GCA_039186435.1). Classification (GTDB taxonomy): domain Bacteria; phylum Myxococcota_A; class Polyangia; order Polyangiales; family Houyiibacteriaceae; genus JALVDI01. The sequence continues at coordinate 72 of JBCDAA010000311.1, read as the reverse complement.
AATGATTAGTGGTCGGCATTATTTATTGACATATAACCGAGGCAGGGCTAGGAGAAGGAATGGCGATACGGC
>JBCDAA010000310.1:0-10791 GCA_039186435.1 Myxococcota bacterium | reverse complement strand
GAACCCAACCCGGCCCCCAAGGCGCACCTCCTGGGCATCGCTCGCAATTCGTGTTGGAAGGTCTACGCCATCGACCGGATCCGCGAGTTCGCCCCAGCAAAAGACGTCGCCGTTGTAGCGCCGGGCACACGTGCTATCCGCCGCCGCGCTGACTTCCACCGCGCGATCCAGACCGTCGACCAGCGCTGGCGCGTTCCGCTCTCGCCGATCACCGAGTCCGAGCTGTCCGAACTCGTTTCGCCCCCAACAGTACACACGCCCGAGGCGATTGAGAGCGCACGTGTGCTGCGCGCCGACGGTCACCTGCAACACATCCGCGAGCGCCACCCGTTGAACTCCGGTCACAATCTCCGTGCTCCCGATCCCGAGTTCACCCCTCGAGTTGAGACCCCAACAGCGAAGGGTCGAGTCTTCGAGGCGTGCACAGACGTGAAGAAGGTGCATCGCGATCTCCGTCGCTACCAGGTCCGCCGCAACCGCTGGCGCCGGCTCGGACCACGCCCCCGGCATCGCAAAGTGGCCCGCGTGACCCGTCGTGGAACCCGGCGACTGTCCCCAGCACCAGACCGCGGTCGGTCCAGCCCAGCAGGTGACGTCCTCCGACTGCAATTCGCTTCCGATCGCCCAGCGACGACGCCCGACACATCCTTCTTCGCAAACGCCCGACGCACACTGCGCGCCGGTCTCTTCATCTACCGTCCCGTCGCAGTCGTTGTCCGCCCCGGAGCAGTATTCCGGCGCCCCAAGGAACGCGTACTCGTTGTCGTCGTCGCAGTCGTCCGTTGAAAAGCCCCCCTCACAGCTCGCGTCGAGCGGCGCGTGGCCATCGCCGTCCGCATCCTCGCTCGCGTCCGTTCCGCCATCGGAGGAGCAGTCGTTGTCGATGCGATCGCAGCGCTCGGCCGCCATCGGAAAGCTGAGGGGATCGGTTGGGCGACAGTCCCCGGGGGCGCTCACGAATCCGTCCGGCGCCTCGCAGCTGTCGACCACGCGGGAACGCGACTCCTCGCCAAATCCATCACCGTCGCGATCTTCGTAGAACACGTTCTCGGTGACTTCGTCGATCGTGTCGTCGCAATCGTCGTCGACCTCGTTGCAGAGCTCTCCTGCGCTCGGGTTTCGCGCGGGGTTTCCGTCGTCGCAGTCTCCGTCGTTGTCCGCCGCGGCGTCCGGCGGCTCGCAGGCGTCCATCGGGTCCGCAGTTCGGTCCCCGAAGTTGTCGCCGTCGAGGTCCGGCCAGTACTGCTCGGTCGGAAGACCCTCATCGATCGCGCCGTCGCAGTCGTCATCCTGCAGATTGCAAATCTCATCAGCGCCGGGTCGCACCGCGGCGTCGTCATCGTTGCAGTCGGGTCCGCGAACGACGCCCCCGTCGACCACCACGTCGTCCCCACAGCTCGCGCCTTCGGCCGGGTTTGCGCATGCCGCGCTCGTCACTCCGTCTCCGTCGCGGTCGGTCTCTCCCACCGTGCAGGGATCGCAATCGTTGTCGACCTCGTCGCAGACTTCGGGGTTGCCAGGGAAGCGCTCAGGATCGCTATCGTCGCAGTCGAGGCCCCCGCACGCTGGAGACTCGACCCCGTCTCCGTCCTCGTCGCAGCTCGGCACTCCCGCATCCGCGGCGGCACAAACCGCGCGGCGGCCCTCCCACGCTTCCACCGGCACCGAGACCGCCTCGCAGCGACCAAAGTCCCCGCACGTTCCGTCGACGCAGTCCGCGCCGACACACTCCCGCGAAACGCGCAACACAACCGGAATCGTGCGCCCGCGAACAAACCCTGTTTCCACGACGCGCGTGGTGAGTACCTCTCCGTCGAGCCCCACGAATGTGACCTCGATGCGCGCGCGCCGGCCTTGGCGACCCGTCACGTCGAAGGTGAGATTTCCCGCCGCCAGGGCGGAGCCGTCCCACTCGCGACTTTCCCCCGTGGAGTCGGGAACGTCCGCGTCACGGGCTCGCGCGCGGATCTGCGAGACCTCCGCTGCCGTGAAGTCGGTGCACACGCCCACCCGAAGGCGCGTCGGCCCCGAACCGCACGCGCAAAGCAACACCAGCCCCAGCATCCACCGCATCCATGCGTTCTACCCTTAAGCGAGACGGCAAACGAGTCGCCAGTGCTACCCTCGCCCGGTGCACGCGGGGGATACGCTCGGAGGCCGCTACGAGTTGGTCGAGCAGATCGGCGCCGGTGGGATGGGCGAAGTCTGGCGCGCGACGCAGACGACCCTCGGTCGAACGGTCGCGATCAAAGTCCTGCATCCTCTCTTTCGCGTGAGCTCGCCCGATCTCGAGCGGCGCTTTCGGCGAGAGGCGGAGCTCGTTGCGAAGGTCGACCACCGAAACGTCATCGACGTCATCGACTTCGGAAGCACCCCGAAGGGCGACCAGTTTCTCGTCATGCCCTTTCTGGTGGGCGAAACCCTCGAGCAGCGCTTTCGGCGGGCGCCGCGTCCCGACGTGAAGGAGATCATCTCCATCGCGCGCTCGGTCCTCGGGGGTCTCGCCGCGATTCACGACGCCGGCATCGTGCATCGAGACCTCAAGCCGGCGAACGTTTTCCTCGCCCGCGACGCGGACGGCATGGTGCCGAAGCTGCTCGACTTTGGCATTTCGCGCGAAGCGGAGGCGCCCGAAGGAACCGCCCTTACCCAGGACGGCACCATGATGGGCACGCCGCACTACATGGCGCTCGAGCAATTCGAGTCCGCGAAAACCGTCGACCACCGCGCGGACCTCTTCAGCATCGGCGCGATCCTCTACGAAGCGCTCGCCGGACGGCCGCCCTACCAGGGCGCCGATCCCTTTGCTGTCTTTCGAACCATCCTCGAGAGCGATCCGCCGTCCCTCGCGTCGTTGCGTCCCGAGGTACCCGAGCCGCTCGTCGCAATGATCCACAAGGCGATCGCCAAGAAGGCCGGCGATCGGTTTCAAAGCGCGCGAGAGATGCGCGAGGCGATCGACCGGTTGATCGCGAGCGGAACCCTCGAGGGGTTGCAGGCGGCGGACTTTCCGACGCTGGACGAGCAGAAGGTTCACGACGAGATCAGCACGGCGCCAACCGCGATGGCGGACTCGAACCACGGACCCGACACGCCCGTGTCGCGGCCAACGCCAGCGAAGAACAGCCGCGGTCTATTCGCGGCCCTGGCGCTCGCAATCGGCGGCGCTGCGGGTGCGTTCGTGCTGCTCAACGATTCCGGTACGCCGGAGCCTGCGCCCGCGGAAAGCGCGCCGCCCCTCGCCGCGAACGAGGCGAATTCGGAAGCGAATGAGGCCGGAGATCCAGAAGCGAACCCAGAAGCGAACTCAGAGCCGGAGGTGGAGCCCGAAACGCCGTGGACCTTTCTCGGCTCGTCCGAACGCGTGGAAGGACTTGCGCTTCGGTGGGCGCGCATGCCGGACGCCGATCGAAGCCTGTCCATTCGCTTTGTTTCCTTCGAGGGAGGTTGGTCCGCGATCGCAGAATCCCTAAGCGAGGCAGACGCGACCCGTATCGCCGAAGTCTTCGGAGGCGAGGCGGCTCCGGCGACATCGATCGGACCGCAGCTTCAACCGGCACTCCTGAAAACGACCGTGCGCCTGAACGTTCACGAACGCGCGGAAGCGGAGAGCGTCACGCTGCGAGTCATTCCGCACGACACCCTCGTCGTCGGGCTCTACGGGACCCTCGACGGAAGCACGTCCGCGCCGGCGGACGACGCGATGACCTACTTCGTCACCTCCTACGAGGACAGCGGATGGGCGGTCTCGCGCTTTCTCGAACGGACGTCCTCCTGCCTCCCGATTCCGGCAGCCCTCGTTCGCGAGCAAGCCATTCGAATCCCCGAGACGCGGCGCACGTTCACCGCGGCGCGCACAACGATCGACGACCAGGGCAACCGGCGCCCCGTCTGGCTCCTGATGGGTCGCGACGCACCGGGCGCAAAGAGCGTCATCGGGGTGTATGACATCGGACGCCGGTGCCGACCGGGCGAGGCCGTGCACGTGCAGCCCATCACCGGCGTCATCGACGAAGTTTTCCTGACCGAAGCGGGCGATGGATCGCTCCTCGTCGCAAGCTGGCATCCCGACGAGCACTCCCCTTCGAACGGCCAGCGCGAGTGGGCTGCCTGGAACCTCGCGAACGGGGACGAGGTTTGGCGCGACTCTCTCCCGTCTGCGCCCTTTCTTGAACGTGCGCGGCTGGCCGCCGTGAGCGGTACCCGTGATCGAATCCTCCGGAACCGCGAGGGCATCGCGCTGACCATTCGCAAGCCAGGAACACCCAGAACGTGGTTCGCCCTTGAGGATGGCCGCCTGGTAGAAACTGCGGCCGCGAATTGACCCAAGGACCTGACGCGTGCGCCCATCTCATGCGCGTTCGAACAAAGGGGAGACACGGATGAAACTCTGGATCGCGACTCTGATCGTTGGAACGCCGGCCGCAGCGCTCGCGTGTCTTCATCCCGGCGGCGGCGGAAGCCACACCACCAGCGTCACGCAAAACGGGCAGCAGGCGCTGATCGTTCATCACGACGGTGTGGAAGATCTCGTGCTTCGCGTTGAGTACGAAGGCCTCGCGGAGACACCGAGCCTCGCGTGGATCGTTCCGGTCCCTGCGGCACCAACGGACTACGGAACCGCCGACGACGCACTCTTCGACGACCTCAACGAGTGGGTGAACCTCCGCCGCGTCTGGCGACCGCGTTCGCGTAGCCGTGGACGGAGCAGCAGCGGAAGCCGCTCGAGTTCGACGCTCGTCATGCTGCCGGCCGCACAGGTTGGCCCCTTTGCTGTTCAGCCGATTCAAGCGAACGGCGCGCAGGCCGCAACGGAGCTCAACGAGTGGATGACGACCAACGGCTTTCAGCCGCTACCGGAAGCGAATATTCGCTACTACGTAGAGCGCAGCTGGACGTTCTTGGCGATCAAGATCACCCCGAACTCCGGCACCCTTTCGGGCGGCGGCGGTCTGCCTCCCCTTCGCATCACGTTCCCGTCTGAACGGGCGGTGTTTCCCCTCAAGCTCTCAACGCACATGGGGATGTTCCCGGTGCGCGCGTACCTGATCACGTCGGAGGCGCTCACCGAGGAGGCGTTTGCCGGGGCACGTGCGCGAGGCTTTGAGGTTGCGTCGGGCGGGCGTCACTACCGGGTACCCGGTCTTCCGCGCGGTCGTCTGGAAACGCACGTCCGGGGTCCCTTTCCGGCGGAGCGCGCTCCCGCATCGCTTCGGCCGCTGCTCGCACGCCTCAGCGGGCCGGCGCATCTTTCGGTCCTCTTTTCGCGTCACTTCAACAACATCGAGGGCAACGTCGACGGGTTTGAACAGCGCTCCGCGCTTTGGCGCGAAGATCTTTCGGTCCCGGCGTTGCCAGAGGGTGCGCGCCTCGAGGGCGTTCCCGGCGTGGCGCAGACATCCATGACGGCCGCCGACACCGCCACCGAAGACACCGCCACCGAAGACACCGCCACCGAGGACACCGCCGCCGAGGACACCACCGCCGAAGACACCGCCACCGAGGACACCGCCACCGAGGACACCGCCACCGAAGACACCGCCGCCGAAGAGACTGCGATGACCGCAACCTCCAGCGGTGAGTCAACCGCGACAAATGCTGCGTCCGACGATTCCGGCGGCTGCGCAGCGGCGGGGTCCGCGCACGCCGCATGGGCCGGGGTGCTGCTCCTCGTCCTCGGCCGGCGCCGTTGCACTTCGTGATCCGAATCTGCACACGAAGTACCCCCTAACACCCCAGTTCGCCTGTGTTCTCGGTGGTCTCTGATTTGCAAGAGCAGGGACGCATACACACCAAGTCCGTCCGCTCGCGCTTCGTGGATCGAGCGGCGACAGGAGAACCTTATGCAGTATCGATGGCTCCTACTTCTCGCGCTTGGCTGCGCATCTCACGAGACCGGACGTCAGGGGGCCTCGCTACGACAGGCCGACGACGGAGAACTTCGCTCCCTCGAGATCATCGCGAACACCTGGTTTGCGAATCGCTACGTGCCTCAAGACGGCCAGAGCGTGAGCTACTCGCGCGCGAATCTCAAATCCGCCAGTGGCCCCTACTCGTCCCTCACGAAACTCGAGTGGGTCGGCGACTCGAACAGTTACATCGATGTCTTCGACGTACCGATCATGGACGTCGACGCAAGCGGCGCGTTCGTTCCGCTCTACGCAGACGAGGGCTCCTTTGCGCGTTGGCCTTACCCCTATGGCACCGCCGCGGATGGCAACACCTCACCTCCGATGGTGCACGATATCTACCCGGGCGCCGCGGGTGCCTTCGTGAACTACGACGTTCGCTATGGAGACTGGCAGGCGCTCCGCGTCTACGACCGCGGCGAGTGCTCGGCGTCCACGCCCTGGGAGGCGATCTACGCGGGCATTCAAACGCAGCTCATTGAAGGCTTTGCGGAGTTCGATCTCGAAGTCCAGTCGATGTCCCTGACGCCGCGCCTTCATGCACAGATCGCCTACGACACCTTCGTGGTCGAGGCGACCATCGTTCATCCCAACTTCGGCGATGGAGCGATCGGGATCAGCTTCGAAGGACGCTTCGTGATCGAAGAGCAAACGATCGTCTACAAACTCCTTTCCCTCGATGTTGAAGGAACGGGCCGCCTCGAAGAACACGCCGAGGATGTACAAGCGGCGCTCCTGGGCAGCGACGGGGTGGAAGCGAGCCTCACTGCCGGCGTTCAAGAAGCAGCCGCCACGCTAGGAATCGTTCCGGATTCGTTCGCATCGCAGTGGATCAACGCCTTCGCCGCCTTCTGTGGCGGGGACCGCGACGAAGTACCGGAAGTCATCGGCTACGAGTGCGAAGTCGGCGAGGAAGGGGACGCCGCGTGCGCCGATCAAATGCCCGGGGTTCTCACCGGCTTCTACGGCTACGAGTCTCTCGAGTGGGTCCTCGAAGCACGGCACTTCCGCTGCGTTCCCAATCCGCGCGGGGAAGGTGGGGTCTGCGCCGTCCTGCCGGACCTCGCGCGGGTTCAACACCGCGCAGACGGAGTTGAAATCGTTGTGGTTGACGAGCAGCGAGTCCCCTTCGCGGGAGGCACGATCGCCAACCCTTGGTACGAGTTCCTCTCCGACGCATCTCCTCTGTGCGACCGAACCCCGAGCCAAACCGTCGAAGGTGACAACTTTGGCGCGATCACGGAGCGCCCCCCGGTAGCCGGGGTTAGAGTTCGAGTTCGCGAATGCCCCAACCTGGACCCGTAGCAGACGCCGAAGAAGCCATTCAGCAATGCTGCAAACGCAACGCGTACGAGGAAGCCGCCACCTTGATTCTCGAAACCTACGGGGATCAGATCTTCGGCTTTCTTGTCAGTCGCCTTCGAAATCGCCCGGACGCGGAGGAGGTCTTTTCGATCTTCTCTGAGGACCTCTGGAAAGGGCTGCCGGGGTTTGGGTGGCGCTGCAGCGTTCTGGCCTGGTCTTACATCCTCGCGCGCAACGCGGAGCGACGCTTTCACCGCGGAGGCCGTCGCGCGATCGCGCTCTCCGACGCCCCTTCCGTTCTCGCCGTGGCAGAGCGAGTTCGAACCTCGACGCTGCCCTTCATCAAGACCGAGATCAAAGACAAGTTTCGCGCGCTTCGAGACCGGCTCACGGAGGAAGAGCAGCTCCTGCTCATTCTGCGGGTCGACAAGGGACTCCGCTGGCAGGATGTCGCCAGCGTGCTCAACGAAGAGGCGGGCGCAGACGCTCGTGACGTCGCGCGCGCCCGAAAGCGTTTTCAACTCGTCAAAGAGAAGCTCCGGCAGCTAGGCGAAGCCGAAGGACTGCTCCCGAGTTCCCAATGACCGACGACGAGAGCGGACTTCGACTGACCGCCCGAGGTCTCGACGCGACCGAGACCTTTGAGTCGTGGCTGCTCGCCGTCGCCCGAGTCTCCGCGCGGCCAGTCGCGCAGGCACTTCCCGATCTTGAAGAAGGCAACGTTCTCGCCGAGCGCTTTGTCGTCGGTCGACCTCTCGGGCGGGGGGGCATGGGCACGGTTCACGCCGCGTTCGATCGCACCCTCGGGGCGGAGGTCGCCCTCAAAACGCTCTTCACGCGGGACGCCGAACGTCTCATTCGCCTGAAGGCCGAGTTCCGGCGCATGCAGGACCTCCGCCACCCAAACCTCGTCGAGCTCGGCGAACTCTTTGAGGCCAAAGGTCGCTGGTTCTTCACCATGGAGTTGGTGGAGGGTGTCTCCTTTCTTCGCTGGGTTCGCCCCGAAGGAGCCCTCGACGAGGACCGCCTTCGGCAAGCGCTCGCCCAGCTCTCGGTGGGGTTGAGCGCTCTGCATCAACACGGGCTGGTGCATCGCGACGTCAAACCTTCCAATACGCTCGTCACCGACGCCGGCCGGGTGGTCCTTCTCGACTTTGGTCTGGTGGCGGAAGCGCACGATCGCAGCGAGCGCGAGATCGTAGGCACCGCGGCGTACATGGCTCCCGAGCAGGCGGAAGGCGCAGAGGCCAACGCTGCGGTCGACACCTACGCAACCGGCGTGATGCTCTACGAAGCGCTGACCGGCGAGCTTCCCTTCGCGGGCGACATGGAGACGATCCTTCGCCAGCGACGCGAGCAGTCCGCGCCACGGCCTCGCGGTTCATCGCTCCCCGCCGACCTCGTGGATCTGTGTGAGCTCCTGCTCGCTCGATCGCCCCGGAAGCGCCCGCCGGTCGACGCGATCGAGTCGGTCGCAGGCCGTCGACCGCGTGCGACTTCCGTCTTCCCAGCTCCTCTTTTTGTGGGTCGAAGGCGTGTCCTCCAGGACCTTAGGGACGCGATGGACGACGCGCCGACGCTCGTGGAACTCCGCGGTGATTCAGGCATCGGAAAGTCCGCGCTCTTGGCGCGCTTCGAAAACACCCTCCGTCAGCAAGCGCTCGTCTTTACTGGCCGCTGCTACGAGCGCGAGCATGTCCCGCACAAGGGACTCGACGAAGTCGTGGACGCGCTCTTCCGCTATCTCTCCGGGCAGCCCAATCTCCCCGACGCGCTTCGGCCGGGTCCTTCCCTCGCGCGAATGTTTCCGGTGCTTGCCCCTCTTGCGGCAAAGGGCCAGCCCGTCACCAATCCTCAGAATGCGCGTCGCCAAGCCATCGCGGAGCTCCGCCGTCTGCTCGGAGCGCTCGGGGAGGAGGGACCTCTCGCCATCCTCATCGACGATTTTCAGTGGGCGGACACGGACTCGGCGGCGATCCTCCAGGCCCTTCGCGGCGGCGTCGATGCGCCACGCGTTTCAATTCTCGTGGCGCGCCGGCTCGAAGACGGCCCGACGCTGACGGCCGACGCGTCCTTTTCCCTCGCACCTCTCGAGCCCGCGGAAGCGCGAGAGCTCGCCCGCGCAACGGGCGCCAACGCGGACCGCGTGACTCGCATCGCCGAGGAGTCTGGAGGGCATCCCTATTTTCTCAGCGAGCTCGCGCGAGGCTCGATCGCGAACCTCCACAGCGCACTGCAGGAGCGCGCAGCCGGGCTCTCGACAACCGAACAGCGAGTTCTCGAAGCCGCGGTGCTGAGCACGCGGCCACTGCCCGCCGCGGTGCTCGCGTCCGCGGTCGAACGCGACCTCAAAACCCTCGTGCAGGCGGTGCGAAACCTCCAAGGCGCGCGTCTCCTTCGTGGCACCGGCGCGTCGCATGTCGAGCCCTATCATGACCGAGTACGGCAAGCGCTCACCGACGAGATCGGCGCGCCGCAGGAGGTTCACCGTCGCCTCGCTGGGGCACTCGAGGCCTGGCCGGATGCGGGTCCGGAGGCGATTGCGACCCACTGGGATGGCGCCGGACAACGCGACCGCGCCTTTCCGCATGCCCTTCGCGCCGCCGAGCGCGCCCGTGCGTCGCTCGCCTTCGATCGCGCCGCTAGTCTCTACCGCTGGTGCCTCGAACTGCGTTCCCCCACCTTTGAGGTTCTCCGTGACCTTGGCGCGACGCTGGCTGATGCGGGGCGAGGCATCGAAGCTGCCAAGGCGTACACTGAAGCGGCGGAACGTGCGCCCGTTGTCGAAACGGCAGAGCTCGAACGCCACGCCGCGCTGCAGACCCTCCGCGCCGGTCACATCGACGATGGACTCGAAGCAATGGATCGCGTTCTCGTCCATCTCGGCATGGCGCGACCCACAACGTTGCCGCAGACCCTCCGGCAGCTCGTGACCGAACGCGCGCGGGCGGCGCTGACGCCCATCGCCTCCACCAACACGCTCACGTCCGCGCGTCAGCGAAAGCTCGACACCTGCTGGGCCGTCGGAATGGCGCTTTCCATGCTGGAGCCCGTCGCGGGAAGCCTCTATCAGGCGCGCTATCTGCGCCTCGCCAAACGCGCGGGGGATCCGGGACGCATTGCCCTCGGGCTTGCGATGCAGGCGATTCCCGCAGCGTCGGGCGGTCCTCCAGGAACCCGTGCCCATCGTCTTCTTCAGCGAGCGCGAGAGCTCGCGAGCGATCAGACCGACCCGCGCCTCGATGCGCACCTCACGATGGCGGAGGCGACGGTCGCGTTCCTCACGGGTGACTGGCGCGGAACGCGGGCGACGAGCGAGCGCGCAGTGCGGCTCTTTCAGGAGCGCAAGGCGGGCGTTGCTTGGGAGCTCGCTACCGCGCAGCGGCTTTCTCTTACAGCGATCTGGCACACGGGTGACATCCACACGCTGCGCAAGCGCGTCCGCGACGTGGTCCGCGACGCCATCGAGCGCGGTGATCGCTATGCCCTGACGCAGTTTCAGACAACGGTTGTCCCCGTGGTGCATCTTGCGGACGGAGAGGTCGCCCAGGCAAAGCGCGACCTCGAGGAAGCGGTG
>JBCDAA010000309.1:0-10838 GCA_039186435.1 Myxococcota bacterium | reverse complement strand
TTCGCCGCCTTCGCCGGTGTTCGACTTGCCGCCCAGCTCGTTCATCGCGACGGCGAGCGTTTCGTGCGCCTCTTTGGAGATGGAGCCAAAGCTCATCGCCCCAGTGACAAAGCGCTTCACGATGGCGCTGGCCGGTTCGACCTCTTCCAGGGGGATCGGCGTCGTGTGCCGAAAGCGAAGCAGGCCGCGAAGCGAACAGCGCGTGCGCTCCGACTCGTCGATGTGTTTCGCGAATTTCCAATAGGCGCTCTCGTCGCCGCGCGCCGCGCGCTGAAGCGACTGAATCGAGGTGGGATCCCAGGCGTGTTTTTCACCGCCGGAACGCCAGTGAAGCTGCCCGTCGTTCGGAAGCACCGGAAGGTGCGGCGACGCGTGGCCGCTGTCGCCGCCGGAGGGAAAGCCGAGCTCGTGGCGGCGCACGGCTTCGTCCGCGAGCACATCAAAACCGACGCCTTCGATGCGGCTCGCGGTTCCGGTGAAACAGCGCTCGACGACCTGGCGGTTCAGGCCGACGGCCTCGAAGATCTGCGCGCCCTTGTAGGACTGCAGCGTCGAGATCCCCATCTTCGCCATGACCTTCAGCATCCCTTTGCCGACCGCCTTCTGGTACGCCTTCACGAGCGCTTGGTCCGAGTCGTGCTCCGTGAGCCCATCGCGGCGCGCCTGCCAGAGCGCTTCAAAGGCGAGGTAGGGATTGATCGCGTCCGCGCCGAACCCGATCAGGCAGCAGTGGTGGTGCACCTCGCGCGCCTCGCCGCTTTCGACGATCAGGCCGGTGCGCGTTCGTTTGCTGACGCGGCAGAGGTGCTGATGCACCGCCCCGAGAGCGAGCAGGCTACTGATCGGAACGCGGTCCGCGCCGGCGCGCCGGTCCGAGAGCACGACGAGCTGAACACCTTCGTCGACCGCGGCCTCCGCTTCGAGAGCGATGCGCCGGAGCGACGCGTCGAGACCCGCTGCACCGCGCACGCGCGGCCAGGTGATGTCGATGGTTTTGCTCCGCCAGCCGCGGTGATTGAGGTTCTTGACCGCCGCCATCTCCTCGTTGGTGAGGATCGGATGCGGAAGGCGCAGGCGGTGGCAGTTGTCCGGCTCGGCGGCGAGGACGTTGCCCTCGGGTCCGCAGTAGGCCTGCAGGCTCATGATCACTTCCTCGCGAATCGAATCGATCGGCGGGTTCGTGACCTGGGCGAAGAGCTGCTTGAAATAGTCGTAGGGAAGGCGCGCCTTGTCGCTCAAACACGCGAGCGCCGAGTCGTTGCCCATCGAGCCGACCGGATCGCGAAGCTGCGACACCATCGGCAAGAGAAAGAACTGCAGCGTCTCGGTGGTGTAGCCGAAGGCCTGCATGCGCTGCACGAGCGACTCGGGGACGAACTCGGGCGCTTCGGCCCGTGGCAGCTCGCTGAGGGTGAGGCGGTGTTCCCCAAGCCACTCCGCGTAGGGGTTCTTCGCGGCGATGAGGTGCTTGACCTCTTCGTCGGGAATCAGGCGTCCCGCTTCGAAGTCGACGAGGAACATCTTGCCCGGCTGAAGACGACCCTTCGCTTTGACGCGGTCGGCGTCGACGGGAAGCACGCCCACCTCGCTCGCCATGATGACTTTGTCGTCGTGCGTCACGTAGTAGCGGCTCGGGCGCAGCCCGTTGCGATCGAGGACCGCGCCGATGTAGCGACCGTCCGTAAACGCGATGGACGCGGGGCCGTCCCAGGGCTCCATCAGGCAGGAGTGATACTCGTAGAACGCGCGCTTTTGAGCGCTCATCGAGGCGTCCTTCTGCCAGGCCTCGGGAATCATCATCATCACCGAGGAGGGCAGCGACCGGCCCCCCATCAGCAGGAATTCCAGGACGTTGTCGAAGTTGCCGGAGTCGCTCGCGGTCGGCTCTGCGACCGGAAAGCACTTCTCCATGTCGTCGCCAAAAAGCTGGCTTTGCACCACGCGTTCACGGTCGTGCATGGAGCCCACGTTACCGCGGAGGGTGTTGATCTCACCGTTGTGGCTCATGCAGCGAAGGGGCTGCGCACGGTCCCAGGACGGAAAGGTATTTGTCGAGAAGCGCGAGTGAACCATCGCGAGATGGCTCTTGTACGACCAGTCCGCGAGGTCCGGATAAAAGGGAAGAAGCTGACCCGGCGTGAGCATGCCCTTGTAGACGATCACCTTCGTCGAGAGCGTGCAGACGTAGACCGTGGAGCCTTCGCGAAGACGCGCGTCTCGACGCAGCGAAGTTCCCGCACGCTTTCGAATCACGTAGAGCTGGCGCTCGAAGTGCTTGGTGGTGATGTCGTCGGCGGCCGCCACGAAGAGCTGCTCGATCGCCGGCATGGACGCGAGCGCGGTGGGGCCGAGATCGGCGCCCTCCGGATCGATCGGAACCGTTCGCCATCCGACGACGCGCTGTCCCTGCTCCCGGATGATCCGCTCGAAGGTTCGCTTGCAGTGGCGTCGCTCCGCGGGATCGTTGGGGAGGAAGACGTTGCCCGCCGCGAAGCGACCCGGCGCGGGAAGCGTTTCGCCGAGTTCGTCCTTCGCAACCTTCGCGAGAAATTCGTGGGGAAGAGCCGTGAGAATGCCGGCGCCATCGCCGGTGTTGACCTCCGCCCCGCACGCTCCCCGGTGGTCCATGTTTCGAAGGACCTGGTCGGCGTCGAGAACGATTTGGTGGGAGCGGCGGCCACGAATGTCTGCAACAAACCCAACGCCGCAGGCGTCGTGCTCGAAACGAGGGTCGTAAAGACCGGTCGCTCGGACCATGTGCGCTTCCCTTCTCTGTCTTGTGGCCGCGAACGTCGGCCCGAACTCAAGTGTGGCCTAAAAATATTAGGCCATTGGATGTTTGAGCCTAACGTTTAGAGGAAATGACGCGCCGTGTCAAGGTGCACCCGTTGAACAGTGACCCGGCGGCGGCCCATGGAAGCGTATAGTTCCCCGGTGAAACGCGGTGTTTTCAGTCTTTTCCTCTTCTTGCTCGCAGCGTGCAGCTCCTCTGGGTCGAAGTCGCCGGAGGACGCTGTTCGCGCCCTCGCCTCGGCGATGGAGCGGAAAGACGAGGAGGCGATCGTCGCCGCGTTTCATCCCGCGGTGCGGGAGGCCGTGCAGAGCGAGCTCGCCCGAGCCCAAGGCAACTCGCGCAACGAGGCCATCGGAGCGTGTCTTCGGCGAAGCCTCGAGGTGGGCGAGCTTGAGGACGCGCCGGATGTCGACCGCATCGACGGAGCCAAACGACTCGTCGTCGAAGGACAGCGGGACACGATGGTCCTCGCGCCCGACGACGACGAGTGGTTTGTGATCGATTCTGGCTGCTGACGGCGCTTAGCCGCAGGTGCCCGAAACGCTCGCGGCGATCTTGGCAAGGATGCGCGTGACGACGGCGGTGTAGTCGTCGGTGCAGACGCTTCCCACGGTCGCGCTTGCGCCGCGCGCTTCGAGCGCCGCTGCGGTTTGCACCATCCGCCGTGCCGGGAACGCGACGCCGACGCCCGGAACGGAGCAGGCCGGCGCAAGGCGGGTCGGCATGCCCGGATCGACGCGCTCCTGCATTTCTGGCGCTTCGAGGATGGCGTCGTAGCTCGCCCCGTCCATCGCGGGGGGAACGCCGGCGATGGACGCATACACAAGCTGGCTGGGGTCTTCCTTGATGCTGAGAAGACCTTCGACGTAGCGGTCGACCGGATGCACCGCCTCCGGGTACTGGAAGCAGCGGAGGTTCAGGTCGCCCCCGTAGAGCGGGCTCGACGGGTTGAAGAGGTCCGGATCGAGCGCGGAACAGTCGTCTTCGTCGGTCAGGCTGATCAGTGCGAGGACCGCGTTCTCGCGCACGAGGCCCGCGTTTGCGCCGTCGGCGTGACCGGTAGTCGAGCGGTGAAAGAGCGTCGCATCGGTCGACGGCGTGACCGCCTTGAGCATCGCCTCGAGCTGTTGTTCGAAGCCGCAGCCATCGGTGCCCATCGTGGCGACGCACGCGACGTCCGATGAGAAGCGGTCCGCAGCGGAGGTTCCGTCGAAGCGCTGCACGCTCGGGTAAGTCGCATCGCAACCGCTCAGCGCAGGGTTGCCGGCGGTCTGCAGGACGCCGTCGTCCCCGAACGTCGCATCGTCGCAGGTGGGCACAAGGAAACCGCCGCTCCCCATGTCGGGGCTGACCGATCCGATCTGCAGCGACGAAACCGCGGGAAAGTCCTGGATTCCATCTCCGTCGGCATCGCCGGTGGCGAGCGCCCTTACAACGCGGGGAAGCTGGGTCGCGAGCGCAACCTGCTCCTGCGCCATGGATCCGGAGTTGTCGACAAGCAGGAGTACATCGAGCGCGCCAGCTGCGCGACGGCAGCACGACTCGCCTTGGCAGGCGGTTCCGACGAACGCCTTGCCGAGGCGGTTGGTTTCGCCGATCGCGAGGTCCTCTTCGACGGTGGTTTCCAGCGCGGCGAACTCATCGCCGCCGTCGCGCGTCCAAAAGAGCGTCGCGATGCTGGAGTTCCCTTCGAAGGGGAACGAAATGCGAATCGGGGCCGCGAACTGAAGTTCTTCGGGCTCGAAGCGCACGACGGGGGTGAACGCGGTGAAGCCCTCGGGAATCGTCCCGGTCTCTGCAATGGCGCGCACTTCGGTCATCGTGTCGAGTGCTCCCGGCGGAATCGTCACCGTGAGATCGTTGAGCGCGAGCGAGCCGCCAGCTGGGCCGATCATTGCGCTCACGTCCGCACCCACCACGACCGGATTGTCCGGTTCCACGATCGGTTCGGGTTCGAGGTCCCTTACCTTCGGGCACCCAAGACCAAGACAACACAGCGAAATTAGCAGAGCGCGCATCAAATCCCCTCTCATTGAATGTGCTGATGTGAGCCACTCATGAGTCGATCGGAGGACGATGCATTTCCAATGCCGGTCGAGAGGATTTAGCGCGTGATGAGGATCTCCACGCGGCGATTGCGCTGATGGCACTCGTCGGTGTCTTCGCTGCAGAGGGGTTCGCTGAGGCCTTTGCCGACGGCCTGAAGAGGCTGCGGAACGCCCCGCTGCTGAAGGGCCGCGACCACGGACTGGGCACGCCGCTCGCTGAGCTCCTGGTTGTGTTCGGCGGAGCCGGTCGCGTCCGTATGCCCTTCGATGGTCGCGCCGGTGATCTCCGTATGCTCGACCATCGTCTCGGCGATCTTGTCGAGAAGACCGAAACTCGCTTCGAGGATCTCGTCGCTGTCGGTAGCGAAGAGGATCGGATCATCAAAGACGATGTGATCGCCCTCGACAACGACCCGAATGGTTCCGTCGTTGCCGACGACCAGTCGATGTCCGCAACCGAGCACAACGAGGAGCGCGAGAATCGGAAGAAGTCGCATGCGGGGCTTGTACCACGAGCGCGCGTGCTATCCAGCCGTGTGGGAATGGAGCGCGCGGAAGCTGTAGTCGAGGCGGTGGTCTCTCCGCTCGTCACGCTCAGTGCAAACGAGCGTTCCTGGATCGCGCAGCGGCTGCGCCCTTACCACTGCGACGCGAACGTGCCTCTCTTTCCCCTCGGGGTGCGCTGCGAGCACATCGTGCTCCTCTACGAGGGGCTCGTGCGCAGCTATTTCGTGGAGGCCGAGGGACGCGAGAGCAACCAGCGTTTTCTCGGGCCGCCCAACGTTGCGGTTAGCCTCACCAGCGTGATCACCCAGGAGCCCGCGGAAGTTTGCGTGGAAGCGGTGACGCCGGTGGTCGGGTTTCGCATGTCCTTGGCCGACCTCGCGGAGAGCCCGCGCTTTCACGAGCTGATGCGCGTCCTGGCCGAGCAGCACTACCTCTCGATGGAGCGCCGACTTCGGATGCTCCAGCACAAGTTCGTTCGCGAACGCTACGCGTTTTACCGCACGCATCTCGACCCCGCGATCGTTGCCGGTATGCCGGACTTTCACGTCGCGTCTTATCTTGGGGTGTCCGCCGAGGCGCTCAGTCGAGCCAAGCGCCCGTCTTGACGATCGTCAAGGCCGCTCGCGTTCATGACGGGCAGCATGAGGGGATGGCCTCGATTCTCGCTCCCGTCATCGTGTTGAGTCTTTGGACGCATCTGATGATGCTCTGGATGTACGCGACTCGCATTCCCGCCATTCGGCGGACGGATCTCGTGCTCGACCGGGACGCGCCGCGGGGCTCGCAGATGGCCACGCTCCCTTCGCGGGTTCGGTGGAAATCCGACAACTACACGCATCTCCTCGAGCATCCCACCGTGTTCTACGCGAGCGCCCTGGCCCTTGCGGTGATGGGGGAGGGAGACGGGCGCAACACGTGGATCGCATGGACCTACGTCGCCCTTCGGGTCGCCCACAGTCTGGTGCAGGCCACGATCAACCACATTCACCTGCGCTTTGCGCTCTTCGCGCTCAGCACCTTCGCGAGTCTCGCGCTCACGATCCGGGCGGCGCTCGCCTGGTTTTAGAACACTATCGCCGCTTTCGACGCCGCGGCGGATCTTCCGCCGGTACTTCGAGGAGCACCGGGATGCGCTCCACGCTCGTCGAAAGAACGACCATCGTCTCCGTGCCGTCCACGCCCGCGAACGATCGAATCTTGCTGATGAGCGTTTCGAGCGCGGAGGTGTTGCGAGACTTCACCTTCAACAAAAGCGTGAACCCGCCGGTGACGTGGTGGCATTCAAGGATCTGCGGAATGTCTTCGACCCACGTTTCGAACGCGCTGAGGCGTTCCGGGTCTTTGATCATCACGCCGATGAAACCGCTCACATCGATGCCCACTTCGCGCGCGTCGATCTGCGCGTGGTAGCCGCGGATCACACCGGCCTGTTCCATCTTGCGCACCCGCTCCATCACGGCGGGGGCGCTGAGACCTACCTTTTCCCCCACGCGTTTGAGGGAGATCTTCGCGTCGGCCTGGAGTTCGTTCAAAAGCCGCGTGTCGATGGCATCTAGCTCGTACATGATCGCCTAAGAAAGCCGCGCAGCAAGGGCGGCTTGCCGGTCAAACGTTAGCCCAAGTGTCCCACGGACGAAACGATTAGTTGGTGCGCGGCGGAATGTCAACGCGCCTAGGGGCTCGGAAACTCACAGACGAAGGCCTGCGATTCGCTGCATTCGATATCGTTCCAAAGCGCGGCGGTGGAGAGCATTTCCATGCAGTCTTCGCGGCCGTTGTCGTTCGGCTCACCACTCGCCCAGCTGCACTGTGTTGTGCACCGGCAGTTTCGACCGTTGTCGTCGCAGATGGTGAACACGAGTTCTTCCTGGCTTTCCCAGGTGCCCTCATCGCTGGCGCCGTCGTTGTCGGTACCGCCGAGCCAGTAGTCCTGCTGCTCGAGGGCTCGAAGACCGATGTAGAGCGCGTTGTTTTCGGCGGTCGTCTCCGGAAAGCCGAGCGCGCCGTTCCAGCGAACGCAGATGTCGCGGGCCTGGGACCAGTTGCGGTTGAAATCGCAAGCCACGTAGGTGCCGCCGGTGCCGGAGACGAAGTCGCATCGACAGCTTCCTTCGTCGATCATTCCGTCGCAGTCGTTGTCGTTGCTGTCGCCGCAGAACTCTTCATCCACGTCGGGATTGCAGGTGTAGCACTCATCGTTGCAGTCGTCGTCGTTCGTAACGGTCCCGTCGACCTGCTCGCACGCCATCACCGGCGCGCCGCCGAACCCGTCGCCGTCCATGTCCGCGTAGAAGGTGGTCAGGGTGCCTTCGTCGGTCATCCCGTCACAGTCTTGGTCGACCTCATCGCAATCCTCCGACGCCTCCGGGTTGATGCTGCTGTTGTCGTCGTTGCAGTCCTCGTTGTTCTCCACAAAGCCGTCCGGCGCGGTGCACGCTTCCGTTCGGGGGCCTGCCGGATCTCCGTAGTCGTCGTCGTCGTCGTCCGGGAAGAAGGACCGAAGCACGCCCTCGTCGGTCATGCCGTTGCAGTTGTTATCGATCCCGTCGCAGACCTCGTCGACGGGGCCGGTCGCGCCGATGCAGGGGTCCCACTCGCCGTCGGCGTTGCAGGTCTGAGTACCCATCATGCAGGCACCGACGTCGCTTCCGCACGCCATCGTGTTACCGGGTTCGCAGCTGCAGACCTCGTCGACGCTTCCGTCGCAGTCGTTGTCGATCCCGTCGCAGACTTCCTCGGTCGGTCCGGTCGCGTCGACGCATTCGCCAAAGATCCCTGCGGTGCACGTTTCGGTTCCTGCGCCGCAGGCCCCCATCATTTCGCCGCAGGAGCGAACGACGAACTCGTCGATGTTGCCGTCGCAATCATCGTCCTCGTTGTTGCACTCCTCGTCGCTCGGCGTGCAATCGCCGGTGTCGCGTCGTCCACCGTCGTTCGCGACGACGGGTCCGCTGATCCCGCTTTCAGGAACGCTACAGGAAAGAAGTCCGACGAGAAGCCACGAGCCGCGCACGGTGGCGTATTATAGCTCGAACCGCTCGGCGAGTCAGGGAGCTGCGCCGAAGAAGAGTTCACCGCTGGTATACGAGGTGCCAAAGGTCCGGACGAGGTTGGCCGTCTGCCGGATCCCGCTTTGCAGGTCGTCTGGGTGAAGCGTGCTCAGCGGGTGAATAAACGCGCTGAAGAGCACCCCCTGACTGATGGCGTAGCGCGCATCGAGCGCGCTGTGAAAGTTCGCCATCATCACCGCGTCGTGCTGGTCACTCGTCATCGCGTTGGTGCGCGTGATCGGCGCGACAATTCGCATGCGGTCGGCTCGCGCGTCGGTGACGATCGTGAGGGGCAAGCCTTCGTAGCGAAACTCCCAGATGCCTCCTTGGCGCTGCACATCGGCCGCCATGGTTCGAACAATTTGGTCCATTTTATCAAGCGTCATACGGACATCGGTCACGGTGTTGTCCTCCATCGCAGTGTTGTCCTCCATCGGGGCGGCGGTTGGCGCAGGGCTCGGCACTGCCGGCACTGGGGTGGCGGTCGGCTGAGGACATTCCGCACCCCCACAAGCCATCAAGAAGAGTGCAGCTACTCGCAGTTTCATTGGTCCCTCCTACGTCGCAGATTCGACGCGCCTCCCTCGTAGGTCGATCGGCCGGGACGGTTACCCGTGAGCGCCGAGAGAACGTAGAATGCGCTCATGCGACGAGCGATCTGGGTGTTGGTGGTTGGCCTGGTTGCCTGCGGGGACGACGACGGTGGGGCGCGCGACGGAGGTGCAACCGACGGTGGGCTCCCGCGAGGGTGCGCCGCGCCCCTCGACGACCCGCGGCCGAATTGCCAGCCGAGTCCCGTCCCGTCGACCGGCGACGTCTACGCCGACTGCGTCGCTCGCATCAATCAGTTTCGGGCGGAGTGTCAGTGCTTGCCGCCGCTCTCACGCTGGGTGGAAGGGGAGCGCTGTGCAGACGAGCACGCCGAGTACGATTCCGTGCGACCCCCGCACTCGGGATTTCGCGACAACATCTGCACGAACGGCGGCAACGCGCAGAACGAGTGCCCGGGCTGGGGCTCCGAGGATGCTGTGATCGGTGGGTGTCTTCAGGCGATGTGGGACGAAGGGCCGGGCGAAGACTTCGCGGCTCACGGTCACTACATCAACATGAGCAACCCCGCGTACACGCAGGTCGCGTGCGGGTTTCACACGACGGGCGACGGTCGCGTTTGGGCGGTGCAGAACTTCCGGTAGCCCGTCTTCGGGTCGCATGCGTTCCGCCTTTCGATTTGGTCTCTACGCGCTTGTCCACGGCGCGGCGGTGATCGCCTACCTTGCCAGCGGTGAGTACGCGCTCGGCGTATTTCCCCTGGACGATGCCTACATTCACCAGGTCTACGCCGAGGGGATCGCGTACGGGGACGGCTTCGCCTACAACCCCGGCGTTCCCGCGGCCGGGATCACAAGCCCGCTTTGGGCGGTGCTTCTCGCTCCCTTTCATGGCGCGGGCGGGATGTCGGTTTTCGGCACCAAAATCCTCGGCTCGCTCCTCGTTGTCCTGAGCGCGTGGCTGGCCGACCGGTGGATGCAAACGACGTCTGCACCCTCGTTCGGTCGTCTGGCAGGAACGCTCATCGCCCTCGATCCGCCGCTCGTATTTGCGGGGCTTTCGGGCATGGAGGTACCCCTCGCGGTGGCGCTCATCCTCGGAACGCTCCTCGCGCTGCACCACGATCGAATCCGCATCGCCGGCGTCCTGCTCGCGGCAGCGGTCCTCACGCGTCCCGAGCTCGCGCTCCTCTGGCTCGTCCTCGCGGTCCATCATCGCACTCATGACAAGCGCGCCTGGATCTGGGCGCCGCCGGCGATCGCCCTCGTCCTCTGGAGCGGCTGGTGTTTGCATGCCGCCAACACGCTGCTGCCGACCACCTTTTACGCGAAGCACGGAGCCCAGGGTCCCGTGGCGCAGTGGATGGACGCGCCGCGGGTGCTGCTCTCCCTTGGCGGCGGCCCGGTGTTGAGTCTCGTTGGTTTTCCCCTCGCGCTGCTCGGCGCGTGGCGATGGAAACGGCTCGACGTTTCTGGGGCGCTCCCGATCGGTCTTGCCGTTCTCACGCTCGGTCTCGTCTGGGCCCACGACGTTCGCGAGATCGACTTCTACTGGTCGCGCTACGCGCTCGTCGCACGTCCGCTGCTTTTGCTGCTGGTGGTTGCGGCGGTGGCGTCGCTCCCGAAGCGGCTCCTCCCCGTTGCGGCTCTGGCACTCTTGGTTTCGCTCGGCATCGCGCACGCCACCGCCGCGAACGAGTACGCCGAGAACTGCCGTAACATCGCCGAGCTCAACCTCGCCGCCGCCGCATGGATTCGCAGCCACAGCGAAGAAGCGGACTGGATTGCGTCTGGCGATGCCGGCGCCATGCGGGCCGTGGGGGGGCGCCGCGTCGTCGATCTCGTAGGCCTGAACGACCATCGCATGCTCGGCGCGGGCCGAACGGACGTG
>JBCDAA010000308.1:0-10856 GCA_039186435.1 Myxococcota bacterium | reverse complement strand
GGTCGAGAGCGTGTCCCGAAACGCGCCCGTCCCTTCGAGAAGCTCCGCGAGAAAACGCCGCGCGGGGAGCTCATCGTCCACGATCAATCCGGTCAGTCCGTTCACGCGGTCCTCCGCGGGAGAATGACGGTCACGCGCGTTCGCGTCGACGACGAATCGATGTCGAGGCTCCCTTTCTCGAGGTTGATGCGTCGCTCGACGAGGGAAAGCCCGTGACCGAAGGGCTCGCCCTGAAAGCCCGGGCCATCGTCCTCGACGACGCAGCGAATGGACTCGCCTTCGGGCGTGATCCGTACCGCAACCTCGCCGCCCTCTTTGTGGCGAAGCGCGCCGTGGGAGACCGCGTTTTCCAGGAGCGGCTGAAGAACGAGTGCCGGCAGGAGCGCATCGCGCACGCGCGCGTCGATGTCCCAGTGAATCTTCAGTCGTCCTTCGTGGCGACTCTGAAGAATCTGCGAGAGACCCTGGAGCCACGCGACCTGATCGCGAACCCGCTGGTAGGGCTCGTCCGCGCCTTCGAGAAGATCGCGGAGCAGATCGCCGAGCACCCCGAGCAGCTCCCGCGCCTGCTGCGGCTGGCTCACCACCGTGGCGGAGATCGTGTTCAAGGTGTTGAGGAGAAAGTGCGGCTCGAGACCGCGCCGAATGCGCGTGATCTCGGCTTCGTGTCTCCACTCGTTGCGCTGTTTGGCGAGCTCTGCCTGCTGGGCGAAGCGCTGCGGAAGCTCGATCCAGAGCGCCCAGAACCCAAAGAGCGCATCTCCGTCGAAGAAGCCGATCAGCGCAGCTTCCGCGGGCGACGCAAAGCCCGTCCATGCCTCAGGGCCTTCCGGTAGCGCCGCAGGCAGGGCAGCCACGACCGCATAGATCACCGTGCTGATGGCTGCGCTCGCGAGGCCCGCGGTGAGAGCGAGGAGGAGGAGGAGCGCCCAGGGACGCCGTACGCGCGTTTCCGCATACGCGCCAACGAGCGTAAGCGCGGTGAGGACGGTTCCGATCCAAAGTCCGAGTCCCACAAAGGTGAGCACGCCGAAGGTCGCGGGTCGCGTCAGCGTGGTGAGGATGCTGAGAACGACCAGCGTGAAGAGAAACCCGAGCCCGAGTCGCTTCGCCCGATTCATCCCGTCCACGTACCACTTCGAGCCTTGCGCAGGCAGGCGACGGACTTAAGGTAGGCCGCGCATCGTGGGGAAGTTCAGCGGCTGAACGCCCGGCTTAGGACCGGGAAGGCGCGGAGTTCGAATCCCGCCCCCATGGCCAAGACGAGAGACATCGTGGGGATGCCCCGTGGCGGGGCGCTCGGCTGCACACCGGGATCGTGCGGGTTCGACTCCTGCCCCCATGGCTACGAAATTCGTGGGGAAGTTCAGTGGCGGAACCCCCGGCTCTTAACCGGGAAGGCGCGGCGTTCGACTCCCGCCCCCACGGCCATGACAGAAGCAAAGCACACCGCTGGTGCGGGGTACGCGTTCGGCCAGCTCGACCGCGCCCTTCGCACCGCCCAGGATCACCCCGACGCCGCGACTCGTGCGCGGGCCCTCACGAAGATCGCCCGCTGGCAATCCGTTCTCACGGGGATGCGTAGCGGCACGCTCACCGTCGGCTCGCGAACGCCCGTGGCGAAGACGCCCGCGTGGGTGACCCTCGAGGTTGCGCACGGCGGCTTTGCGACCGGGAGCTACCTCGCGGAAGGCGCGCTCCGTGAACACGAGAACGCGCTTCTCGAAACCTTGCCGAAGAACGCGCCGGGCACGACGCCGCGGGAGCGTCTCAACCTCTACTTCACGAGCGACGAAGGTCTCGCACGTCTTCAGGGCGCCCTCGCGGACGGACGCTACGAGGTGGAGGTTCCCGAAGAAGCCGCCCTTCTCGTGGTGGCGTGGCTCGTCGACCAAGGCCAGGGCGCCGCGGCCCTCGAGCTGCTTTCTCAGCTGCGTTCCTTGATGCATCGCCTGCGCTTTTACCCGCGTATTACCGATGCACCGCGTGCGTCCGCGGCCGGCGTGCACGTCACGACCGCGCGCAAGGTGCGCGACGCGCTCCTCGAAACCAAGCCCTCCGCGCAGGTATCCGCCATGAACGCGACCCTGGCGGTGTGGAACCCGCTTTACGACGCGCTCGTTGCCCTTTGGCTTCGCACCGTCGAAGGCCCAGCGCCGAGCTTTCAACGGGAAGAGGCCCGCACTGTTCTTCGCAAGGACGCGAAGGGGCAGCCGATCGCGGAAGGGGGCTGGCCTGGCAGGGTGTGGCCGAGCGACTGGTCGACCTCGCGCGACCTCTTTCTCGCGCAATACCGCGCTGCGCTTCGGAGTCACGGACCGAGCGGTCGCCATCACGCCGAAGGCAGCACCTTTCAGATCCTCCTTCGGCATCTGCGGGCGTGCCCGGCGGACGCGTCCGCGCTGAGCGAGCGCGCGCTGGCGTCGCTCCGTCACGCGCTGGCGGCGGCCGTTCACAAGCACGGCGCGCCCGATTCGGAGGCAGTTCGGACGCTTCGCGAGGAGCAGCGCCGCATTGCGTCGCTTCCCCTGCACGCGGACATTGCGGCGGCGCTTGCCGCGCGCCTTTCGGCGATTCCACGGACGGAGGGCGTAGCGTCTCTCGACGTTGCGACCGCGCCGATCGAGGCCGGCGAGCACTCGCGCGTCGCGACGCGCACCGAAGTACCTGCTCGCTTTGTCCAAAAGATCGAGCGCGCGCTCATCGCGCCGGTGGAGAGCCTCGTTCAGCGAGGCATCATCTCCTCAGCGGAGGTTCTCGCGATCGTGCTTCCGCAGCTCACCTCGCAGATCGCCGCGGCGGGCATTTCGGATCCCGGGGGCCGCAACCTCTTCGCGAGCATCTACGCGGCGTTTCGGCGCCGGCGTTCGCTGCTTCTTCTGAACTTGGAGTATCAGGTGCAGCTCGAGGAGCTCCCCTGGATTGCGGCGCTCGAGCCCTTTCGGCGCGAGAGCCTGCAGACGCAAGAGGTTGCCGCGCAGGCCTTTCGCGATCTCGTGCTGCTCACGTTCGAGCACTTTCCCCACACGATCATTCCCAACCCGCTTCTTCGGGAATTTCGGACGCTCGCTAAGAAGGCCGGCATCAAGGTGCCCCTCGTCGAAGAGATCGCCGCGGACATCTTCATGGGAACGTTCACGAAGAAGTTTGGCGACGCGGCGCGTCTTGCCTACGAGCTTCTCGAGGGGACGCTCTACGCGCGCTACTACGATTTGTCGCCGATTGCGGAGCCTGCGCCGCGTCGCGGGCTTTTCTCCCGCTGGGGCAAGCAAACGGATCCGGGGTTCGGAACGCTCTGCGGATGGCGGGCGAAGGAAGCCGGTGCCTTCCGGAACCGCAGTGATGGCGGCGGGTTCGTGGCGCAAAACGGCGCCGAACTCGAGCAGATGCAGATTCTCACCACCTACAACCTCGCGTCGCTGGTGGTGGGTCTCGATCTTCACCGCGAGCTCGAACGGCGCGGCGCAGAGCTGGCGCGAAAGGCGCTCTCGTGGGCGCTGACTCGTCAGGCGCAGCTGCCCAGGGACCGAATGGCACGCCTTCGTCTCACCAAGAACACCGCGTACGCGTGGCGTCAGGCGATCTTCTTTTTGTCGTTCGCGGACTCCGCGCAGCAGCGGCAGGTTGTGGGCGAGATCCGTCAGGAGTTTGGGCCCTACGATCTCAAGCATCTCGCACCGGCTCTCGACGGTCTCAGTGCCGTCGTTCGGGGCGCGCGTTTCGATGCAGCGGGCCGCCGTCCATCCGGCGAACGACGTTTTCTCGGCTGGTCCTGCGGGCCGCACTGGGCGCTGCCCATCGAGCCCCGCCAATGACCGTTCGCGCCTCGGTTCGCTCGATCCCTTAGAACTTCCCGGAGTTGTTCCACTGGTCCTTCGGCAGGATCTTCTCCTGCACGTCCCAGTGCTCGACGATCTTGCCGTCTTTCATCCGAAAGATGTCGATGATGCACCAGTCGTCGCCGTTCACGACGGCGTGCGAAAGCGTGGCCGCGAAGTTCCCCTGCACCAGGATCTTGTGGGCCTTCACGTAGCGAAACTCGTCGAACGAGGCGACGAGCTCCTGAAGGCCCACAAGACCGTCCGCCGCCGTCGGGCTGTGCTGGCGGTAGTCCTCCGCGATGAACTCGCCCACGCGCTCCATCTGTCCACCGATCAGCACGTCGTTCATGAACGCCGTGAGGAGCGTGCGGTTCGCTTCGGTCTTGTCGAGGTCTTCGATCTCGGTTGGGCCGTCGACCATCGAGCGCCCGGATTTCGTTTCGCGAACCTCTTCCTGAATCGTGTCCCAGTGCTCGACGATCTTGTCGTTCTCGTCGGTGTCGAAGATGTCGGCGGTGACGTAGAAATACTGTCCGTCGTTGAGGTTCTGATGGACGTGCACGAAGACGTGCGGCCCGTCGACGAGACTCCGCACGACGCGAATGTCTCGCACCGGGTTTCGGTCGAGGAAGGGAAGAAAGAAGGTCAAAAACCCTTCCTTGCCGTCGGCGACGCCGGTGGAGTGCTGCGTGTAACGATCGCCGAGGTATTTCTCGAGCGCTTCCTTCGCGCGCCCGTCGCGAATGCCTTCCATGTAGAGGCTCATCGCATTGGCGAGCTTCTTCTCTGCGGACATCTGTGCTCCTGACGCTTAGTCCCGGGGTCCGGGCTCGCCCTGATGATCCGGTCGCTCGAGGCCAACGATGCGATAACGCCGCGGCCCGAGCTGATAGAGGTGCACGCGCGCCGGAAGCGCGTCGTCGTCCTCAGCGCCCCATTGGCCTGCGACGTCCACGATCCAATACGCGGGGTCGCTTTCGCTCGCATCGGTCGAAGGAAGCGGCGCGCACACGCGATCGGGATGCTGACGCGAAAGCCCCGTGACCTCGACGGGCTCGAGGTCGTTGCCGCCGGCGTGGCGCCAGGCTCGCGCCCAGTACGGCCGATTCTCCCACTCGATGAGATCCGTCGACACCGCCAGATCGCGAAGGCAAAGACGCACGCCATCCTCGCGTTCCTCGAGCACCGGCCAGGTGAGCGGCGAAAGGCGACCGAGCCAGCGGCGCAGGATCCGTCGATGGCGTCCCTGCAGGATGCGGACGAGTTCGTTGTGGGTGAGCTCGTTGGTGACCTTCGCTTCGTTCACGATCGCTTCGATGTGCTCCGGCGTCAGATTCGCGAGAATGCGTCCCATCCACGCGTTGTCGTGTTCGCTCGCCTTGAGGAACGCTGGATTTGGATAGCCCGGCTCCCACTGGTCCGGCTCGAAATACCAATCGTCGAAGTACCCGAGCGTTTCGCCGGCGGGTCCGTAGCGCATCTTGTTCCAGGGACGCGGCAAGATGCCGAGGGTGACGAAGTCGACCATCAAGGTGCGAATGTCGAAATAGCTCGCGTGACCCAGCCGGCGGCTGATGCCGTCCCAGGCCCAAAGGCTTCCGAAGGAATCTCCGAAATCGATGTAGTTGTGGCGCACATGACCACGGCCGTTCTCCTCCGCGATCCACATCGAGAGCGTGTTCTGCTCGCGCGCGTCGAAGTGGTTGATCCAGGACGCGATCACGTAGCCGCCGCGAAGCTCTCGGCGATCCTCGTGAGGAATCACGTCGTTGGGATCGTCGTCGCGCGTCGATTCGTAGCGCCACGGACCGATCGGACGCCCGGGGAGGAACTGGCTCGAAGCCGCGCGCATGCGGCCGTCCGGAAGACGCGGCGCGCGCGCGAACATCGGCTCGAGCATTTCCCAGGTCATCGGACGTTTGTCGCCGAGGACCTCAACCTCCGCGTCGTCCGCGATTTCGAGGATTTCGCGGTTGAAGAAGACAAGGCGGTTGCAGGGCGCGAAGTAGCCGGCCGCGTAGTACATCCGCGAGCCCATGATGTCGGCGGCGGTTGCGCGCTCGGGCTGCTGCAGGCCGTCAAACTTGAGGAGGAACTTGCGCCCCTGGGCGTCCTCCATGATGAAGCCGGGGTTGGCGCCGTTGGGCTTCGCGCTGGTGATCGTCCAAGGAGCGACGTTGTCGTCGAGGGGATCGCCCTCGCAGGATCCCCGCACGATCTCTTCGGTGGTCATGCGCTGACGACTGAGACGATTGGTAAACCAGCTCGAGTCCGGCACCTCGTCCATCGCGTTGACGTTCACGGACTCGCGCGCCGGGTCGACCTGAAAGAAGCGCGACATCGGCCGAAAGAGCATCTGGTCGGCGCCGTCCCACGCGAAGGGAGAAAAGTACTCCTCCGGCATCGGCGTGAACGTTCGAAAGTCTTCCTCGTCGCGCCACATCGGCTCGTCGAGAGGAAAGCGTCGAATCTCCGAGGCGCAGCTGAGAAGAAGGAGCGCAACGAGGGGGGTGACGGCGTTCTTGAGACGCGCTTCAGAATTCACGGGTCCCTCCAAAGAGGATGCGGATGCTCTCGACGTCCGGCCGGTTTTCAAAGGTATCGGTGCCGAAGCCGACAAGGAACTCGAAGAAGTGATCGCGCTGAGCGACGCCGGCGAGGCCGATGCCAAAACTCAGGCGCATGTTTTCGAGGCTGAAGTCTTCGAACTTACCGTCGTAGACGTTGCCCATCGCGACGTGCAGCGTTCCGTCGAGCCAGTTCCAGACGGGCCAGTGGTAGTCGACGAGAACGGAAAACTCGCTTTCGCCGGAAAGAAAGCGACCGACAAAGCCGCGCATTGGGCCGTTGGTGCTCAGGAAGGGCAGCTCCAGGAAAGGCACGTCGCCCTGGAGCGCTTCGGCGACGGCCGCGGAGACGTGCACGCCGATGACGTGCTGAAACCCCGAGATGTCGAAGAACGCCGCCGCGGTTCCGCCGTAGTTCAGCCACATCTGGCTTTCCGGGTCGTTGGCGTCGAAGCCAAAGGTGTACTCGCCAACGACGCGCGCGCCGGTTCCGGGCGCCGGGCGGGAAGGCCGGGTGTCGATGGTCAGGCGCGTACGCTGAATGATGGCGGAAACACCGTCCTCAAAGCCGGGGGGCAGCTCGTCGAGAAGGCCGTTTTCGACGAGGCTGTTGACGGTTGTGTTTCCGATGGCGTCGTCGCCGTAGGTTTGGTTTCGGTAGCCGAGCGACATCGAGATCGAGCTCTGGCGCCACAGCGATCCGGTCACGCGAAGGTTCGCGTCGTAGCTCACCCAGTCGTAACGAGAGCGAAGCGATTCACTCGCCTGGGAGCCGAGACCAAAGAAGAGTCCGTCGGGACGCTTCGTGGCGCTTCCGCTGAGCTGCATCTCCCAGTTGCCGTTTTTCGGTGCCCAGCGATACGCGACCGAACCGGAGAGCAGGTCTCGTCGCGCGATCGAAAATCCCGCGCGCAGGTTGTGGCCTTCCGAACCGAGATCGTTGTAGCGAAAGAACGCGCCGACGGTCGGCCGAAATCCAAAGTCGAAAGAGAACGTTGGCGCGAGGGCGATGTTGTTGCTGGGCCCGAAGGTGAAGAACTGCACCACCTTGTCGGGGACCTCGGCTTCCTCCGCGTTGGTCACCAAGAACCCAAGGGGACGCCGCAGCAAGAACTCCGTCACCAGGTAGACCGGAAACATGACGATGCGCGGAATCCAGATCAGCACATCGCCTACGCTGACCGGACGATCCTCGCGGCCGTCGTAGTTGGGGACGTCGCGTTCCTCGATGTCGGGGTCGTCACCGGGTTCGCGTTCCACCTGCTCCGTCGGATCGATTGGGTGCTGGGTACGCGCTGCGGCGGGCTGCGCAACAGCCACGGAAGACGCGGAAAGCAATAAGAAGACGAGGACGCCTCGCATGGCGGCCGAGGCTACCCTCCAAACCCGTAGGTTGCTACCGCCGGGAGGACCCATCCCGAGAGCAAACCCACGAGGGCACCCACGAGGACGTCCGTGAAATAATGGCGCCGGGCCACCATTCGTAAAACGGACGTTGTCGTTGCGAGGCCCACGACGCTTGCGCAACTGGCAATTCGCGCCGCCTGCGAGTTGAAGAGATCGACGTGTCGATGGGCGACGCAGGTCAGCGAGGCGGCGGTCCACACAAACGCGGAGTGACCGCTGATGAAGCTGCGGTGATCGCCCGGGGAACAGTTGGCGCCACAGCTCGGACGGTGGCGTCGAATTCCGTATTTGGTCGTTGCGACGATCAGCGCGGTGAGGGCGTAG
Source organism: Myxococcota bacterium (assembly GCA_039186435.1). Classification (GTDB taxonomy): domain Bacteria; phylum Myxococcota_A; class Polyangia; order Polyangiales; family Houyiibacteriaceae; genus JALVDI01. Next base: position 2,737 of record JBCDAA010000308.1, on the reverse strand, counting down.
GAGCGAAGCGACACAATGCCGAGCTCACGGCCGAGGGTGCGCTCGGAGGTGTAGCCGAGAATGGGATCTGTGAGGAGGCTCGGAACGAGGGTCAAAAGGCCGAGCACATCGCTTGTGCGACCCGCGCGAATTCGCCGCGTTGCGTCCTCGCTTCCCAGGTGGAGCATCAGCTCGTCGACCGGACCTTCGCCATTCCAGAACGCGCGGGGAGTGTCGGCACCGAGAGAAATCGTGAGAGCGGCGGAAAACCCAACGGTTGTCAGCACAGCGTCGAGGGCATCCGCCTGACGCCAGCTTTCGTCGAAGGATTGGGCGCTCGCCGAGGCACTCAGAAGAAGGCCCGCGGCAAGGGCAGCGGCACGTTTCGCTCGAGCGAGCTCCAAAGCAGCCCGACTCTAGCGAATGGTGTGGTCAGCGTCACCTGTTTGAAATCACTCGTGAAATGACTCCCAGCCAAACAGTGTCACACCCACCCCTTACGTTTTTGCATCTTGACACTGCGCAACCGTTCAGCATTTTAAACGAGGTGCCAATCGTGATCCCTGCTACCGTCCAAACGCCTGTTTCCCCTGAGGGGATCGAGTCTGATTCCTGGGCGCTTGCAGGCCGTCTTACCGAGTTGAGCGGCCTTGGCGCAGTGGCGCGGACTTCGCTGCTGGTGGCGGAGATCGTTCGTCTTCAGGAGGCGGGCGAGCCGGTGGCCTGGGTTCAGCCTCAGAGCACGCAGAGCCTCTTTCCCCCCGATCTGGCCGAGGCGGGCGTGGACCTCGAGGAGCTCATCTTCGTGCGCGTACCGCCTTTTGTGGCGGATGTGCTTCGAAGCGCGGAGCTCCTTCTGCGAAGCGGAGGGTTTGCGCTCGTCGCGGTGGATATTTCGGGGGCGGAGGTTCCGGTGGCGGCGCTGTCGCGGCTTCTCGGCCTCGCGCGTCAGCATCAATGCGCCGTCGTTTTTCTTTCGGAGCGCGAGGATCATCAGCCCGCGCTGGGGCCGCTGGTGTCGGTGCGTCTTTGCCCGGAGCGTCAGCCCGCGACGACGGGTTTTCTCATTCAGCCGAAGCTCCTTCGCAACAAGGTCGGTCTCGGTTCGCAGGATCCGTTGGTCTGCGCTGCGCCGATCGGTGCCTCGAGCATCGACCGCGAGGTTCGTTTCGAACAGCACGAGGAGGCGCCGCGTGTCGCGCTCGCCAGCTAACGAAGCGCGAAGTGCCTGCGTGGCGCTGCCGGATCTTCCGCTGCAGCTTTTGCTGCGCAACCATCCGGCGTGGCGCGGCTATCCGGTGGCGGTGGCGCTCGACGAGTCGCCGAACGCGCCGCTCACCTTTGTGAATCGCGAGGCCAAGGCGCGCGGTCTACGTCCTGGGTTGCGTCACGGCGCCGCGCGCAACCTGGTGCTCGATCTGCGAACGGGCGTGGTTTCCGAGCGCGAGGTGCTGGCCCTTCGAAAGGAGATCGCGGCCGCGCTGCAGACCTTCTCGCCGCGGGTTGAGCCGGACGAGCGTTTTGGCGGTGTGTTCTTTGTGGACCCGAACGGTCTTTCGGAGATCTACGGCGGGCTTCTTCCCTGGGCGCGCACGGTGCATCGCTATCTGAAGGGGCGCGATTTTCAGGCGGCGGTGGTCGTCGGCTTTCATCGCTATCGAACCGCGGTGGTCGCGCGGGCGACTCAGGGGCCGCTTTTGCTTTCGAGCCCGAAGATGGAGGTGGAGCGCTCCGATCGCGCGCTCTTGCGCGACCTCGATCTCAGCGAGTCCCTTTGCGATCCCCTCGCGATGCTGGGCGTCGAAACGCTTGGCGATCTTCTCCCGCTGCCGGCGGGAGAGCTCCACACGCGCTTTGGGTCGGAGCTGTCGAAGTTTCATGGGCTCTTCGTCGAAGAGCGACAGCTGCCGATGCAGCCTTTGGCCTTCGAGGCGCCCCGCCGCGTGGTCGCGGAGTTCAATCCGCCGCGCCGGGATCAAGAGCGCCTGGTCGCGGCGATTCATCCGCATCTCGAGCGCTTGCTGACGGACCTTCAGCATCGCGGCGAGCGGCTCACAGCGCTCTCGCTCACCTTTCATCTGGAGCCCTACGGCGACAATCAGAAGATCGACATGGCTCTTCGCACGCAGCGAGAGCGCCTCGAGCCCGCGTCGCCCACCGGCGATCCGGAAGCGCTTCTCGAGCTCGTGCGTTTGCGTTTGGAGCGCATGACGATCCCCGCAGGGGTGGAGCGCCTGGAGCTCGAAGGGGAAGCCGCGCCGATCGCGGGCACGCAGCTGCTCACCCCCGACGCGCGACCGAAGCGCGATCGCACAGCGGCCTCGCGTGCCCTCGCCCGGATTCGCGCGAGCTACGGCGAGCGGTCGGTGACGCGCGCAGCGCTTCGAGAGGCGCATCTTCCCGAGGCGCAGTTTCGCTTTGTGCCTGTGAAGGCGCTCAACCCCAATCCCAAACTCCGGAAGTCCGTACAACGTCTTCCCTCAGCTTCGCCGTCGGCCTTTGCGAAGGGCGAGGAGAGCTCCACCCCCGCATCGGAGTCCTCTTCGCTTCATCACACCCTTCTTCGTGAGGCCGGCGGCGGCGCTTCTTCTTCTTCTTCTGGGAGGGCTATGCCTAGCCCCCGAGCGGAGCGAGGCGCGCCTGAGTTCAGGAGTGAATCCCCGCGGGTCCCCCCTCCAATGACGCTTCGCGGCTCGCTTCGCTCGGATGCTCTACCAGAAACCGCTCCCAAGGGGAGTGAATCCCCGCGGGTCCCCCC
>JBCDAA010000307.1:0-10860 GCA_039186435.1 Myxococcota bacterium | reverse complement strand
GGACATCAAGCCCCACAACATCATGCTCCTCGCGAAGGAGCGGACCTTCTGCAAAGTGCTCGACTTCGGTCTTGCGAAGCCTGTTGCGGAAGAGGAGGACGACCTCACGCTCACCGGCGCGGGATGGCTCCTCGGCACGCCGGCGTACATGGCGCCCGAGCAGCTCGTCGACGCAAAGCCCGCGACGCGCCAAACCGACGCGTGGGGCCTCGCGGTGGTCGCCTACGAAACGCTCACGGGGCAGCGTCCCTTTCTCGGCCGGCACCAGGCCGCCATCGGCCTCGGTATGCTCCTGCAGCGCTTTGAGCCCGTCACCACGCTGCGACCGGGAACGCCGACCGCCGTCGACGGATGGTTCAAGCAGGCGCTCGCCGTCGACCCTTCCAATCGCTTCCCGTCCGTGCGCGAACTCTCCCGAACCTTTCGCAACGCGCTTCAGGGCGAGGGCCAGTCCCGAAACATCGACGGGCGCATTCAGGTCCCCACAAAACTCTACGGCCGCGACGAAGAGCTCGCGGTTCTCGAACAGGCCTTTGCCAAGGCCAACGGAGGCGACTCGCAGCTCGTCCTCGTCGGAGGCTACTCGGGCGTCGGCAAAACCTCCTTGGCGCTTGAAGCGCGGCGGGTCTTTTCGGAGCGCGGCGCGATCTTCATCGACGGCAAGTTCGATCAGTTCAACCGCGGCACACCCTACGACTGCATCCTTCAAGCCTTCGGCAAACTGATGCGCTACATCGTGGCGCGCGAAGGCGCGTCGCTCGCGGGCTGGCGGGAACGTTTGGACGCGGCACTGGGAGACGCCGGCTCGGTCCTCGCGGAGGTGGTTCCGGATCTCGAGGAGATCATCGGGCGGCAGGCGGAGCTCACCGAAACCTCCCCGGCGGAAGCGCGACATCGCTTTCAACATGCGGTCAGCCGGCTGCTTCAGGGGGTCGCAAGCGCGGAGCGTCCGCTCGTCCTCTTTCTCGACGACCTTCAATGGGCGGACCTCCCGTCGATCGATCTCCTTGCGAGCGTCGCGCGGGACCCGGACGTGGAGCACGTGCTCGTCATCGGCGCGTTCCGAGACAACGAGGTCGACAACGCGCACCCCCTGCACGCCATGATGAAGGGCCTCCAGGGTGACGACTCGCTTTCGGAGCTCACCCTCGGTCCGCTCGGCGAAGACGCGGTCCTCGAGCTGCTTACGGACGTTCTTGGACCTGTTCCCGGGCGCGTTCGCCTAGCGGTGGTGTGTCACGAAAAAACCCAAGGCAATCCGTTCTTCCTCCGGCGCTTTCTCGAAACGCTCCACGAAGAGGGAATGCTCAACTTCGACGAGGACACCCAGCGCTGGACCTGGGAGCACACGCAAATCATCTCGCGGCCCCTCGGCGACGATGTGGTCGATTTCATCGCCGCCGAGATGAAACGCATGGGCGAGGAGGCGCTCCGCGCGCTCAAGGTCGCGGCGTGCGTGGGCGGCGAATTCGATCTGGGAACGCTCGCGTTCCTCCTCGGCGTTGACCGTCGCCGCGCCCTCGAAGCGCTTCGCGAGAGTCTCGCCGCCGATTTCATCGTGCCGGCTTCCGACGAAATTTGGGTGGGCGAGGTGGGTCGCCAACGCGTCGCCTTTCGCTTTGCGCACGACCGCATCCAGCAGGCGGCCCGCTCCCTCGCAACCGATGAGGAATCCGCGCAGGTCCATCAGCGCGTCGCTCAATTCATGCTGCAGCACCTGGAAGAGAGCGAGCGAGAAGCGCGCCTCTTCGAGCTTGTCGAACACCTCAACCGCGGCAGTGACAAACGCGCGCCGGAGGCAGACCCCGCGCAGCTTCGCCGCTTGAACCTCAGCGCAGCGAGGCGAGCGACACGCTCGGCGGCCTTTGAGCCCGCGGAAGACTACTACCGCAAAGCACGAGAGACCGCGGGCCCAGAACTCTGGGAGGACGACTACACCCAGGCGCTCGCGATTCACGTGGAAGGAGCACGCTCGGCCTATCTCGCGGGGGATCGGGAAACGATGGATCGCCTCGTCGAGGAGGCGGTCGCGAACGCCCGCGATGTCCTCGACGCGGTCGAAGCGCGCGAGGTTCAGATTCACGCCCTGATCAGCGAACAGCGCTTTCGCGAAGCGGTCGACCTGGCCCTGGAGGTCCTCGCCAAACTCGGCGTGCACTTTCCGAGCGCCCCGACTGCCAAGGACGTGGAAACCACCGTCGGCGAGACTCTCCAGGCGCTCTCGAGCCAGCCCCAAGAAGAGATCATCGCGCTCCCTCTCGCCGACGATCCGCGTGTCATCGCCATGCAGCGCATTCAGCAGGGCGTCATGTCGGCGGCGTATCTCAGCGCGCCCGAGCTTCTTCCCCTTCTGACCTGCCGCATCGTGCAGCTCACGCTCGAGGATGGCGTCGCGATGCAGTCGGCCTACGGCTTTGCAGTCTTCGGCATGGTGATGAACGCGGCCGGTCTCATCGACGTGTCGTACCAGACCGGTCAAATCGCGATGGCGCTCCTCGATCGCTACGACGATCGCTCGATGCTCGCAAAGACGCGTCACATCGTTCGCACTCACATCAACCCCTTCGTGGAACCGCTTGCCGAATCCGTGGAGCACGAAGCGGGAATCTTTCAGATCGGCATGGACACCGGCGATCTGGAGTACGCCGCGTGGGCCCTTCACATTCGCGTGGCGCACGGCTTTTACGCCGGCCTCGAACTCGCGGCCGTGCAGGACATGGACGTCCGGGGCCGGTCCATCCTCGAGCGCTATCAGCAGCTTCCCGCCCTTGGCTGCACGCTCCCCTACTCGCAGGCGATCGCGAACTGCCTGGGGGACGTGAGCGACCCCGCCCGCCTTGTGGGCCCGAACTACAACGCCGAAGAGCACATGAAGAAGCTCGTGGACGTGAACTTTCGCGGGGCGGCGTACATCCTCACGATCGCGCGTACCTTCGTGCGCTTTCTCTACCGAGATGTGGAAGGTGCCCTCGAGGTTGCAGACGCGGGCGGAGCCTACGGCGATGGTGCGATCGCGACTTATCACCAGGTCTGGTGGAATCAATACCGGGCCCTCGCTGCGCTCGGCTGCATGACGTCGGCGGCCGAAGGAGATCTCGAAACGGTGCGCGAAAACCTCGCGGCACTCGAGAAGTGGTGCGGCTTTTCGGAAAGCAACCACCTTCATCGCGTCGAACTCATCCGCGCCGAGATCGCGCGCGTTGAAGGCCGAGAAGGCGAAGCCCTCAAGCACTACGACGCGGCCATCGACCACGCTCGTGCACATCGCTTCATGCACGAGGAAGCGATCGCCAACGAGCTCGCGGCGCGCTTCTACCTGGAGCGTGGTTCGTCGACGCCGGCGCGCGCGTACCTGACAGAAGCGCGGGCGGTCTACGACGAGTGGGGCGCCCAAGGAAAAGTTCGGCACCTGGAACAAGAGCTCGGCGACGTTCTAAAGCGAGCGCGTCGATAGGGAGGGACACTCGATGAAAACGGTCTTGCCGCAAAACGACTCGGACGCGTCCGGTCGGGCGGAGCGCCTCGCTGCGAAACGCGAAACCTATCGATTTGCGTACGACTGGCCGCCGGGTCTCGCGACCGGCGCAGAGCTTCCCAAAAAGGACAACTACGGTCCCCTTTACCTCCTCGAAGCCGCCAAGACCTACGCCGCAGTCGGTATCAATGTCGCGGCGATGGCCCTCGGGAGCGACGAGTCCGAAGGCCTCTTTGCCTTGCTCGAGGAGCGCTTCGCCAACATCTCCGCAGAGGAGTTTCACAAGCACGTCTTTTCGACGCCGAAGGAAATCGCCAAAAGCCTGCCGCCACGCTTTCCCACCCACTGGCGCGAGTATGAGGACTTCTTTGCCACCTGGGACAAGCCGCCCGTCGTGAGCTTCTACGACGACGACGCAAAGCTAAACGAGGCGTTTGGATGGCAGCGCGTCGGCGGGGTGAACCCGATGGTCCTCGCCCGCGTCGATACGCTTCCGCCAGGCTTCGGCATCACCGACGCGATCTTTCAGCAGACGCTGGAGGGAGACACTCTTCAGGCGGCGATCGCCGAGCAGCGCCTCTACATCGCCAACTACGCCGCCCTCGAGAACATCCCCACCGGCAAAACGGACAACCTCGACAAGTTCATGTGCGCACCGATCGCGCTCTTCGCGGTGCCGAAGGGGCAGTCGCGACTCACCCCGATCGCGATTCAGCTCGGACAGACGACCGACGCCGCGCTCTTTACCCCGCAAAGCGGATGGCTTTGGCGGATGGCGATGCAGGCGGTGCAGATCGCCGACGCCAACGTGCACGAGTCGATGTTTCACCTCGGCCGAACGCACATGGTGATGGAAGCGGTCAAACTCTGCATGGAGCGTCAGCTCGACGAATCCCATCCTCTGCACCGGCTGCTCGAAAAGCACGTCGAAACCACGATGGCGATCAACCACTCGGCAAAGACCTCCCTGATCGCTCCGGGCGGCACGGTGGACCAGTGTTTTGCACCGACCATCGAGTCGCTCGTGGGCGTCGTGGCCAGCGCGGTGAAGTCGTATTCGATTCGGACGGCTTCGCCCGTGCACGATCTCGAGACTCGCGGACTGACGAACACCGAGGTTCTCGAGCATCCTTATCGCGACGATGCCCTGCTCCTCTGGAAAGCGATCGAGGACTTCGTCGCCGACTACATCGACGCCTACTACGAGAGCAACGAAGCGGTCGCCCAGGACATGGAGCTCCAGGCGTTTGTGCGAGAGCTCGGTGCCGAAGAAGGCGGCCGCCTTCACGACGTCCCGGAGCTTCACACCACCGATGATCTCAAGGCGTTGATCAGCAAGCTGGTGTTCATCGCCGGGCCTGGGCACTCGGCGGTGAACTTCGCGCAATTCCCCTTTATGGGCCCTGTCTTCAACATGGTAGGCGCGTCTTTTTCGCCGATGCCGACGGCGGAGAGCGCCAACGAAGAGGACGGTCTCACCAAGATGCTGCCACCTCTTCGCATCGCGATGGAGGGCGTCACGATGGTGTACTTCCTCTCGGGAATGCACCCAACAAAGCTCGGTCACTACCCGCCGTTTCATTTCCGTGGCCGCAAGGCGAACCAGGCCGTGCATCGCTTTCAAAAGGCGCTCGAGCAAATCGAAACCACCATCAACGAACGCGACGGGGATCGGCTGATGACCTACCCCTTCCTCAAGCCCTCCCTCGTTCTTCAGTCGATCGCCATCTAGGAGCCGCCCATGACCATTCCTTCGCTCCCCCAGGACGACACCGAGACTGCGGCGCGTGCCGAGCGCCTTACGAAAGCCCGCGAGGACTACCAGTTCGACTTTTCGTACCAGGAGATCGTCTCCGCCAAGGACCTCCCCTTCCACGAAAAAGCCGACCCCGCGTATTGGGCGGCGATCGCCAAGGTGATGGCGGAGCTCAAAGCGAACCAGGTGGCTTCGCGCACCCTTGAGGAGAACGTCGATGCCCTCGGCGAGAGCGTTGTGCAAGGCCTCGCGGAGGTATTTGCCAAGCTGACCCCCAAAGAGGTCGGCGAAAAGATCCGCGAGCAAACGAAGGTTCATCCGGACGCAGCGGATCTCGCGCACGCGGACTACGACCGAATGTATGCGCGCATCGACCCGCCCGCGATCGCCCCGGTTTGGCAGCGTGACGACATCTTCGCCTGGCAGGCCCTCGCCGGTACCAACCCGATCATGATCACGCGTTTGAAGGAAGCGCTGCCGCACTTTCCCGTGACGCAGGCGCATTTTGAACAAGCGATCCCCGGCGATCGACTGGAAGCCGCCATCGCCGAAGGTCGCGTCTACATCGAGGACTACGCGATCCTCGACGGAATCCCGACCGGCAACTACGAGGGCGAAGCCAAGTACATCTTTGCGCCCCTCGCGATGTACGCGCAGTCGAAGGAAGGCGCGTTTGTGCCGATCGCGATTCAGTGCGGGCAGCGCCCGGACGCGCATCCCATCTTCACGCCCGCCGACGGAGCGAGCTGGAAGATGGCGCGAACGGTGGTGACCTCTGCCGAAGGCAACTTCCAGGGGATCATCTCGCACTTCGCGTGGTGCCACGAAGTGATGGAGTCGGTGATCCTATCGACGCACCGCGAGCTTGCGGCGAACCATCCGATTCACATCCTTCTCTCGCCGCATTTTGCGAATACGTTGATCACCAACGACATTGCGATGACGTCGCTGATCGGCCCCAACGGAAACATGGAGCGACTTCAGAGTGGCACCCTCGAGGCGTCTCTCGATCTTGCAAAGCGCTCGCTCAAGGAGTTCCGGCTTCTCGACTCCGCGCCCACGAAAGACTTCGCACGTCGCGGGGTGGACGACGTCGACGCGCTCCCGGAGTACCCATTCCGCGACGACGGCCTCCTAAGCTGGCCAATTCTCGAACGCTGGGTGCACGACTACCTCCGCCTCTACTACCTCGACGATGCGTCGGTCGCCGCGGATACCGAAGTTGCGCGCTGGGTCGCGGAGCTCGGCTCCCAGGACGGTGGTCGCCTCGAGGGAATGGTCGCGCCGCAAACCTTCGATGCGCTCGTCGATCTCGTCGCGCAGATCATGTTTCGCTGCACGGTCTTTCACGCGGCGTTTAACTACACCTCCTACGACTTCTTCGCCTACGCGCAGAACGTGCAGGCGGCGTCGTTCGGTCCGGGACCGAAAGGAGAAGGCGACTCCGACGCGGGCCTTCGCCAAATGTGGCCGCCCTACCAGGCTGCCTACGAGGGCATGCACCTCTTCTATACGATCTTCAAAGTGCAGCTGAATCGCGTCGGTCATTACCCGGCGGATCACTTCACCGACCAGCGCGTCGCACCGCTGCAGACCCGGCTCGTCGCCAGCCTGGATGAAGTGGAATCCACGATCGCAGCGCGGGATGCGACGCGGCTCTTTCCCTATCCCTACCTGCTTCCCTCGCGCGTCTCGAACAGCATTCACGTGTAGGTTTAACGAAAAAAGCGGAGCCCGAACGGCTCCGCCTTTTTTTCGTTGGGTCGCGGACGCTTAGTCTTCGAGCGCCGTCACGAGAGCTGCGCCCACCGCCGCCCAATCCGAACCGCTTCGCGTGATGATCTGGCTTGAGGGCTGGCCGAGATCGGAGAGCATCTCGAGATACTGCTCGCGGGCGACACCCACGCCCGCGCCATCGAGGACCACAAAGAAGCGGACGTTGTCGCGCTCCATCGCGAGCTCGACCTCGGGCCACTCCGCGGGATCGGGCGTTACGGAGGTGTAGGGGTCGAGCAGCCCAGGACCATCGGGATCCGGACCGTTGTGGTTGCCGACGTCCGTGATCATGACGATCACGCGCTCCGCTGCCGTTCGCCAGCATCCACCCGGAACGCGCGACGCGATGCAGCTGATCGCGGTCGCGTCGGGGTGCAGGTCGCCGCCCGTGAGGATGTGGAGCGCCTCGATGCCGCTTTCCGACGCATCGCCGCCGCCGTAGACCGGCGCGCTCTCGAGCTCCGTTTCGACCGACGAAGCAGCAGATGCTGGCCGAATACCACCGGTGAAGGGCTCATCAATCCCGCCGCTGACCGAGGGGAACTCCGCGTAGTAGCTCACGCCAACAAACGTGTCCCCAAGACCGAAGAGCGGCCGGACCACGTCGTCGACGATCGCTTCGACGCTGCCCGTGATGTCCGTGGCGTGGGAGCCCGTCATGTCGAAGAGGAGCGTGATGTCCATGGGCGGATTCGGCGTGCAGGGGTCGACCTCCACGAAACCGCACGTGTCGTTGCACTCCAGGCGGCGCACCTCTCCGGGCGGGCAGCCGTCGCGCGTCAACACGCTCTCCCCGGGCGAGCACTCGCCTTCGTCCATACACGCGCCGCTCGGCACCCACTCGCAAGACGTGTTGCAGCGGTTGGTTTGCTCGCCGCACATTCCGCACGCCATGAGGTCGGTGGTTCCCGGCATGCAGACGCCTTCGCCGGTGCACTCGTCGTACTCCCAAACGCGTTCCGCGGTGCAGAAGCGCTCCTGCGTGCCGCAGAGACCGCAGTCGACCGTCTCGGTCGCGCCGGGCGTGTCGCAGCCGTCCATGGTGCACGCGGTCACTTCCTCCGCCATGCAGCTGTCGTTGCAAAGAAGCTCGCGCGTTTCGCCGGGATCGCAGCCGTCTTCCGTTCGGGTGCGCGTTCCTGGCTCGCACTCACCTTCGTCGACGCAGGCACCGAAGGGCTCCTCTTCGCACTCAGCAGTGCAGCGCGTCATCTGCGAGCCGCAGTTGCCGCACGCGGCCACGCCCACCTCGCCCGGCATGCAGGCATCGGGGCGTTCCCCTTCGCACGGGCCGTTGGTCCAGAATCCCGACGCGGAACAAAACCGCTCCTGCGTACCGCACCGGCCGCACGCGCGCGTTTCCAGTTCGCCAGGGGTGTCGCAGGCCTCTAGGCCTCCGTCCATCATGCCCGCGTCTTCGCCGGCATCTTCACCGCCCGCGTCGGTTCCGCCCGCGTCGTCGCCCGCGCCGCTGTCCTCGCCAGCGTCCTCACCGCCGCCCGCGTCGGTTCCGCCCGAGTCCTCACGACCTCCGTCGATCTCCGGGCCCGCATCCATCATCGGCTCGCTCGACTCACCACAGGCGAGAGCCAGCACTAGCAACCAAAGAACTCGCTTCATCATCATCACCGTGCAAGGGCGGCCAGGCGGTCCACCACGTCATCCAGAACGCTTGAAGAGATCGTCGAGCCCGAGCGAAGGAAGAGCATCTCGCTGGGATCCTCGTCGAGGGCGATCAGCATTCGACGATGCTGTGCCTCGGCGGGTTCCTCCACAACGACGAGGAGTCGAATGCCCGAATCGATGATTGCGTCGCGCACCTCCGGCCACTCGAGGGGATCGGGGGAAATCCCAGAGTAGGGCGACTCCAAGCCGCCCCCGGCAGCTGGACCGTTGTGGTTGGTCGCGTCCGTGAACACGACGACAAAGCGCTGGCTCGCCGGACGCCAACATCCACCACCTTCACGGGACCCGCCACAGCTGAAGGGATCCGCGAGAGGGTGCGCTGGCAAATCCGCGAGGATGCCGAGCGCTTCAACGCCACTCTCCGGCCCATCTCCGCCACCTGTTCCCGTGAGGCCTTCGAGGGTTGTCCGCACGTTCGCAGCGCTTGCGGTCGGAGCACGCTCGCCCACAAAAGGCTCGTCCCCCGAGCCGCCGAACCCACCTTCGGGGAAGTCGGCGTAGGAGGCCACGCCGATGTTCGCATCCGTCAACCTCGAACGAATGTCGCGAACGAAGGTGTCGAGAGCGCTCACGGACGCCGAGATGTCGTTGCCGTGGGATCCGGTCGTGTCGAAGAGGAGCATGATGTCGGCCGCGGGGAGAGGACCGCACATCCCCGCCTCGTATTCACAGCTCGCGCCACACGTCTCAGTGCGGGCTTCCCCGGCATCGCAGCCTGCTGTCGAGACGCGCGTCGCACCGGGCGCACATTCGCCTTCGCCGCTGCAGGAGCCCGACGGAACCCACTCGCACGCCGTGTTGCATCGCGCGGTCTGCGTTCCGCAGTTCCCGCACTCGACCGTTTCCATGGTGCCCGGGTCGCACATTCCTTCGTCCTCGCAGACGCCGTACTCCCAGGTTCCGCTCGCCGCACAAAAACGTTCGAGGGAACCGCAGCGTCCGCACTCGATCGTCTCGAGCGCACCCGGGTCGTCGCAGCTGTCCTCACGGCAAGGCTCGGTCTCTTCGAAACCGCAGGTGTCGGTGCAGAGCACCTCGCGGGTCTCCCCTGCATCGCACCCCATGCTCGTGCGACGTCGCTCGCCGGGCTCGCACATGCCCTCGTCCATGCAGGACCCGTCGGCTTCCCATTCACACGAGGCGTTGCAGCGCGAGAGGGACTGCCCACAGTTTCCGCAGGCCATCATCTCCGTCTCGCCCGGGGTGCAGACCCCCATCTCATCACCGCAGGGGCCGTACTCCCAAATCTCGGACGCCGTACAAAAGCGGATTTGCTCACCGCAGGCGCCGCAGGCGACGGTCTCGGAGCGACCCGGCTCGTCGCATTCCTCATCCATGGCGCTGTCGACCCCACCCCCGTCGGGACGCGCACCATCAACGCTGCCGTCTGCACCCCCACCGTCATCGTCGCCGCACGCAACGGCGGCGCAGAGCGCCAAAACCAAAGAAAAGCGAGTCACGTAATCCCTCCCGGAGGCCTGTCACCGTGTACGCCAAGGGGTTGAACTTTGTCCCCTCACCGTTCATTTGGCGGGCAAACGTTTGCATCCGGACTTCAGCCTGTCGACCTCGAGGGAGAGATCGGACACAGCGAACACTCGAAGGTCAGCGCCAGGAGCCCAGCAGAATCACTCGGGTTCCTTCGATGCGCGAGTCCACCTGCAAATCGCGAGCGCCGACCAGCTCCCACATGCGCCGGATGTACGCCGTAAGATAGCGCCCAAAAAGCGGATCGAAGGGCTCCACTTCCGAAAGAACACCTCGCGCGCCCGTGCGTCCGCGACGTTCGATCGTCCAGCGTCCTGTGTCGTAGAAGCGGCTCCAATACTCGCCGGATTTTTCGAGAACGAACGCCGGGTTGGCGAGGCGCAAAAACAGCCGATGCACGACCGTGAGATCTTGGTCCGCCTCGAAGACGCCGATCTCGTCGACCAGTGCTCCATCGCCCCGGCCAAAGTGCTGGTCGATTTGTCGAAGCAAGCGATGCTGAAGGCCGAGGTCATACCAGCCCACCGGAACCAGGGCGCGAAGGACATCCTGATCCTCCGGCGGCATCGTCGCGATCAGGGTCTCCCAGTCGGTCGCACCACGTCGCGAAACCCAGGTCCGCATGTGGTGCATATTCGACCCTTTGGCGCGTCCCACTGTCGATCTGTAGGGCTCAAGC
>JBCDAA010000306.1:0-10874 GCA_039186435.1 Myxococcota bacterium | reverse complement strand
GAACAACGTGCACGAGAGCGCGCCGGTGCTCTTTCATACGCGCTGGGCGATGAGCTACCTGCGCGGGCCGCTGACGAGCACGCAGATTCGAACGCTGGAGGGTGACGCCGGAGACGACGGCGCGAAGGGAGCTGCTACGGCGGGACCGACCACGACTGCTGCGACTGCGGCGGCACCGACTGCGGCGGCAGCGACTTCAATGGTAGCGACTTCAACGGGAGCGACTTCAACGGGGGGCGCTACCGCGAGCGCGGATCCGCTTCAGGCGCGCCCCGTGATCGAAGCGGAGATCGACGAATTCTTTGTCGGTGATCCGGTCGGAGACTTTTCCTACGAGCCCGCGTTTCTCGCGACGGTTCGACTTCACTACAAACGGGCGCGTCCCCCCGTGGATGAATGGCAAACCGCCACGCTCCTGACGCGAATTGAGGACGCCAGCCCAGCCGCGCTTTGGGACGCCGCGGAGTTTGTGGACGACACCCTCGCCGTGAATGGTCAGCCGGAGACGCCAAAAGAGTGGGGCGAGCTTCCGCGCGGCGCCCTTACCAAGAGCCGCCTTCGCTCGGTGCAAAGCAAACTCAAGAGCCATCTCTACGCGACCAAACGCATGACGGTCTATCGCTGCAAGGCGCTGAAGGTCGAGGGGCGCGCCGGAGAAACCCAAGACGAGTTCGTGGCGCGTGTTCGTCACGCCGCGCGGGAAAAGCGCGACCTTGAAATCGAAAAGGTCAAAGCGAAGTTCGAAAAGAAACACGACGCGCTGATGCGAAAGGTGCGCCGCGCGGAGGACAAGCTCGCCCGCGAAAAAGCGCAGGTAAAAGACAAGCAAATCGACACGGCGCTCTCGGTTGGAACCACCGTCCTTGGGGCGATCTTTGGGCGACGCACCACGATCGCGGGTCATGCAAGTCGCGCGGCCACGGCGGCGCGCCGAGGTTCCCGGGCGATGAAGGAACAGCGCGACGTCGAGCGCGCCGAAGCGAGCCTCGCGGAGCTTCAGGCCGAGGTGGAGGAGCTCGACGAGGAGCTCACATGGGCGCTCACGGAAGTGAAAGCGGACGCGTCCGAGCTTCCGGAAGTCGACGAGATCGAGGTGGCGCCGAAGAAGTCCGACATCGAAGTGGTGCGCTTCGCACTTGCGTGGGTGCCCGTCTAGGCGGAGTTCTACGTTTGGGTGTCGCGCAGGTAGCGTTCCGCCACCGCCGCGAGGCCCCAGATGAAGTCCATGCTCGCGAGGTCGCTCCGATCGACGAGCACGGCACGCTCGCCTTCGAGCACTGGCGACTCCGCCAAGCGAACGAGTACCGCGTCATCCACCACGATCTCGTACACCGCGAGTCGAAACGGGTTCGGCGGTACGTCGTCGACCCAGAGGAAGGTGGGGGCCGGGAGTATCGTGGCCTCTTCCCCGAGTTCTTCGCGGAGCTCGCGGACCATCGCCTCATCGCGGTCTTCGCCCGGATCGATCGCGCCGCCGAAGAAACTGTACCCGCGGGGATGCGGCGCGTAGTTGGCGTCTTTTTGCTGGAGCAGCACCTTCGAGCGCGCGGCGTTCGTGAGGATGGCGACGACTCCGCGGTGGCTCATCTCTCTAGATTGCTCGTCGCTTAAACTGATCTCGTGATCGCGCCGGGCTCGGCGTTCCTCGCAAGACGGGAAGTCGATGGAATACCAATGGTATTTCAAGACGAGCAACGCGGCGAGGGGCGGCGAGAACAAGCGAGCGCGGGATCCGTTTAAGCAAAGAGCGATCCAGGTTTGCGGAGAAAGGCCGCCGCCGGTAGACGAAAGCGCATGCCTTCGCGCGCGCTTCGCGCTGTCTATTGGATTTCGACGATCCTCCTTTGCCTGCTGATGACGATGTCCGCCGGCATGTATCTCCGCTCGCTGATCTTCGGCGAAGGTGCGATCGCGGGCGTCTTCGAGCGACTCGGCTACCCGGGCTATCTGCCGCTGCCTCTCGCGATCGCGAAGCTCCTCGGAATCGCCGCGATCCTGACGAAGCGTTTTCGCCGACTGACCGAGTGGGCCTACGCGGGATTCTTCTTCGACCTCGTCCTCGCTGTCTCTGCACATATAGCGGTGGGCGACGGAGGCTACGTGCTCTCGGGCACGGGTCTCGTTCTGTGGCTGATCTCCTACGCGCTCCACGACAAGGCGCGTCCGCAGCGCACGGAGCGATCGTGACGACGGGTCTTCTCCATCACGTCGAGCTCTACGTGAACGACCTCGCGGCGGCGCGAGCGTTCTGGGATTGGTTTCTCGCCGAGCTCGGGTACGCGCAGTTTCAGTGCTGGGACCAGGGAGTGAGCTGGAAGCTCGGCGAAACGTACCTGGTGTTCGTGCAAACAGCGGAAGCGCACCGGGATGTACCTCACCATCGCTGCCGCGCGGGGCTCAACCACCTTGCGTTTCACGCCGCGTCGCGAGCGCACGTCGACGAGATCACGGCGAAGCTTCGCGAGCGCGGCGTGACGATCCTCTACGAAGACCGTCACCCGTTCGCGGGCGGACCGGATTACTACGCCGTGTTCTTCGAGGCGCCCGAACGCT
Organism: Myxococcota bacterium; assembly: GCA_039186435.1. Lineage (GTDB taxonomy): Bacteria > Myxococcota_A > Polyangia > Polyangiales > Houyiibacteriaceae > JALVDI01. The sequence continues at coordinate 8,321 of JBCDAA010000306.1, read as the reverse complement.
TCAAGGTCGAGCTCGTCGCCCCTTGAACGGGTGCGCTACACTGCAGCGTGCGCTCTACCGTCGACGCAGCAAAGATCCGACGCTTCATGGCAGAGCTGGGACGAAGAGCACGGGGAACCGGCCGCGTCTATCTTACAGGCGGCGCTACCGCGCTGCTCCACGGTTGGCGCAGCACAACCGCGGACATCGACATCAAGCTGGACCCCGAACCAGAGGGCGCGTTTGCCGCAATCGCGAACCTAAAGAACGAGCTCGATCTCAACATTGAGCTCGCGTCGCCGGACCAGTTCGTTCCGCCGGTCCCAGGATGGAGGGATCGTTCGGCCCATATTGCTCGGGAAGGCGCCGTCGATTTCTACCACTTCGACTACACGAGTCAGGCTCTCGCAAAGCTCTCGCGGGGGTATGAACGCGATCTCGGCGACGTCTCCGCGATGCTTACTGCGAAACTGACGTCCCGCGACGAAGTTCAGCGCGGCTTTGAGGCAATCGAAAAAGCACTGATTCGGTATCCCGGTGTGGATGCGGATGCGTTCCGGTCGCGCGTCCTTCGAGCGGTTGAACCATGAGAGAAATCGACGACCTTCCTGGCGCATGGCTCATCAAAAAGGGTCTCGACGACCTCGAGCGCGGCGCCCGCAGCGCGGAGTCCCTCGCTGTGTCGGCGGCGTCGACTCGCCTGCGTCATCTCGGCTTCGACGTTCCACGCTCTGCCGAAACCGATCCACAGCTCGCGCTCTACCTCACGCTCGGCGAGAGCGGTGTCGAAGACCCCTACGGACGCTACAACGCGATGCTTCGCGAGCTCTCGAGTTTTCTCGAAGCGGCGGAAGGTCGCAGGCGCCGCGCGCTTCAGGCCGGTGAAATTCCCTGATCGAAGCGAAAGACTCCGTCGGGGTCGAAGCGTGCTTTGAGCGCGCGAAGGCGCGTGAGGTTGGCGCCGTAGTACGCGTCCTGCCAGCCGCGGAGAACGGGGTCGATGTAGTTCGCGTAGGCGCCGGCGCGATCGCTTTGCATCGCGTCGTAGAGCGCGTCGATCCACCGGCGGTTGGCCTCGGCTTCGGTCGCGGGCGCACGCCGACTCCAGTACGCCGCGTATTGCGCGATCATGCGTGCGCGCCGATGGGGGAAGGCGGTCGCTTCCGGCGCCACGCGTCCGATCGCGCCGCCGAGAGCGTCGAGCGCAACGCGGCCGGACCCCTCGAGGCCCGTACGGTCGAGACCTTCGAGAAGCGCTTCGATGCCCGACGTCGACAGCGTGTGAAAAACGCCGGAACGGGTCCAGCGAACGCCGCGACCGAGCGTTCCTTCCGGCGGAAGGTGGCACTCCTCGTAGGTTCGTCGCGCACAGCCACCGAGGATGAGCATCGTTTCCAGGAGCGGTGCCCTCTCGACGCGCGTTCGGCGCGGACGCCCCGTTTGTTGAAGCAGCGGCGCGAGGACTGCGCGAAGGTCGTTTTCGCTTCCGAGGAACACGCCGTGAATCGCGACCGACCGTCGATCGCCGCGCGCGCCGAGCTCAACCTTCGACCAGAGCTCGTCCCGCGCGGAGGGTCCCCATTCCTGCCACGCGGCGACGACGTCCGCGGCGGCATCCCAGGGAAAAGGGAGCGCAAAGCGGGTGACCTCACCGACAGCGCTCGCTTCGAAGGCGAACGCGGTAACGATGCCGAAGTTGCCGCCGCCTCCGCCGCGATGCGCCCAGAAAAGGTCCGCGTTCGTTTCGGCATCGCAGTCGCGAATCACTCCGTCAGCGGTGACCACCTGGATCGACTTCACCGCGTCGCAGGTGAGCCCAAATTTTCGACCGAAGACGCCTTGTCCGCCTCCGAGGGTGAGTCCGGAAACGCCAACGCTTGGACACGTTCCGCCGGGAATGACCATGCGCCGGGGCGCGAGGCGCGCGTAGATGTCGATGAGCTTTGCGCCCGAACCGATGCGCGCGCGCGTTCCGTCGAGGTCGACGTTCGCCATCGGGCCAACGTCGCAGATGAGCCCGTCGCTGCTGGAGTACCCCCCGTAGCTGTGACCGCCGCAGCGCGCTGCGATCGGAAGTCCGTGCGCGCGTGCAAAGGCGAGGCAGCGTTGAACGTCGGAGGGCGACGCGCAGTAGGCGATCCCTTGCGGTTCGCGCGTGTCGAAGCGCGGATCGAAGAGACGCCGCGACGCGTCGTAGCGGTCGGAGTCCGGACGCACCAAGTCACCGCTGAGCGATTCACCGAAGCGAGCCCAGTCCGCGTTCGTCGCGGGAGTTGCCTCCGCGGGTTCCGCACCGAGTTCAGCACCCGGGTCCGCGGCGGCGGGCTCTGCGACAGGCTCCGCCGGTGTTGAGGTCGCTGGCTCAATTGTTGAGGGCGCCTCTTCCTTCGAGCCGCAGCCGACCAGCGCTGCCGCAGCGGCACCTTTGACGAAGACGCGACGTCGCATGGGGAGGGTCTATCGCGTTCGGCTTCTCGCGTCGAAGGAACAGCACCCGCGTTGAAGACGTACAATTCCAAGATGCGCAGGGCTCTCCAGACGCTTTTTCTCCTCGTGGCCAGTGCGCTCGGAACCCCCGCGGAGGCGCAACCGCGCATCGATTCGGTTCGCCCCACAGGCGGCGCGCCGGGAGTTCGGATTCGCATTCGCGGCGCGGAGCTCGACAAAGTCAACGCGGTCCTCGTCGGCGGCACGCGCGTGGAGTTTGAGCGTCCTTCGGCGCGGGTGATCGCATTCGTGCTCCCGAACCAAGGCGGGCAGCTGCTCCTGCTTACCCAGGGCGGCATGACGCGCGGGCCCGAGCTGCACGTGAGCGACGCACCGACGATCGCGGAGCTCGAACCCTACCCTGCCGATCCGGGTAGGCCGCTCACGCTGCGGGGCGCGAACCTCAACCCCGATCGCATCGATGTGTTCTTGGACGATCGGCGACTTGCGATCTCGAGCGCATCGGCAACCGAGCTCGTTGTCCTCGTGCCTTCCGATGCGGTGAGCGGAACCTTGCGGGTGGTGAACCCGGAAGCTGAGATGACGCGGGAGCTTGAAGTGCTTCCTCCCTTCGAGGCGGAGGTCGTTCAACGGGGCGCGTTCTACGAGGGCGACCGTATCGAGCTTCGCGGAGTTGGCCTCGCCGGGGTTCAAATCGAGGTGACGCAAGAGTTTCAGCGCGGACGAGAGCCCGATGCGCCGCCCGAACTTGCTTCGCTCACGCCCCGGGTTCGATCCAGCGGTCAGCGAGCGACGTTTCGGGCGCCGGCAATCGCTCCGGCTGAAGACGAGGCGTGGACCCTTCTCCGACTCGCGGCCGTCGACACCTTCGGTCGACGTCGAGAGCTTCCGGTCCAGGTTGTTCCGACGGAGGCTTTCGATGCAAACGCGAGTGCGCGACGAGAGTGCGAGGAATCGCGCTGCGTGATCTCCATCCGGGGAAGCGGCTTTCCCCTTCGCCGCGTGGTCGCCCGAGCGGGACGAACACGGCTTCCGCTTCTCGGGCAAAGCCGCACCGAAATCCGTCTCGAAGAGACTGCGCCCAACACCGGAGAGGTCGTCGTTCGCGTCGGTGGCCGCCGGCTGCGCATTCTCGGGGTCTCAGGCCGTTGCCTGTGCGACTAGGCGTACACCTGACCGAACGAAAAAAGCCCCGGCCGGAGGGCCGAGGCTTCGTTCAGGGTCGGAGCGCTTACTCGAACTCGGGGTAGGTGGTCCAGCCGGCGGTCCAGTCGGTGCCGCCCGGCTCGATCGCGCCGCGGTAGGTGACGTTCTCGAAGAAGTCGTCGCTCGGAGGCGCAACCGCACCGCTCGCCGCCGGTGACTCCGCGGGGGGCGCGAAGTTCGGGTTCGTAAGATTGATCTCCGGAAGCATCGGGTCCATGTCGTAGTCGTTGACGCTGTCGAAGTCGCCCGTGAAGGTGACCGGACTCTCGTCGTCGGGCTCGACGTTGATGCCCACTTCGCCGTTGCCGCAGTTGAAGAGCATGTTGTTCGTGATAGTGAGCGCGCCGGAGTTGGCCTGCTCAACCGTCTCGTTGTCCTTCACCTCGATGCAGTCATCCATCATGGCGTTGTAGATGATGCTGTTGGCGATCGTGCCGGCGGTGCCGCGGCGAAGGCGAAGGCCCTTCTGTCCGTCACCGCCACCGCTGATCCAGGTGCCGTTGTAGATGGTGGGGTTGGAGCGCGGCGTGTTGTTCTCGAAGTCCTCGAGGTTGTCGGCTTCCATGCCCTCGTCGCCGCCCAAATCCTGCATGACGATGAGGAACTGAATGCGGCCGCTGTAGCCCTCGTCGGTGTCGAGGGAGTCGTCCTGCGCGCGGGTGATGACGGCCCACTTGAGGTCGGCGCTGCCGCCAAAGAACTCGATGCCGTCGTCGCTACCCGCGTGGACCTGGATGAACTCAAGGGTGGTGTCGCTGCCGCAGCCGGCGACCGTCAGGCCGTTGAACTCCTTGTTGTCGGCGAACTCGAAGCCGGCGTACTCGATGCGGACATAGCGCATCGTGCCGCAGTTGTGGCTGTCGTCCGTGCCGCCGTACTCGCCGAGCTCCGCATCGGGAGGAAGACCCTCAACGGTGTTCGTGCCGCCGCCACCGTCGGTGACGTTGATGGTCGCGCGTCCAAGAAGGACCACGCCGCCCCAATCGCTCGGCTGGCGAGCTCCTTCGGGGTTGGTCGAGGTGAAGACGATGGGATCGTCCGCCGTGCCCACGGCGTTGATGGTGCCGGTGGTGGTGACGACGAGCACGTTGCTGTCGTTCGCACCGCGGATCTCGGTGCCGGGCATGATGGTGAGCTCGGCGCCCGTCACGAAGATCTGCGCGTTGAGGATGTAGATGTTGTCGGCGGTCCAGGTGGTGTCCGACGTGATGTTGCTGTCGACCATGACCTCGGTGCGCATCGGGCCGGCGTCGTCGTCTCCGCCACCTGCGTCGTCGTCGCCACCACCGCTGTCCGTGCCGGGGCCGGAGTCCGTTCCGCCGCCGCCGCCGTCGTCGTCGCCACAGCCCGCAACGCTAAGCGCGCCGCTGAGCAAGCCGATGAGAATCCATTTGCCACTAAGCTTCATGATTTGTCCCTCTGCCGACCGGAGGTCAGTCGGTAACCGAGCGTGTTGTCGCGAAGGCATGACGCTACGGGGCGTCAAACGTGCGACATCGAGGTGACAAAGACGGCCGCGCTCAGACCGACAGACGGAGGTCGAACGCTTCGCAATCCTGCCGGCGTAAAACTCGCGCAGCACGTGTCAACACGGTTCGGTTTGTGACCTATGTGACACGTTCCGAGATCCTGAAGCAGCATGGACGTTTCAGGCCAGGTAGCTAGGGCTCGCGAGCCAAGACATGCTCAACCGTGACGTAGTCTACTGGGCAAGTTGGGCAACCCCGAGCCAGATAGATCGTCGAGAATACCAGCCGTTCTAGCCTACCTGCCTCGTCATACTCGAAGGCCGGCTCCCCTTCTGGAGCAAGATCTGCGGTTGCACCCCATAGGGCAATAGGCTCCCAACTCAGAACGCCCGCAGGCGCGATCGATCGACCTACATGCTCGGTCTCGAGGTCGACCGCTATGTCGTTCTGTTCGAACCACGCCAGCTCGGTATCAACAACGCAGCCACGGTGGTCTCGCGACAGGTGGGCATCGACCGAGAACGCCAGCGCGGGCTCCGCGCCACTGACATCCTCAACATTTTCGTACATGTAGACAAAGAACTCGTCGAAGTCCCATCGTAGTCGCCCGGCAGACATGCGCGCCCCAAGGAGATCCGTACTCGCGTCAACAATCTCTGCCTGATGTAGCCATACCCCCGATAGGTCGGCTTTCGAAAACAGCGCTTCTTCAATGCAGTCGTGTTCGTTACTTGTCGCACAACCAATAGCCAAAAAGAGAAGTACGCGAAACACACCGACCTCCACATGCAATGTCGATGCCGAGTATTGTTGAATGATCTCTGTTTCGGGGAGTGCAAGGTGTCACATCTTTAACGTCGATCGGTCGGAGAGGAAGCAGGCTGCGAAGATGCAGCTGTCAGCGTGCACGGGCTTTCGCGAACGCCAAATGCAGGTCGAGTCAGCCGCCCTCGTCTTCCAGCCCGCCGGATGGATCGAATCGAGTTCGCTACGAAGTTCAAGCGACGAGCAATCTAGATATCGATACGCGCAACGAATACCGAACCGGCTGTCCCAGCCGGAAGCGAAATACCGGGCACATCTAGCCGTCCAGTGTATCGACCGGCAACTACAACAAAATCAGCCGACGCCGCGACGTCGTGTGCCTCGCTGTCTCGACTTGCGTTAAGACGCATCAGCCAAGAAGGAGCTCCGGTAGCAAGCATGGACGCGACCATTGAATCTGTACTCGCGACGCCGTCGATGGATAGACCACCGAACGTAAATCCGATCCTTCCGGGCGCGCTAAGGTAAACCCGAAGACCGTTTGCAGCGAGGCCACCTTCATCAACAGGAAAGCGGTTGAGAGTACTCATAGAGCTCGGGTCCCCACTGAGCGTCCATCCCGCGACAAACGTTTCATTGGAGAGATCAAATCCCGCAACGGAACCTCGGTCAGCGGCGGCGAGCAGCAGGACTCTTGTCGACGCTACGACGATGTCCTGAACACCGTCGAGAGACGCCCCGTCCACCCAGCGGGTCGTCCCCTCCGGATCGAACGCAGCCAACCAACCCTGCCCCGGGAATGTCTGCCCATCACGGGTGAACGGAAGTCCCCCTGTAGCCGCGGCCACATAAAAGGAGCCATCCTCCGCGAGTCCGACAGCGGGTTCCTTGTCACTCACACCTGGATTCCCCAACGAGAAACCGAACACCGGCTCAACTGCCGCATCGAAACGCAAAACGTAGATATTTTCCCACGTAACCGACGGGAACGTCGTCTCGCCCACTGAGAAGCCGCCCCGATATTCGCCGACCACAATGAGACCGCCCTCGTCGTCCATTGCAAGATCGGTCGTCGCCCGACCCAACGCCAGCCGGTTCGTCACCTCGCCATCAGCCGCACGAACCAATACCGTCCACGAGACCCCCACCCCATCGGTAATTGCCAAGGCAACACGCCCTGCGGCGACATCCATGGCGACCGGCTCAGTGTCACGCGAGTAGGTACCTATCTCACGACGCCAGATCTCAGAACCATCTGCTTCAAACGCAACCGTAGTAATGGTCGAGTTGAAGCTCGCCGCGTCCGAGTAGGCAACAAAGACACGGTTGGTTGCTTCTTCCACGGCAACCGACACGTTCCGCTGTCCGTCCGCAAACGGGCTATCTTCAGCATCGATCCCGACCATCCACGCGAACGTGGGCCCACAAACGCCCCCTGCGCATCGATGTCCTGCCCGCGTATCGCAAGACCGCCCACACGAGCCACAGTTCACTGCGTCCGTCATCAGGTTGATACAGGCTCCTGCGCATCGATCCAGTCCGGGCTGGCAAAGGCATCGACCCATATCGCAAACCCTTCCTGCCGCACAGGTTACATCGCACCCGCCGCAGTTGGTTCGATCGAAGCCCGAGGTAACCCGGCATTCGTCGCCGCAAAGTCGTTGGCCGGTTGGACAACCACACACCCCATCAAAGCAGCTCTCTCCTGGGGCACAGACGACACCACACGAGCCGCACGCCGTGAGCGAGGTTTGAAGATCAACACAAAGACCGTCGCAGAAGGTGTGTGACGGGTCAGGGCAGACGCACTCACCCGCTACGCAGGCGAACTCTCCACAGTTCATTCCGCAGGCACCACAATTCTCTGGGTCTGATCTTCTGTCGACGCATCGCGAATCACACTCGGAGAAACTATCCGGGCACCAGCAACCAAAAGGCCGGCAGACCCCGCCTTCGATGCATGAATCACCACAGCCAAGGCAGTTCTCCGTAGTACCGAGTTCGACGCATGAACCGGCACAGTCTTCAGTGCCCGTCGGGCAACCGCTGTCGCAGGCAAAAAGAAATACACTGAGTGCAAAGACCACGGTTTCGAGACGAGCCATCAACGAAAATACTATCCGCTACCCGCACGAGATCAATACTCAGTTCGCCGATTCGTCAGGGCTCGCATCTCTAAGTTACGTCGGCTACTAGGCGTATTCTTAGCTACGTACCGCCGCACTAAAGCGCAAGCTGTACGTCCCCTTCCGGAACTCCCGCCACTCGAAAGCGAACGTGACCGCTCAGCCATCCTCTTCCGCCCCACCGGGCGGATCGAATCGAGCGCCCCAAGTCTCGAGAGGGTGCCTAGTCGACGTCCCTGTCGCGCCAGCCTTCGCGGGTACTCGACGCCAACGCTCGACGGTCTCGTCGGTAGCGACGACGAGCATAGTACCCGTGTCCGAAAAACCG
>JBCDAA010000305.1:0-10900 GCA_039186435.1 Myxococcota bacterium | reverse complement strand
CGCTCGGAACGCTGGCGCTCGGAACGCTGGCGCTCGGAGCTCTCTAAAGCGCGCTCCGAAGATTCCGATTCTGCGCCGCGCGTATTCTGCGCGCTCACGCCTGCCGTGGCTCCAAGCGCAATGCCGAGAGCAAGGAGAAGCCGAAGACCCATCGCGACCTCCTGGAATTAAAATCTGGGGCCGCGCGGGCAAATCACAAGGGGCGACGTTGCGCAAAAGCGCGGAACGCATTGTTCGCGTCCCTTCCAGGGGACGGTTCGTTCAAGAAGACGCCGGTCGTTCAAGAAGACGCCGGTCGTCCAAGAAGACGTGAACGTCAACCGCAGCGGTTGGTTTCGCCCGGTGTTCCCCAGTTGCTTCCGCGGTATTCGAGGTCGTCGGTTTCGGCGCTATGGCACCAGTTGCTGTCGTCGTCGTTGAGTTCGCTCGCCGGTGCGCCGGCGCTGGGATTCAGCTGAAACGCGCGACCTCGAAGGGCGTTGTCGAACCGTCCGGCCTCAAGGCGCACTTCGTCGATGAGGTCCGCGGGCGCGGGCGGTTCGGTTCCGTCCCAGCCGGGGACCAAGACGCGCAGACGGTTGAGATCCGAGTCACCGTTACTGAAGACAAACCCGTCGTAGACGAAGTCCGCTTCCGCGCCGCCAAAGAATCCGCCGGCGCTTCGGGTGAGAAGCACGCGAGCGCCGGGCGCCACGATGATCGACCGGTCGATGACATCCGAGCCGGCCGAAGGAGGGTCGCCTCCGGTGAAGTTGCGATGCGCGAGGGTCACTCCGTTCAAGTCGAGGGGGCGTCCGCTCACGTTTTGAAGTTCGATGTACTCCGCTTCCTCATCGTTGGCGCGCTGCGGGTTGCCCTGGATTTCGACGACCACGAGATCGCCCGGGCCAGGCACTTCGGGCGGTCCGGCGTCGAGGTTGGCGTCGCTTCCCGCGTCGATGGCTGCGTCGCTCTCGACCGCTCCATCAGCGGCACTATCGACCGCGCTGTCGGCCGCACCGGCATCACCGCCTGCGTCCATGATTGTGGCGTCGGTTCCTGCGCCGCTGTCGGCCACGCCCGTGTCGCGCATGGCTCCGTCGGGGAGTCGAGGGCGAGGGTCGGAGGAACAGGCGAAAAGAAGAAGAAGAAGCGTGCGCTGCACGCGCGGAGCATCGCACACCTTTTCGATCTGCGTGAGCGGTCAGTCGTCGACGCTTCCGACCAGGTCGATGATGGTCGGCCCGAAGCTCGCCTTCCATTTCGCGTTGCTCGGGCGCCGCGAGAGCCAGCTTCCGATGCTGTCGCCGAGGTTGAACTTCCCCGTGCGATTGGTCATGTGAACGGTGTACCGAGCCTTGTGACCACGCGCGCGCACGATCATGTCGAGGGTCGTCTCGTCGGGGTTGTGGTGGGAACCGTCGCCGCTGATAACGTAGTTCTTGGCTTTCACGCGGCGAAAGAACTCGGTGCTGACGTTTCGGTCGCTTCCGTGGTGGGGAACCTTGAGGACGTCAACCGTCATGGAACCGCCCGGGTCGAGGTAGCCGAGCGACTCGAGGCCTTCGACGATGTCGTCGCCGCGGGCGTCGCCGGTGAGGAGGATCGACTTGCCGCCCATCTCGGCCATGCAGACGATGCTGCTGAGGTTGGTGACGGAGGTATCGAACCGCCGGGACGCGGCGGCGGCATCCCCGCTACTCCACCCGTGCTTCTTCACCTCTTTGTCCCACTTTTCGTGAAGCGCCTCGTAGCGATGGGCGAGGGGACCAACCACCGTGAGCGTGAGGCCGTCGCCGTACGCCACCGCGTCCATGTCGTTGCGGATGACCCCGAGCGGCTGGTTGACGGACCAGCCCATGCGGTTGGCGATGCGCCGGAGCGTGCGCCCCTCTTTGATTGATGCCGCAAACGCGCCGCCGTGGTGGGAGGCGGCCACGGCGGTGCCGAAACTGTTCGGCTGGGAGAGGGCCGCGGCGATCTTCGATGCCGCGTTGCCGAAGACGTCGTCGAAAGAGTTGTGCCAGAGGTCGAAGATGTCGAGCAGCGGCTCGTCGCCATCGTCGAAGCGTTCTTCAATCTCTTCGGCCAGTTCGATAATGCCCTGAATGTGGTCGCCGTCCGCGTGGCTGACCATGACCTCGATGTTGAAGGTTTGATCACCGACGCGGGAGTCACGCAGCTCGAGGAGCCGAGGCCTTAGGTGTTTCTTGTACGTCTTCGTCGGGCCGCCATCGACGACCATCACATCCACGCCGTCGTCGGTGCCGTGGTGGAGCAGCAAGCAGTCCCCGTGAAAGGCCTGAAGAATTTCGAGCCCAAATACCTTACCCATCGAACCCCCTCGATTTCGCTGTTGAGTCTCTTAGAGCGATTGAATCGCGCGCAGAACGTCCACCAACCCGTGCCCCTGCACGTAGCGATCACGCCCGAGATCGGTTGCCGTTTCGCACAGCGCGCGTTTGACCCGCGCCGGGTCGCCGATCAGTTCACGATGGCGCGCCATGAGGAGCGCTGCTGCACCGGAGACGTGCGGGGCGGCCAGGCTTGTCCCGTTGGCGTTTGAAAATTCGCCGTCGAGGCTTGGGACTTCGAGTTTTTCTCCAGGGGCGACGAGGTCCGGTTTGATGCGTCCATCGCCGGTGGGCCCGCGACTCGAGAAGTAGCTGACGCCATACGTGTGTGGACGCGTTCGATGCGTGCTGCCGACGGTGATCACGTCTGCGGCGTTTCCGGGATCGGTGATGCTCGAGTCACGATAGGTAGCAACCCCGCTGGCGGTTCGTTCGCGCTCGACGTAGCCGTTGTTCCCGGCGGCAGCGACGACCACGACGCCCGAGCCGACGAGGCGCGATGCTTCGCGGCAGACCGGCGTATGCCCACAGCCGTAGCCGACGACGTCGTGCTCGAGGGAGAGGCTTAGGTTTGCGCCGTGCACGACGAAGGTGCCGCGCTGCGCGTTCTTGAAACGAAGGAACTGAAGCGCGGCGAGAATGTCGAACTCTTTGCCTTCGCCGTTTTCGTCGAGGACCCGTAGATCCCAGAGCTCGATGTCGGGGCAGACGCCAGCGACGCGTCCCTCGTCGCTTTCGAGGTCGCCGCCGAGGACCGCGGCAACCTGTGTACCGTGCGGATAGCTTGGCGCCGTGTAGTCGTCGTCGTGAGGCACCTCGAGAAAGGGCTCGATCCCGCTCCAGTCGATGGCGCCGCCGCGCGAGACCGTGCGCTGGAGCGTGGCGGCGTCCTCGGGGGAGAACTCGTCGAGCTCGCCGGCTCGCGCTGCGCGAAAGAGATCCCGCAGGCGGCGAAAATCATAGGTCCGCCGAACACGGGAGCGCCTCTTCCAGGGCCCGTCGCCGTCGCGAAGAAAGCTCGGGGCCTTGGCGTCGATGCCGCTGTCCAGCACAGCCCAGCGGATCTTGTTGCAGCGGATTTCGAAGAGCCGGATGGCGGCGTCCGCCTTTACGGTCGGAACCGAGAGTCGCATTGCCGCGACGGCATCGCGGTTCAGGTTGACGCGGTAGACCTTGCGGGTGGGTGCGATCTTCAGGGCGGGACTGAGCACCTTGCGAAGTGCCTTGGTGAGTGGACCTCGGGCCGGACCGGCCTTCGGGATCCGCGTCGCGCCCTTTGCCCACGCCAGGAGTGCGACGATCCGGAGGAGCCAGAGCAGGTCGGGCGAAAAGGCGCCGCGGTCGATATCGCTTGGACGAACCACCTTTTCGACTTCTTTCCAGTCGAGGGAGAGCGCTTTGCCTTCCCAGAGATCCGCCCACCAGTGCGTCATCGGGAGGATGCCCTGAACGAGCTGTTCCAAGGTGAGAGTGGCGACCGCTTCGGTTTCGTTGAACGCGATGTCGATCGGCGTTTTCGTAAAGCGCTCGTCGATGGACGCGACGATGTCCCGTGGCGCTTCCTCCTTTTCAGGATTCAGCAGCAGGTCGGTCGGTCCGCTCTCGTTGCGACCGAGGGCAAGCCAGACTTCTGCGGTGATGCGCGTGTCTTGAACAAAGCGACCGCCGTGACGCGGCCGGCCGGGGAGAATGACCGGGAGCATGTCGTGGCGGTCGAGGCGCATGCGCCGATTGTTGACGAACGACTGCAACGCGGTCCATGGATAGAAGTGACCAAAGTCGCGTTTGTCACACGCGTCAGTTTGTACTCAGCGCCGGCCTTCACCCGAATTGGGGAGACTGCGTCGTCGGCGAAGAAACAGGAAAATCAGTCCGAGTGACGTCGCGTAAGGAGTGGGACTCCCCGAGATGGTCTGACATCCGCCGCCGCCGGACATCGACATCATCGTCGCGTCGATCGCACCCGCATCGGGGATCGCCGCGTCCGTGCCCCCCGCGTCAAAACCGGCGTCGGGCATGGAGGGATCGGGAACGATCACTTCGATCATCACCTCGGCACGGTTCTCCGACGGGTCGTCCGCGATCGCGCGAAGCTCGTGGCGACCCGGCGTTAGCGTGAGGGAATGCGTGTAGGGCGGCGCGCTCCACGCGCGCTGCATGGCCCCGTCGACTTCGAGGGCGATCATCGCAATGCCGTTGGTGTCGGTGGCCTCGAGCGACACCTCGAACATTTCGTCGACGCGCGCGCCATCGGTCGGTGTGGCAAAGCGCAGGTCCGGCGCGCGCAGATCGATGATGCGCACGTCGCCCTCCGCTTCTTCCAAGATCCAGTCGAGGTAGAGATCGACGCGCGTGCTCCACATGCGCGGGCCGCAGCCGGGCCCTCCGAGGCCGGGGACGAAGCTCATGATTCCGACGATCACTTCCTCTTCACCCCGCTCCACGAACACCGGTCCGCCCGAATCGCCATTGCAGCCGTTGGCTTCGCCGTCTGCGGCGCCCATGGTTTCGAAGTAGAGGTCCTCGACTTCCGCGATGTCGTTGACGCCGATCCGCTTGGTGCCCTCGTCCCCTTCGCCGCGCGAGGTTTCGCCAACGCCGACGAGCGTGACCTCGTCCCCAACGCGGGGTGCGGCGTCGGTGAGCGTTGCGGTCGGTGCGACCAAGTCGCCTCCGAGAAACGCCAGGCCAATGTCGTACTCCCAGATTCGCGCGGGGTCGTACATTGGGTGAACCACCATGCGTTCGACCGGCACCTGCGTGAGCGTTTCGGTGATTCCGTAGGCGGTGCGGTCCATGTTGAGGCAATGGGCCGCGGTCAGAATCGTGCGGGGCGTGATCAGTGTGCCGGTGCAGACGCCATCCTGGCGGCCTTCCCCCGACTGATCGAAGAGGAGAAGGCCGACTTCAGGGTGGCCGTCGTCTTCCGGGGCGTCGCCCGCGAGCGCGGTTTCGACGTGTCCCGTCTCGGCTTCGGGGGCTCCGCATGCCGTTCCGAACATCAGGACAGCAGCGATTAACCTCATCCCAGAACGATACGGGAAGCCGACGCGCGACGAAAGCGGCTGTTTGGGAGTCGCTGGAGGCTGCTTATTTGCCGCCCATCATCTGCGCCATGGCGATGCTCGCGCCGCCGAGGGACCAGCCGCCGTCCACGGGCACGATGGCGCCACTAACGTAGCGGGCGGCGTCCGAGGCGAGAAAGAGCGCCACGTCCGCGCAGTCTTCGGGCGTACCGAGTCGCTGCAGCGGCACGGTCTTGGCGAGGCGTTCCTTTGCCTTGGGGTCGGCGAGACGCTTCATGCCTTCCGTTCCGTCGATGGGACCGGGGACGAGCGAGTTCACGCGAACGCCTGCGGGACCCCACTCCATCGCGAGGGTTTTTGTCAGCATGTCCACGCCAGCCTTGGCGGCGCAGACGTGGCTTTGGGCGACCATCGGTAGAAACGCCTGGGGCGCCGAGATGTTGAGGATGGAGGCGCCGGGTTTGTTCAAGTGCGCAAAGGCGAAGCGAAGCACATGAAACGTGCCGTTGAGATCGATGCCGACGACGGACCCGAAAGCGTTCGAGGAGAGTGCGACGGCCGGCGCCAGAAAGTTGCCGGCGGCGCCGCTGACGAGCACATCGATCTTGCCGTGAGCTTCGACGGCGTCTTTCAGGACGGCCTGAACCGCTTCCGGATCACGAACGTCGGCCGTGCCGCCGTGCGCGCTTACGCCGTGCGCCGAAAGCGTTTTGACGGCGGCGTCCACCTTGTCCTGCGAGCGGCTAAACACCGATACGCGATCGCCGTGTTTTGCGAAGGCTTCCGCGATGCCGAGGTTGATGCCACTGGTGCCCCCAGCGACGAGCACATGTCGATTGGTCGTTGCCATGCCCCTGACTCCCACTCAGGAAGCGTTCGTGTCAAAGGGCGTTCTGCGATCGGGCCCGCGTTTCCGGGAATCCGGGCGTTCGAAGGCCTGCGCGTCAGGGCAGCCGATGGCGCTGAAAGAAGTCCCACATCGCGTCGGTGGCGTTGATGTTGCCGCCGCCGTCCGGCCAGTCGTGCCCAAACCCAGAGGTGGTGCAGAGGACGACTTCGCTCGCCGCGGAGCAGCTCGCCCAGGTTTCGCATTCGGTGCTGCCGACCGACATGGAGGAGGAGTCGCCGCCGCAGCCGTTGGTGGTGCGCCAAAACGCGATGGTGTCTTCCACGCTCGGGTAGCTCAGGAATACGTTGCCGTTGAAGGGCACTATCAGATCGGACGTTCCGTGAAAGTGCATGACCGGAACTGGGCGGCCCGGACTACAGGCCGACTCGTCGATGCCAAGGACGCCCGCGACGGGTGCGATCGCGGCGACGAAGTCCGAGCCCTCGCACGCGATTCGATGAGCGAGAAAGCCACCGTTCGACATGCCGGTGGCGTACACGCGGCTCCGATCCACGCAGCCCGCGTCCGCCACCTCGTTCACGATCGCCCGCATGAACTCGACGTCGTTGTCGTTGGCGCGACCGCAGCATGCGCCGGCGTTCCAGGAGTTTCCTTCACCGCGCGGTTGCACCAGGAGAAAGCCCTCCGCGTCGGCTTTGGCGCGCATTCCGCTTCGTCCGTCTTGGCGATTGGGCGACTCGGTGAAGCCGTGAAGATCGATCACGAGGGCCGCGCCAGCGCTCAAGGTGGCGGGTACGTGCAGGACATACTCGCGGTCGCTTCCACCAAAGGCGATCGACTGTGTGTTCGTGCCAGCGGCGAACGCCGGCGTGCAACCGGGCGGCACGTCCACGCCGACGTCGGGGAGTGCGCTGTCGGTCCCGCCGCTGTCCGGAGGCGTACCGCTGTCGGTGGCCACTGCAGAGTCGACGTTGACGGCCGCATCGGTTCCGGGTCCTGCGTCCGTGACGACGCCCGAGTCGTCGCCGCAGCCCACGAGTACCGCGAGGAGGAAGGCAAAGCGCATTCCCACACTTACCAAACCTTCTTGCGAGGGCGAAGGGTGCCCGGCCTACGCCGCGTGAAAAGGTGAGCCTTTCCGACCTATCAGAAGCTTCGTTTGGGACGCTGCCGTCGTTTGCTGACCGGACGTTCGCGCCTTTCCAGGTCGTGCTCACACACCGAGACCTTTGTCGAGGCGTCCCTTTTCGCGCTTTTGCTTTTCTTCACTCGCGCGTGTGGTCAGCGCGGCGCTGCGATCGCGAAGCAGGATCGTAAATCGAAAAAGCTCCTCCGCGACGTCGACCACGCGCTCGCGAAAGGAGCTGGGCTTCATGCGTCCGTCCTCGAATTCCTGCCAGGCTTTCGCGACCGACGACTGGTTGGGGATCGTGAACATGCGCATCCAGCGGCCCAAGACCCGTAGCTGATTGACGGTGTTGAAGCTCTGAGATCCGCCGCAGACCTGCATCACCGCAAGGCAGCGTCCTTGCGTGGGTCGAACCGCCCCATCCGAAAGAGGAAGCCAGTCGATTTGGTTCTTGAACGCGGCGGTCATGCTCCCGTGTTGCTCGGGGGAGATCCAGACGTGCGCTTCGCTCCAGACGCTGAGTTTGCGAAGCGCCTGCACTTCGGGGTGGTCGTGGGAGGTGCGGTCGAAGACGGGAAGTTTGTGCGGGTGAAAGACGCGGGTCTCCGCGCCAAAGGCCTTCAACACCCGCTCGACTTCCAGCGCGAGCAGCCGGCTGTAGGACTCGGCGCGCAGTGATCCGTAGAGGAGGAGGATGCGCGGCGGGTGCGTGCTCCCCTCCAGGTTGAGTTCCTGCATCACGGATTCGACGCTGTGCGCGGGAAGGTCGTTGTCAATGGTCTGCATCGAGTGTCCAGGGCGAAGGATGAGAGCTATCACGAGGAGCTGGAGAGTCGACCCGCGACCGCGTTGTGCTCGTTCATTCCGGGGTTGCGTTGTCGCCTCCGTGCCCCGTTAAGAAACGTGGTTTGCGTGCTCTGTGGATCGCCTCACTCCGCTTGCTACGGCTTGAACGATGGGCGGGCTGCTGTGAATGATGGGGCTGCTGTCAATGATGGGCTGCTGTGAATGATAGGCTGTGCTGAAGATCGACGACGAGCTGAATGCAGTGCCGCCTGAGTGCGCGAATGCGAAGTGCGATCGCCGGTGGACGTCCTGTGCTGAAGATCGACGAAGAGCTGAACGCAGTGCTGCCGCAACTGAGTGCGCGAATGCGAAGTGCGCTCGCGGCCGCGGCGGGTCGGCGCGTGATGGACGTCCTCTACGACGATGATCGCAGTCCGGTGCTCGCCAAGGAGGCGCTGGCGCTCGTGACGCGCTTTGCCTGCGGGGAGAACGTGTCGTCGCGGGCCCACGAGGACGTTTTTCGCCGCATCCGGCAGGCACAGGCGCAAGCCGCGGAGCTTCAGGATGTCGAGTTCAACTACACCCTCCGCGTGATGGTGGAGGCTGTTGCAACGCTAACGCGCGGCTGGGAGGCGGCGAGGAATGTCGCGCATCATCTGATCGATGTTGCGATCTATGCGGGGTTCAACACCAGTGTGGCCGGGTCGGATCAGGCGAGCGCCGACCTTGCGGAAGCGGAAGAGGTCGCGTGGCTCAGGGCGGTGCTCGCGGAGGCGCAAACGCTCGACGACGACGCGATCACCCCGACACTCTTCGTGGAGCTTGGCGCCGTGCCGCCCACGTGGCTTTCTCGCTGGGAGCTTCCGTCTTAGGTTCTCGCGGATGCTTGAGTCCTATGTCGTGCAGCGCGATCGCTGGCCTTCTTCGGGCCGCCACATCCTCGCGCACTTCGATGCGACCACAGTCGTGGTCTATCAGGCGTACCGCCCTGCGATCGCGGACTACGCACTCGAACATCAGCGCTTTGGCGGACCCTTCAAGATGGATCGAATGACGTGGATAAAGCCGAACTTTCTTTGGATGATGTATCGGTCGAACTGGGCTCGCAGCGAAGGGCAGGAGCGTGTTCTTGCGATTTACCTGCGCCGGGAGGCGTTCGATGACTATCTCGCGCAGGCCGTGCACTCGAGCTACGTATCGGAGCGTTACGCGACGCGCGAGGAGTGGAAGCGGCGTCTCAAGTCCTCGGCGGTGCGGCTTCAGTGGGATCCCGATCACGCGCCGGGGGGTGCCAAGGAGGAGCGCCGCGCGATTCAACTCGGGCTCCGCGGTTCCGCCGTGCGCCGTTACGTCGAAACGGACGTCGTGAGGATCGAGGACATGACGCCGGTCGTGATCGCGCAACGTGATCGTCCGATCCAAGACCTGGAAACGCCGGCGGAGCAGGTCTATCCCGTCGCAGGCGAAGCGGCGGCACACCTCGGCCTCAGCAAGGTCTAAGGCGAAGGTCGAGCGCGCCGAGTCCCACCATCGAATCATAAATAGCCGGGCTATTTTATGGACACGTCAACCGACCGCTCGGAACTCCCACCCAACCACCGCATCATCCGGTCGTGAGTAGCCAGGCTATTTTATGGACACGTCAACCGGGTCTAGGCTATTTTATGGACACGTCAATCGGGTCTATCCCGCCGCGGGCGAAGCGGCGGCACACCTCGGCCTCAGCAAGGTCTAGGGAAAGATTAAAATAACCTGGCTATTTAGTTGACTTCGTCGCGGGGTGGGGTAGGTGTTGGGTATGCCGCAGCTTCGTTCGGAACGTTTGGATGTCGATACGACGCCGTACTACCACCTGGTGTCGCGTTGCGTTCGCCGGGCGTTTTTGTGCGGGAAGGACCCGTATACGGGCCAAGACTTCGAGTATCGAAGGGAGTGGGTCGAGGCGCGACTCTTTGAGTTGACGCGGATTTTCGCGGTGGATCTGCACGCGTACGCGGTGATGTCGAACCACCTCCACATCGTGGTGCGCGTCGATCGCGATCGGGCGGAACGGTGGAGCGAGAGCGAGGTTGTCCGCCGCTACGGAAAGCTCTTTGGCCGCAAGCCGAAGGAGCTTGAGACGCTCTCGGCGCGGGAGAAAAAGGAGCGAGTCGCAGCATGGCGAGAACGTCTCTGGAGTCTCTCGTGGCTGATGCGCTGTTTGAACGAGTCCATCGCGCGCCGCGCTAACGCGGAGGACGAATGCACGGGTCACTTCTGGGAGGGTCGGTTCCGCTGTCAGCCGCTCCTTGATGAAGCTGCTCTGCTGACCTGCATGGCGTACGTGGATCTCAATCCTGTGCGTGCTGGCATCGCGAACTCACTGAAGGGGTCGAAGCATACGTCGGTCGCCAAACGAATCGCCCAGCTCGATGCCGCCATGGCGTCGGATACTTCTCCAGTGCCGTCCGGTTTGGCTCCCTTCGCGGATCAGGTGCCGTCAGGGTCGCGTCGTGTGCGCGTGCCGATGCACTTGGTCGACTATCTCGAGCTCTTGACGTGGACGGGTCGTGAAGTGCGTGCGCGGGGACCGAGCGGAACGTTGAAGCGGGTTCCGGTGTCGCTTCGCGATCTGAACCTCGACCCGTCAGCGTTCATCGCGATGATGAAACGTCACGGCCTAAAGTCTGTGAGCGTGCTGGGAACCCTGGACGCCATCGACTCGTTTGCGGACGGTCAGGGCAAGGCTTGGATGCGGGGTATACGGTTGGCGAAGGCGCTCACCGCTCCCTGAGGG
>JBCDAA010000304.1:0-10936 GCA_039186435.1 Myxococcota bacterium | reverse complement strand
CTCGCGTGAACCCGTACGCGCCCTCGTGATGCGCCGGGGCCACCCACCCGTGATAGGCGTGGCCCTGAATCATGATGAGGCTCGCGAGTCCACGAGCGACATCGATTCCTTCGACGCGCGAGGCCATGGCCTAGAACGTCTTCGGCTCGTCCGACGGCTGTTCGGGGGCGATCTCTTCGGGGGCGTCGAGGTGCATCCACTTCTTAAGGAGCGGCACAAGCGCGAGGCAGAGGACCGACGCGCCGATCGCCACCCAGCCGAGCTGTCCGAAGACGTCGAGGTAGTTGGCGAGGTTGTCGTAGCTCTGAAGAAGCTCCGGGCTGCGATCGCCGACCGATTGGATCACCCCGAGGTCCACCGCGAGCTGCCCGGGGTTGTTCCCGGTCTCGGGCGGCGTCATGAGGAGCGCGATGATGCCCGCCACGTGATGCGCCATCGCCGAGCTGAGGAACCAGGCGCCCATCACCATCGCGGTGATCTTCTTCGGCGAAAGCTTGGTCACCATGGAGAGGCCGACCGGGGAAAGGCAGAGCTCGCCGGTGGTGTGAAAGAAGTAGCCGCCGAGAAGGAAGATGACCGGAACCACCGCGGCAGCCTGCGTGACGGTCTCTCCGTCGGCGATCACGTTGACCGAGCCGTCCGCGACGAAGCTCGCAGACCAGGCGAGGACGAGAAAGCCAACGCCGAGCTGCGCGACGCCGAGGGCAAACTTCAGCGGCGTCGAGGGTTCCTTGCCGGAGCTGCCGAGGCGGGTCCAGAGCATGCTGAAAAGCGGCGCGAGGAGCAGGATGAACGTCGGATTGACCGACTGGAAGATCGACGCGGGCACCTCGCCGCGATCAACGTTGGTATCCGTGAAGAGCGTGAGCGAAGAGCCGGCCTGCTCGAAGAAGGCCCAGAAGAGCGTGCTGAAAAAGAGAAGTACGATGACGACGAAAAGCCGCTCCCGGACCACCTTTTCGCTCTTGAGCGCGTAGCCGAGGATCACCAGGATGACGCCGACGGCGAAGGGCGTGAGCACGTAGCTCATGACGTGGAAGTAGCGAACGAGGAGCGCGAAGAGCACGACCGATGCGAAAGCGCCAAGGTAGGTGAGCCACTCGATCGAGAGGGGCCCGACCTTCTTCTTGAGGAGCGCGCTCGGCGCGTCGCCGTTGGTTCCGAGCATGCCTTGGCCCATGCCGAAGACGACGAGGCCAGCGAGCATGCCGACGCCGGCAAGGCCAAAGCCCCACGCCCAGCCGTAGGTCTCACCGAGCCAGCCGCAAAGCAGTGGCGCAGCACCGGCGCCGAGGTTGATGCCCATGTAGAAGATCGTGAAGCCGCCATCCCGACGCGGGTCGTTGCGGCTCTCGTAAAGCCCACCGACCATCGACGAGATATTCGGCTTGAAGAATCCGTTGCCTGCGATGAGAAAGGCGAGGGCGACGTAGAGCATGAACTCCGTTTCGATCGCCATCACGAAGTGCCCGATCGCCATGAGCACCGCGCCGAGCATCACCGAGCGCTTGTAGCCAAGAACGCGGTCCGCGATGATCCCGCCGAGGAAAGGCGTCGCGTACACGAGCGCGCCGTAGGCCGCGTAGATGCCCTTGGCCTTCGCGTCGGCGCCCTGCTCGTTCATGTCGGAAAAGAGCTGCCGCACGAGGTAGAGCGTGAGCAGCGCGCGCATTCCGTAGAAGGAAAAGCGCTCCCACATCTCGGCGAAGAAGAGCATGTAGAGGGCGCGGGGCTGACGCTGGGAGGAGGACATCGCCGGGACCATTCGAGACGGCGCTCAAAGTGTCAATGGGTTCTCGCGACTGTTTTTCCTGGGAGGTCGCCGCGCTCGAAGGGTCGCGTCGTCACCGATGCTTCGCGCCTCGCTCCAGAAGCTGTGGAATTTTTTCCCGCGACCGAAGACGCGAGCGTTCCCTCACGCGAGCACGCGCGAAAACCCAGGTACGCTCCGGCGCCATGCACCAAGCGCTTCTCGACCACTTCGCGACCGAAACCGAGGCCCTTCACGACCAGGGACTCTTCAAGGCCGAGCGCGTCATCATCACGCCACAGCAGGCCGCAATTCGTGTGCAGGACGGCGCCGAGGTCATCAACTTCTGCGCGAACAACTACCTCGGTCTCGCCAACCACCCGCGCCTGATCGAAGCGGCGAAAGAAGGCGTGGCCGAACACGGCTTCGGGATGGCCTCGGTGCGCTTTATCTGCGGCACCCAGGGCGTGCACAAAACCCTCGAAGCGCGCATCAGCAAGTTCCTCGCGACCGAAGACACGATCCTCTACTCGAGCTGTTTCGACGCGAACGGCGGTTTCTTCGAAACCTGCTTTGGCAAAGAGGACGCGATCATCAGCGACTCCCTCAACCACGCGTCCATCATCGACGGCATTCGTCTGTGCAAGGCGCAGCGCTTTCGCTACGCGAACAACGACATGGACGACCTCCGGGCCAAGCTCGAGGAAGCCAAAGACGCGCGCTTCAAGGTCATCGCGACCGACGCTGTCTTTTCCATGGACGGCTACTACGCGAATCTCCCCGCGATCTGCGACCTCGCGGACGAGTACGGCGCGATCACGTTCGTCGACGATTGCCACGGCGTCGGCTTTGTCGGCCCGAACGGAAAGGGGACCCACGAAAAGCTCGACTGCCTTGGCCGCATCGACATCATCACCGGCACCCTCGGCAAAGCCCTTGGCGGCGCGTCGGGCGGGTACACCTCCGGCCGCAAGGAGATCATCGGCTGGCTTCGGCAGCGAAGCCGTCCCTACCTCTTCAGCAACACCCTCGCGCCGGTGATTGCGCATGCGTCCATCGCGGTGCTCGACCTCCTCGAAACGGAAGGTGACGCCCTGCGTGCCAAGCTTTGGGAAAACGCCGCGTTCTTTCGACAGGGCATGGAAGCGGCGGGCTTCAAACTGCTCCCGGGCGACCACGCGATCATCCCGGTCATGCTCGGGGACGCAAAGCTCGCCTCCGAGATGGCGGACCGGCTCCTCGCGCGCGGCATTTACGTGGTCGGCTTTTCCTACCCGGTCGTGCCGAAGGGCCAGGCCCGGATTCGCACGCAGATGAGCGCCGGCCACGACAAGGTGCATCTCGAGCGCGCCATCGCGGCGTTCACCGAAGTGGGCAACGAGCTCGGGGTGCTCTAGGAAGTCCTTATGGCCCCGAAAACGATGCGTGCGCTCGTGAAGAAGGAGCGAGCCGAAGGGATCTGGATGGACGAGGTCGAAGTGCCCACCATCGGGCCGAACGATCTCCTCATCCGCGTTCGCCAGACGGCCATCTGCGGCACCGATGTGCACATCTACAACTGGGACTCGTGGGCCCAGCAGACCATCCCCGTGCCCATGACGGTCGGGCATGAGTTCGCCGGCGTCGTTGCTGCCGTGGGTTCGCACGTCCGCGGCTTCGAGGTTGGCGACCGCGTCAGCGGCGAAGGACACATCACCTGTGGCCACTGCCGGAACTGCCGCGCGGGCAAGCGCCACCTTTGTCGCAACACGGTCGGCGTTGGCGTGAACCGCCCCGGCGCCTTTGCGGAGTACCTGTCGCTCCCGGCGATCAACGCCTTCAAGCTTCCGGACTCGATTCCCGATGAGATTGCGGCGTACCTCGACCCCCTCGGCAACGCGGCGCATACCGCGCTGAGCTTTGATCTCGTCGGCGAAGATGTGCTGATCACCGGCGCGGGACCCATCGGCATCATGGCCGCGGCGATCTGCCAGCACGTGGGCGCGCGCCATGTTGTCGTCACCGACATCAACGACTACCGCCTCGACCTGGCTCGCAAAATGGGGGCGACGCGCGCGATCAATGTCACTCGCGAGAGCGTCGCCGACGTCATGGCCTCCATCGGGATGACCGAAGGCTTCGACGTCGGCCTGGAGATGAGCGGCGTGGGCAGCGCGTTTCAAAGCATGCTCGACACGATGAATCACGGCGGCCGGATTGGCCTACTCGGAATCCCACCGAGCGATCTCGTGATCGACTGGAATCAGGTGATCTTCAAAGGCTTGATCCTCAAAGGCATCTACGGCCGCGAGATGTTCGAGACCTGGTACAAGATGGCGTCGATGCTGCAGAGCGGCCTCGACGTCTCACCCCTCCTCACGCACCGGTTGCCGATCGACGCCTTTCAGGAAGGCTTCGACGTGATGCGGAGCGGCAAGAGCGGGAAGGTCGTCCTCGATTGGCGCTGAGATGCCTGCTGATCGCGCTCGCGCTTTGCCTCGCCTGCGCGGAAGAATCGGGGGGTTCCTGCGGCGGCGGAAACGAGTGTGAGTTCGACTGCGCTGATGGAGCCTGCAACTTCTTCTGCGACGGGCGATCCTCCTGCGACGGGACCTGCGAAGGCGGGGAGTGCACCGTGAGCTGCACGGGCAACGCGACCTGCGACTTCAGCTGTGAGGGCGGCGAGTGCGCGTTCTTTTGTCTCGACAACGCGAGCTGCACGTTTCGCTGCGACTCGGGCGATTGCGAAACGCGCTGCGACGATCCGGAAGGCTGCGACCCCTAAGCTACTGCTTTTGAATCGTCGTGATCACGTGGCGACCCTCGTCCACGCGAAAGGAAAACGAAACGCGGTCGCCGTTGCTCAGTCCCTCGAGCTGCGACGCCTCCCCGAAGAAAGGCATCGTCATCGCGGGCATGAAATCCGGGATCTCCTCGTGCGCGATATCAACGCGGCCGTCGTCGCCGAGCTGACGAATCTCCCCGGTTGTCGAATAGACGCCCTCCGCGGCTGCCGGCGCGGCCTCTTCGCCGCTGCAACCAAATGCGGAACCACAAAGCGCGAGCGCGAGAACCAGGTGCTTCATGGACTTCGTGTACGTCGCAGGTTTCGCCGCGTCAATCGGGGTCTGGGTCGGTGTGATCCAGCGTCAGGTTTCCCATCACCGACGTGCGAAGCGGTTCGTACTGCGGCAAGAAGCCGCGCCACCGCTGCTTGCGAACGTCGTCCTCGGGCGCTTCAAAGGCCTTTGGTTCGATCGTGAGAACCGCCTCTTCGTCGACGTCGTCGATGAGATGCGGCGGCAGGTATTTCTCCGCGTAAGCCCGATAGACCCCCGACTTGATGAAGAGATCGAGGAGCTTCGGGTCGAGGTGATTGTCGCGCTTCATGAATCCCATGATGCGGACCGACTCCGAGAGCGTCTTGCCCTTCTTGTACGGACGATCCTGCGCGGTGAGCGCTTCGAAGACGTCGGCGATCGCCATCATGCGCGCGGGCAGAGACATGTCGCCGGCGTAGATGCCGCGCGGGTAGCCGCCGCCGTCCATCTTTTCGTGGTGCCCGCCGGCGTACTCCGGAACGCGTCGGAGGTTGCGCGGAAAGGGGAGCGCCTCGAGCATCTGAACGGTCTGCACCATATGACCGTTGATAATCAGGCGTTCGTCTTCGGTGAGGGTGCCGCGCGCGATCAGAAGATTGCTGAGCTCGTCGTCGGTAATGAGCGGGCGACGCTGTCCGCCTTCGACGTACGTTCTCTTTGCGATCTCGCGAATGCGGTCTTTGGCTTCGTCGCGAAGAAACTCGCTGCCCATGTTGGCGTGTTCAAGAAACGCGAGGTCTTCGCGGAGTTGCGCCGATTCCGTCTCGAACTGGGCTTCCGCGTTCGCGTCTCCGGCAGCTTTCGCTTCCAGCATTCGAATACGCGCGTCTCTCTCCAGGACCGCGAAGCGCGTGCGCACCATCTCGATGCGGTCCCAGATGGTCTCGAGCTTCGTCGCCTTGTCCATCACGTGAACGGGCGTGGTCACCTTTCCACAGTCGTGAAGCCACGCGGCGATTTTGAGCTCGTACCACTCCTCTTCGCTCAGATCGAACTCGGCAAAGGTGCCTTCCGCGCTCTTGCACGCGGCTTCTGCGAGCATGAGTGTGAGCACCGGGACACGCTCGCAGTGGGCGCCGGTGTACGGCGACTTGGAGTCGATCGCCGCGGCGATCATCTGAATGAACGATTCGAGAAGCTGGCGCTGATCCTCGAGGAGCATTTGGTTGTCGAGGGCGACCGCCGCCTGGGAGGCGAGCGCTTCGACGATTCGCTGCTCTTCCGTGTCGAAGGGAACGACCTCGTCCGTTTCGGGATCGCGGGCGTTGATGAGTTGGAGCACGCCAATGACGCGGAACTTCCCGTTGACGAGCGGGATCGTCAGGAACGACTTCGAGCGGTATTTGTTTCGCGCGTCGAAGCGCTTGGTCC
The DNA here is from genome assembly GCA_039186435.1 of Myxococcota bacterium. Lineage (GTDB taxonomy): Bacteria > Myxococcota_A > Polyangia > Polyangiales > Houyiibacteriaceae > JALVDI01. Next base: position 4,735 of record JBCDAA010000304.1, on the reverse strand, counting down.
CAGAGAAGTCGAAACCGGTCGCGTCGTACGCGTCCGGGATGTTGACCGAGGAGCGCATCAGCGCGGCGCAGGACGCGACGTTCGAGCGGTTTGGCTCGTTCGACTCCGGGTCGAACATGGGGATCTCCGGAAAGTCGATCGGCTTTCCGGTGGTGCCGCCGAGCGCGATCCCGAGGGAGTGGGTGTGCACGATCGCGAAGCGAAGCGTGTCTGCGTCGGTACGGAGGTAGAGCGTGCCCCCGTCGGCATTGCAGAGCTTCTTGGCTTCCAAGAGAATCATCTCGAGGAGACGGTCCTTGTTGGTCTCTGCGCTTAGGGCGACGCCGACGCGGTGAAGCAGTTCGAGCCGCGCGACTTTTTCTTCGAGCGACACCCCCATGAGGATGGAATACCATCCGGAGCCAAGAAGTGCGCGTTTTGTTTCAACCTCTCACGTCCCCCCTCGCCGTTTCGGTGGATGGGGAACTCCGCGAGATCTGGCCTGTGGTGGTCCAGCTCGAAATCGACGGCCGCCCGGCGCCCCTGCATTTTGCCTGGGATCGCTACCATCGAGTGCTCCGTGTTGATGAGCGCTGGGCGGGGCGCCGCCTTCTCGGTGACCGGGCGGCGACGAAGCGAGCGCTCAGCCTGGCTCGCGAGACACTTCGGCGCGCGGCGGACCAAGCCTCCGAGCTCTGAGCGCCGAAGTGAGAATGGTTCGTCATCGGAGGCGTGGGCGAGCCGCTACGGCCGTAGCCCGAGACCTACGGATCGCGGTGACTTCGTGCGGGGGTTTTCGAAAAAGCGTTCGGCATGCGGATTGCTCCGGGGAACGCCTCAACAGCGCGGGAAGCCCTTGTCTCAAGTGAGGGTCCATGCTCAGTATCGGGCCCCGCGAGGAGAGAGGACGAGGAATGAGTTCGCTGCGAAGGATTTCGGCGTGTGCGTGGATCGGCTGCATCGCTCTGACGACGGGTGTGCAAGCCCAGGAGTCGGCGACCCTCAACCAGTTTCGAGCGTCCGAGACGGTCGAGGACGGGTTCGCGATCAGCCGCCCGGACGATCAGGGGCACCTCCGCTTCGGGGCGCAGCTTCACCTCGACTACTCCAATGATCCGCTCGTCTACGAGGTCGATCTCGGCGATCGCGAAACGGAGACAGCGTCCGTGGTTGAGCACCAGCTCACGGGGACGCTCGGGCTCTCGCTGGGTCTCGTCGACCGAATCGTGGTCTTCGCGGGCCTTCCGGTGCATTTCCTCATGGAAGGGGACGACGGCCAGGCGTCAGGTGGGCCGGTTCCCACAGGGATCTCCCTCGCGGACGGCGGCGGTCTCGGCGATATCTATCTCGGCGCGCGAGCGCGGCTCTTCGGTGAGCGCGGCGATTTCTTCGGGCTCGGTGCTCAGCTCACGGTGACCTTTCCGACGGGCGGCGGCGCGTACCGGGGCGACGACTTCCTCGCGGTGCACCCCGAGCTCCTTTTCGAGCTTCGTCCCGGATTGCTTCGCATCACCGGTAACCTCGGTGCCCGAATCACGGACAACGTCGTGCTTCCGGGGGACGTGGAGATCGGCGACGCCCTCACCTTTGGGCTCGGGATCACCGCGCCCCTCTACGGCGACTACCGGGACCCCAGCAAGATTCGCCTCGACCTTCACGCCCAGCTTTGGGGGCAATCGGCGTTCGGTGATTTCTTCGCGCGTGAGGAGACGCCCCTCGAGGCGACCGCGGGCGCCAAGGTGCACACGCCCTCTGGGTTCGCGATCGGACTCGCGGGTGGCGCTGGAGTGACCCGCGGGTTCGGATCCCCCGACGGCCGCGTCATCTTCACGGTGGGCTACGAGCAGCCGCGCGAGGCGACGGCGACCGAGGAAGCCGAACCGACCGATGGCGACGAAGACGGGGACGGAATCCCGGATTCGACGGACGAGTGTCCGAGCGAGCCTGAGGACGCGGACGGATTTGAGGACGACAACGGTTGTCCGGATCCCGACAACGACGGCGACGGCGTGGCAGACGGGGACGATGAGTGTCCGCTGGAGGCGGAAGACGCCGACGAGTTTGAGGACGAGAACGGTTGTCCGGACCCCGACAACGACGGCGACCAGATCTTGGATGGGGACGACGAGTGCCCGCTCCAGGCGGAGGATGTCGACGAGTTCGAGGACGAGAACGGCTGCCCGGACCCGGACAACGACGGGGACGGAATCCTGGACGGGACCGATCGCTGCCCGAGTGAAGCGGGACCCCTCGCGAACGGCGGGTGCCCCGACACCGATCGGGACGGGGACACGGTGGTGGACCGGCTCGACAACTGTCCAGACGAGGCCGGGACGCCGGAGAACCAGGGTTGCCAAGCTCGTCAGCGCGTGGTCATTCGCGAAGGCAGCCTTGAGATCCTCGACAAGGTGTATTTCGGGACCAATAGCGACCGCATCCTCGCGCGCAGCAATCGCCTCTTGGACAACGTCGCCCGCGTGTTGAACGCGCATCCGGAGATCACCTTGATTCGCGTCGAGGGACATACCGACGACCGGGGGGACGACGACTACAACCTTCAGCTCAGCCAGCGGCGGGCGGAGGCGGTCGTTGCGTACCTCGTGCGAAAGGAAGTTGCGGCGGAGCGTCTGCGTGCACGCGGCTTCGGCGAGGCGCGTCCCATCGAGACCAACGACACGCGAGAGGGCCGCGCGAACAACCGCCGTGTCGAGTTCAATCTCGGCGAGGACGCGCCCGAGGGCGTGGAAAACAACGCTGCGCCGGAAGCGGAGGAGCAAGCGGAGGAGCCCGCCGAAGAGGTCGAGGAGGAGGTGTCCGAGAGCGACGAGCAGGCGTCCCGTAGCGACGGGGAAGCATTTCGCTTCGTCATTTGAGGGCGGCGAAGGCGCGGAGTGAACGCTCCTCCGCGCCTTTCTCCACGGAGTGAGGAAAAACAACGCCCTCGCTACGCCGGACGCGCATGGATCTCCCATGGCAACCCACGGCGTCTTCGACGTTCCGCTTCCGCGGAACGAACCGGTTCTCAACTTCGCGTCAGGCTCCCCCGAGCGGGCGAAACTCGATGCGGCCCTCGCGTCGATAGCCGGTGAGACGCTCGACATCCCCGCCGTGATCGACGGCGAAGAAGTGCGAAGCGGCGAGCTCACCGACGTGGTGATGCCGCACGCGCACCAGCACGTGCTCGGACGCCTTCATCAGACCAAGGCGGACGATGTTGAGCGCGCGATCGCGGGTGCCCTCAAGGTCGCCCCCGAGTGGGCGGCCATGTCCTTCGAAGATCGCGCCGCGATCTTTCTCCGCGCGGCCGAGCTTCTTGCGGGTCCGTGGCGTCAGCGGATCAACGCCGCCTGCATGCTCGGTCAGTCGAAGACCTGCCATCAGGCCGAGATCGACGCGTCCTGTGAGCTGATCGACTTCTTTCGCTTCAACGTGGCGTTCGCGCGGCAGATCTACGAAGTCCAGCCAATCTCGTCGCCCGGAATCTGGAACCGAACCGACTACCGACCGCTCGAAGGATTCGTCCTTGCAGTCACCCCCTTTAACTTCCTGTCGATCGCCATCAACATCGCCGCTGCGCCGGCATTGATGGGCAACGTGGTTCTTTGGAAGCCTTCGAATACGTCGATGGTAGGCGTCTGGCACGGTCTTCAGCTCTTGCGCGCCGCAGGTCTCCCCGATGGTGTGATTCAGCTGATTCCGGGCGACGGCCCAGAGCAGGGAGAGGCCGCGCTTGCGAGCGAGCATCTCGCGGGCATTCATTTCACTGGATCGACGAGGACCTTTCGGTCGCTGTGGCGGGGCGTCGGGGAGCGGCTCGACCAGTACCGAACGTTCCCTCGCATCATCGGAGAAACCGGCGGAAAGGACTTCATCGCGTTCCACCCGAGCGCCGACGTCGAGGAAGCAGCCACCGCGATCGTGCGGGGGTCCTTCGAGTACCAGGGGCAGAAGTGTTCCGCGGCCTCGCGTCTCTACATTCCCAAGTCGATGTGGGGGGCGCTTCGGGAGCGAGTGGTCGCTGAGCTCGCGGAAGTTCGCGTGGGCGATGTTCGGGATTACCGCAACTTCATGGGGGCCGTGATCGATGCGCGCGCTTACGAGAAGATCACCGGCTACCAGGCGCTGGCAAGGGAAAGCGCCGAGGTGGTCTTTGGTGGAAGCGCCAAAAACGACGTGGGTTATTTCGTCGATCCGACGGTCGTCCGCGTCGACGATCCCAAACACCGCCTGATGCAGGAAGAGATCTTTGGGCCTGTGGTGACAGCGTTCGTGTACGACGACGCGAAGTGGGAGGAAACGCTCGACCTCGTCGACAGCACGTCTCCCTACGCGCTGACCGGCGCGGTGTTCGGGCGAGATCGCGCCGTGCTCGCCAAGGCGGCTGCGCGTCTTCGCAACGCCGCGGGCAACTTCTACCTCAACGACAAGCCGACTGGCGCGGTGGTAGGGCAGCAGCCTTTCGGCGGTGCGCGAGCGAGCGGCACCAACGACAAGGCCGGCGCGATGTGGAACCTCCTGCGCTGGGTTTCCCCGCGGTCGATCAAGGAAAACCTCGCGCCCCCCACGGACTGGCGCTACCCCTTCCTCGATCGCTAGATTGCTCGTCGCTTAAACTGTCTCGTGATCGCGCCGGGCTCGGTGTTCCTCGCAAGACGCGAAGTCGATGGAATACCAGTGGTATTTCAAGACGAGCAACGCCGCGAGGGGCGGCGAGAACAAGCGAGCGCGGGGTCAGTTTAAGCAAAGAGCGATCTAG
>JBCDAA010000303.1:0-10962 GCA_039186435.1 Myxococcota bacterium | reverse complement strand
GGCCGAGCGCCAAGGTCAACGAGCCGCCCGAGCGGGCGCCGGATTTTGTGGTCGAAGAAACCACCGACGAAAACCAGGCGCTTCTCTACCGTCTTAGCGGCGACTGGAACCCGCTCCACGCGGACCCGGCCTTCGCGCAGGCGATGAAGTTCGACAAGCCGATCCTCCACGGCCTCTGCAGCTTTGGTTTTGCGGCGCGGCACGTGCTCAGCAAGACCGCGCCGGACGGCGACGTGCGCTACTTCAAGAGCATCAAGGTGCGCTTCGCGAAGTCGGTGTTTCCCGGCGAAACGCTCGTCACCGAGATGTGGAAGAACGGCCACGAAGTCATCTTTCAGGTGAAGGTGAAGGAGCGCGACGAGGTCGTGATCTCCAACGCCGCGATCGAGCTCTACGAGACGATTCCGGAAAAGAAAGCGAAGCCGAAAAAGAAGGCCGAGAAGAAGGGCGCGCCCGCGAAGTCCGCGCCTTCAAAGTCCGGACCGACCAGCGCCGATATCTTTCGGGCGATCGAAATCTGGATGGAGGAGAGCCCGGGCGAAGCGCGCGTCGGCAAGGTCTTTCAGTTCAAGCTTTCGTCACCGGAGAGCGTGTGGACGATCGACACCAACGAGGTGAAGGTCGGTGCGGGCGAGACCGCGAAGCCGGACTGCACCCTCGAGCTCACGGACGCGGATTTCGTCGCGATGTGCAAAGGCGAAAAAGATCCACAGAAGATGTACTTCGGCGGCGAGCTGAAGATCGGCGGCAACATCATGGCGTCGCAGAAGCTCTCCTTTCTGAAGAAGGTCGAACCGCGGCATGTCCAGGCGGCGATGAACGAAGGCGGCGGCGGTGAAGCGGGCGAAGCGCCGAGCGGCCCGACGAGCGCGGACATCTTCGGCGGCATCGCGAACTGGATGAAGGAGAACGTCGACGCGGTGAAAGCGGTCGGCAAAGTCTTCCAGTTTCAGCTCGCCGACCCGAACACGGTGTGGACCGTGGACTGCGTGGACGCGGCGGTTGCGGCGGGGGAAAGCAAGAAGCCGGACTGCACCCTCGAGCTCACCGACGCGAACTTTCTCGCGATGTGCACTGGCCAAAAGGACCCGCAGAAAATGTACTTCGGCGGCGAGCTGAAGATCGGTGGCGACATCATGGCGTCGCAGAAGCTCACCTTCCTTCAGAAGGTGGAAGAGCGGCATGTCGCCGACGCGATGAAGGCGAGAGCCGAAGGCGGAGGCGCAGCAGCAGCGGCCGCGGCAGCATCCACGCCGGCCCGGGAAGCGGTTGCCGCGAAACTCTTCGAAGGTCTTGCCGGAAAGCTCTCCGGCAGCGGCAAGATTCAGTTTCTCGTCGTGGATCCGGACGGCGCGTGGTTCGTCGATCTCGCGGAAGGAAGCGTGCGAAGCGGCATCTACGAAGGTGCGGACACCACGATCACCATCGAGGATGAAGCGCTCGAAGCGCTCGCGAAAGGCGCCGATGAGAGCGCGCTCTTTCAACAGGGGAAGCTGCGCGTCGACGGCGAGGTATCGGCCGCGCGCGACCTCGGCTGGCTCCGGAGCTAGCTCGACCGACTCGCTAACTGGCCTCGCTAACTGGCCTCGCTAACTGGCCTGAATTCGAACTGCTAAGGTGAAGTGATGAAGAAAGTAAACGTCGTCGGTGTCGGCATGGTGCCTTTCCAGAAGCCCGGAAAGAGCGAGGATTATCATGTCATGGCGAGCAAGGCGATTCGTGCGGCGCTGGCCGACGGAGGCGTCGAGTTCACGCAGCTCGAGCAAGCCTACGCCGGGTACGTGTACGGCGATTCGACCTGCGGGCAGCGCGCCGTTTACGAGGTGGGCCGCAGCGGCATTCCTGTCTTCAACGTCAACAACAACTGCTCGACGGGCTCGAGCGCGCTGATGCTCGCGCAGCAGGCGGTCGCCGGCGGCATGGCGGAGTGCGTGCTCGCGGTCGGCTTCGAAAAGATGGAAAAGGGCGCCCTCGGCGCGAAGTGGGACGACCGCGCCAACCCCCTCGAGCTCCACGCCGATGTGATGCAGAAGGTCCAGGGCTTCACGCCAGCGCCTCCCGCTGCGCAGATGTTTGGCGGTGCGGGTCGCGAGTATCGCTGGAAGCACGGCACCAAGCGCGAGACCTTTGCGAAGATCAGCGAGAAGGCGCGCAAGCACGCCGCCAAGAATCCCTTCGCGCTCTTTCGGGAGGAGCTCAGCGTCGAGGAGATCCTCGCGAGCCCGGAGGTCTTCGATCCGCTGACGCGTTTTCAGTGCTGCCCGCCAACCTGCGGTGCGGCAGCGGCGATCCTTTGCTCCGATGAGTTTGCCGCGAAGCTCGGCGTTTCCGATCCGGTGTGGATCGCGGCGCAGGCGATGACGACGGACAAGCCCGACAGCTTCGAGCGCTCGATGATCGACATGGTCGGTTTCGGCATGGCGAAGGACGCTGCGGCGAAGGTCTACGAAGCCGCTGGCATCGGTCCAAAGGACGTGGACGTGGTCGAACTCCACGACTGTTTCACCGCGAACGAGCTTCTCACCTACGAAGCCCTTGGCCTCTGCCCGGAGGGCGAAGCCGAGAAGTTCATCTGGGACGGCGACAACACCTACGGCGGGAGCTTCGTGACCAATCCTTCGGGCGGCCTCCTCTCCAAGGGCCATCCCCTCGGGGCCACCGGGCTCGCCCAGTGCGCCGAGCTGGTCTGGCACCTCCGCGGGCAGGCGGAGCAGCGTCAGGTCGAGGGCGCAAAAATCGCTCTCCAGCACAATTTGGGCCTCGGAGGGGCCTGTGTCGTCACGATGTACCGCCGCGGGTGACCGTCGATTTTAGGCCGCGGTTCGAGTACGCTCCCAGGGCGTGAACCGCACGACCATGTTTGCCGCCCTTGCCGTCGCCATTCTTGGCGGCGTGCTCTACGCGCTTCACCTCGAACACTTCGAACGAAAGGCTTCGGGGGGCGAGACGATTGGTGTGCTGGTCGCACTGCAGGAGATCCGCGCGGGATCCCCGGTGACCCGGGATGCGCTCGGCAATCGCCAGGTGCCCCGCCGTTTTGTGGAAGATCGTCACGTTCGCGCGGCGCAGCTTGAGCAGATCCTCGGCGCGCAGTCCGAGCGACGCCTCGAGATTGGCAACTGGGTGACCTGGGACGATGTCGGCACCGACGTACGCGATCGCAAGGGCCTCTCCGACTCCGTGCCTGACGGCCTTCGTGCGTTCACCGTTGAGATCGACAGCAAGGACTTCGGCAAGATGGTCGCCACGGGCGATCGGGTGGACGTGCTCTTCACCGCGGAGCGACCGGGGTCGACCGGGCGCGCCGACGCGAACGGAATCGTCGTCCCGCCACCCTCGCTTACGACGGTGCTGCTGCAAAACGTCCTCGTGATGGCGATCGGAACCCGGCAGAGTTCGCTCTCCGGCGAGGAAGCCGCGCGGAGCAGCAACACGGCCAACAACGCGGCCTCTCAGCGCGCGGCCCGGGACGCAAAGTTTGTGACTCTGGCGCTCAGCCTCGAAGAGAGTGTCGTGCTCTTTCATGCGATTCGCTTTGCGACAGGGCTCTCCATGGTGGTTCGAAACCCGGACGACGGGACGATCATCACGCAGATTCCGGTTGTGACCGACCTCGATCTGATTCGGGCGGAAGAGCGGTCCCGCATTCAGATCCGGCGTCCGCCCGCGCAGCCGCGTGGCCCGGTTCGCCTCTAGTTCGAGCTAGGTTTGTCGTCGCTCGCGCGGCTGTAGAAGGTGTCCGCGAGGACGACCCAAAAAGCGCCGAGAGACCAGCCGCTGACGATATCGCTCGGGTAGTGCACGCCGAGATACGCGCGCGTCCCCCCGACGAGTAGAGGGAAGAGAAAGAGAGCGGGAGCGATTCGGCGATAGCGTGGCGCCTCGCGCCAAACGACAAGAACCAGTGTGAGGGCGAACGCCATCGTCGCTTGGCTATGACCGGAGGGAAACGAAAGACCCCGCGGGCTGGTGATGCGTTCGACGACGGTCGGTCGGGGCCTCGCGAAGAGGCGTTTGAAGACTTCGTTGAGCCCGGCGGAGCCGAGGAGGGCCACCGTCATGAACACGCCGGCGCGTCGCCGTTTCCAGCCGACCGCGAGGGTAAGGACAATGCAAAGCGGGATCATGACCTCGTGGCCGCCAAGGTTGGTGATCGCACGCACCACTCGCGTGGTGCTGGGGGTCCGGCTTTCCTCCAGTCCGCGCAGGAGCGGAGTGTCCACGAGAATGGGTCCGTCGTCGTTGAGCTCCATGACGGTGCCGAGAACGCCGAAGGTGAGCGCAAGGACCCCCAAAACGATCGAGCGGCGTGCCATGCGCGCATCCTGCCACGAAATCCTCTCTTGAACGTCGCATCGGCATGAGCGAGACCGGAGACATGGCGATTCGCTTTTCGACGAAGGTCCCGGAGGGTGATGAGCGCGAGCGACGGGTTTGCGAGCAGTGCGGCTTTGTCGACTACGTGAACCCTAAGATCGTCGTGGGGAGCGTCGCGATATGGGACGACAAGGTCCTGCTCTGCAAGCGAGCGATCGAGCCGCGGGTGGGCCATTGGACGCTGCCTGCGGGGTTTCTCGAGCTGGGCGAATCACCGGCGGAAGGAGCGGCCAGGGAGGCCGAGGAAGAAGCGCGCGCGACGATTCAAACCACGGAGCTCTTCGCGGTGTACACGATTCGCCACATCAGCCAGGTGCAGATGTTCTTTCGCGCGACGCTGACGTCCCCGGCGATCGAAGCGGGACCCGAGAGCCAGGAAGTTCGTCTCTTCGCCTGGGACGAGATTCCGACCGAGCTGGCGTTTCCATCGGTGACGTGGGCCCTCGACGACTATCGAGCGAACGCCGCCGGCCCCGTTCACCGAACGACCTGACGTTAGGGAACGAGACCGAGTGCGTTTCGGCCCTGCGCGTGAGCTGCCGAAGTCGCTCGCAGCGCGGCCGTCGTGGAAAGGGAGCGAAACGCCCGCTCGTGAAATCGTTCCTGCGGCAGGATGCGCGCGAAGACGTCACGAATGTCGGAGGGCGCGCTCGTATCTCGGGCGATGACTTCGATTCGCTCGAGACGCATTTTCTCGGCGTGGGCGCCGACCGCAGCGCCGGTTTCAAGGTCCGTGATCCCGCCGAGGGTCGCTTCCCAGTAGCGCGAAGGGACGTCGTCGATCGCCACCGACAGCCCTCGGGCGCGCAGCAGCCCCGCGACCCAAGCCGCGTGGCGCCGTTCCTGCGATGCGATGACCCGGAGAACGCGATCGGCCCGCGAACCGGGTGTCGCAAATCGGTGACGTAGCGCGTCAATGCGCTCTGCGGCGGTTGCTTCGCCGCGGTACTGGTCGTTGAGCCAGTGGTGAAGCAGAGCCCGGCTCGTCTTTACCCGGGACCACCATTGCTCGCTCGTTCGCTGCGTCATGCGCACCTCCTACCGGGAATCGTGGAAGCACTGGCTATCGGTATCCATTAGTATTTGAAGATATGCAATCGGCCATTTCGATAGTAGACGGTGAGCTTCTCCGCGCGTTCGCCGCGTTTGCCGAAACGCTGAACTTCACCGCCGCGGCAAAGCAGATCGGTCTCTCGCAGCCTGCGCTCCACGAACGGGTTGCGCGCCTCGGGGAGCGTCTTGGGGTTTCCCTCTACGAGCGCTCGGGTCGTCAGCTCGCGCTCACTCGCGCGGGCGAGAAGGTGGCGGCGTATGCGCGCGAAACACTCGCGCACGCAGCTCGCTTCGCGGGGCAGCTTCAGGGAGAGCTCCATCGCGACCGCGTCGTGCTCGCGGCGGGCGAGGGCTCCTTTCTCTACCTTTTGGGCCCAGCGATCGCGCGATTTCATCGACGGGATGCCGCAGAGCTCGAGCTGCGTACGCTCGGCGCGCCCGATGCCTGTGATGCCGTTCGCACCGGCGCTGCCCATCTCGCGGTAGCGGTGGTCGACCTTGTGCCACGCGATCTGCTTGCCGTCGACCTACTCGAAACGCCGCTCGTCGTCGCGATGAAGAAAACCCATCCACTCGCAAAGCGCCGAAAGGTGTCGCTCGCTGCGTTGGCGGATGAGCCGCTGATCCTTCCGCCGGCGGGGCGTTCTCATCGCGATTTTGTGGGGCGTGCGATCGCGCGGCTCGGTCGTGAACTTGCGGCGCCGATCGAGGCGGACGGTTGGCCGCTCATTCTCTCCTTTGCCGCCGCTGGTCTCGGACTCGCGGTTGTGAACGGGTGCTGCGCGCTTCCTCGAGGGGTGGTCGCGCGACCGGTTCCCGAACTGGGCACGGTTCGGTACCGACTTCTTCGACGCCGGGGCGCTCCCCCGCATGAGGCCCGCGATCGCCTTGCGGCGGTGATTCGGGATGTCGTCGCGTGAGGATCGCGGGATCGCTGCTAGGCTCGGCCCGTGACGTTTCCCGAGGTGACTCTGCTGGGCATGAAGGTGGCCGTGACGTCGTCGGCGGCGTTGCTCGATCATCTTTTTCAATCCCTCGACGAAGGACGAGGCGGCTGGGTGGTGACCGCGAACCTCGACATTCTACGACGCTTCGTTCTCGACTCGGATGCGCGCGGCGCGTACGAGGCGGCGGACCTTCGCGTTGCGGACGGGATGCCGCTCGTGTGGGCGTCGCAGCTGCTCGGGGAGCCCTTGCCGGAGCGGATTGCTGGTTCGACGCTCACCTCCGCGATCGCGGCCCGCGCAGCGGAAACGGGCCGAACTCTCTACCTTTTGGGCGGTGACGAAGGCGCGGCCGAAGGCACGGCGCGTTCCTTTCAGGCTCGCTGGCCTTCCCTAACGATTCTGGGGACGTCACGCCCTTGGGTGAGTAGTCCGGCGACGACCGAGGAGATCGATGCGATCGCGGCGGAGATTGGAAGCGTGGCGCCCGATCTCATTCTCGTCGGACTCGGGTCTCCGAAGCAGGAGTACGTGATTCAAAAACTCAAGCAGCGTTTTCCTGCGACGTGGCTCATGGGGGTTGGGATCTCGTTCGGGTTTGTCGCCGGCCAGGTGAAGCGCGCGCCCGAGTGGATGCAGCGCGCCGGGGCGGAGTGGATTCACCGAATGGCGCAGGATCCGCAGCGGCTCGTGCGCCGTTATCTGATCGACGACCTTCCTTTCGCTGCACTTCTTTTTGGGGACGCGCTCCGCCGACGACGGCGCTGAAGGTTAGAGCGCGTATCAAAATATCGTCAGTGGATCCGTGGCTCGGGGCGGGAAGCAGCGCGTCTACGAGTCGAGGAAATGCCGATCTGCTCTAGCTTCCCAGGTGCGTGGCGAGCGTTGCGAGCGTCCGTGTTCCGAGACGCCGCGGTCGATAAGTGAGAAAGAGTCCGCCCAGCGTTCCGAAGACCCGGGCGAGCATGACGAAGCCGTCGGGCATATGAACGATCGGATCGCGGGCGGCGAGGTTCGTGGCAGCAGCGGCCTGCGCGAGGAGTTCCTCACCACTCGGCCAGGTGGCCTCTCCCGTTAGCGCGTCGCGAGCGTGACCGAGGAGGAGGTCTGCGAACTCCATGAGCGTGTCGGTGCGGCCGGATTCGGTGCGAAAGCCAAGGCGCTCGAGCGATGCGCCCATGCCTTCCCGATCGTTGGCGAGCATCGCGGCGAGAAAGCTTCCGTAGGCAGCGCGCGTTTCGAGGTCGACGTCTGCCGCGCAGCCGTAGTCGAGAATGATCAACTCGCCCGCCTCGTTGACGAGGAGGTTGCCGGGGTGGGGATCCGCCTGAAAAAGGCCTAGGTCGAGGACCATCCGAAGCCAGGCGTCGAAGACCGTGTCGAGGAGGCGGTCGATCTCGTCGGCGGCTTCTTCGTCTCCCTGGGCGCGGGCGGAGGCGAGGCGATCGAGCGCGTCAGTGATCGGAACTCCATCCTCGTACGTCGCGGCGAGAACGGTGGACGACGAGAGCGCCGGGAGCGGTGTGGGTACGAGTACACCGGGGACGTCGGCGAAGTAAGCGGCGCATCGTCCCATGCGCAGGGCCTCGAGGCCGTAGTCGAGCTCCTCCATGACCGCGTCCGAGATTTCGATCGCAACCTGTTCGGGGTTGGCGAGCGGGAGCTGTTCGCCGAGGGCGCGGATAAGTTCTTTGAGAAAGGTGAGGTCGGCAACCACGCGCTGCTCGATGTCGGGGCGTTGAATCTTGAGAGCGATTTCGTCACCGGCAGCGGTTCGCGCGCGATGGACCTGTCCGATGGAGGCGGCCGCGACAGGAACCTCATCGATGGTCGCGAGGTCGAGATCGGCGACGGCGCTCCGGATTGCCGGCCAGGGTTCGTGGGGCGCCGCGTCGCGAAGCCGCGAGAGCTCGGTGATCCAGGGTTCCGGTACGAGGTCGGGACGCGACGAGAGAAGTTGCCCGACTTTGAGGAATGCGCCGCCGAGCTCTTCGCAGCGTTGTCGAAATCGTCGGGCCTGTCGTTTGTGAAGGCGTTGGAGCGCACGGTCGGCGCTAGCGTTGGACGAAAACGCGGCGCGGGTTTGGTGAAAGCGGTAGGCGACTGCCGCGTGCAGCACCGTTTGTCCAACCTTGCGAGCCCGGTCGACGGCTCGGGTCCTGTCCTCCACCGCGCCTCGACCGGCGGACGCTGCGCGCCTCACGCCCCACGCGAGTTCCTCGACGGCCGAGAGCCCGGCATCGAGCGCCCGAAGCGCTGAGGTCCAACCAAAGTCCGTGTGTGTGCTTTGTGTATGCATGTGATGTTTGTATCACAAAGTGAGACTTTATCCAGCACGTTGTCACACGTTGCTCTCAGATGGAGCGCTCAGTTGGAGCGAATTAACAGCGCTCAGTTGGAGCGAATTAACGACAACCATTTTTATGGACACGACATAAGGTTATGATTTTACTTGTTTTTATGGTTCGTGCGGAGATGCTCGCCCTCTGCGTCAGTGCTCCGATGGCTCGACGGGGCGCTCGATGCGATCGTCAGCAACACGCGCAGGCTCGGCTTCCGTGTCTTCGGAGATCCGAACACGGAGTGCTGAGGAAAAATCGAAGAGCGTCTCCTCCAGCTCAACCGCGAGAGCCTTCGCCGTCGCCTCCGCTGAATAGCCCTGCACGATGTGGACGCTCCCGTCCTGTAGGACGAGCTCGACCTGAGCCAGCCGTGGATGTTGGCGATCCCGCGGAGGAGGTGGGGTCACGCGGATGTGGTCGATCTCTCGCCGTGCAAAGCGACGTGTCTTCGGCGGCCGGAAGAGGTAGCGCTCCTCAACCGTGAGCGAGTCCTCGCCAACGCGAATCGTCGTGCCGCTTGCGGTTTCCCACGCGAAGAGCAGGAGCAAGCAGAAAACGAGTCCGTCGAGGATGACGAGACCCGTGAGATCCATAACCGGCCATCCGAGGAGCGACGCGAGGTGCGCTGCAATCGGTGCGGTGAGAAAGAAGAGCCCCGCTCGCTTCAGATCGCGCTTTCCATCCTCGGAGAGCCCCATGCGAATCGTCTTTTGCGACTTGGTCGCCCGCGCATCCCGATAGCCTGCACTTTTGTGTTCTGTGGTGGTCTGAATCTCCAGCTGGGAGGTCGCCTCGCTCTCGGGCTCAGGTACCTTGGCGCGCCAAAGCCGCCGCGCTCGCGCCACCTCCGTCGCGAGGAGGTCTTCGGGCGCTCCCGCTTCGCGCAGCTTCGTTCGGATCGCCGCGATGCGCGCGGATGCCGTCGACAGGCGGCCCAGCTTCAGCTCGGTCATCGCCGCGACCAGTCGTCTCTCGCTGGGACTCGCCGCTCCGTGTTCCGTGAAGAGCTCCCGGCAGGCTTTGCAGCGCCAAACGCCATTTCTCCAAAGCTGCCACCGCTCTTCGGATCCACAACGCGGGCAGCAAGGCCCATCCTTTTCTGAGGCACTTTCGGCCACGGCGAACCCTACATCACGCCGCCGGGACCCGCGGATTCACTCCCCGTGAGAGGCGAAATGGGATCGCTACCCGACGCCGAGTTCGCGTACGTACGTCGCCGGGGGCGTGCCGAAGCGCGCTTTGAAGTCTCGTGTGAAGTGCGACGTCGACGCGTACCCCACCTGCGGCGCGACTTCCGAGGGGCGCAGGCCATCCCGCAGCATCAGAGTTCGCGCGCGCTGCAGGCGGAGGTGTTTGACGTACTGCATCGGGCTCATGCGAACGACCGCGCGAAAGCGATGCGCAAAATGAGAGGGGCTCATCGCCGCACGCCGCGCGAGGGTATCGACCGTTAGTCGCTTTTCGAAGTTTCTCTGCAGGTAGCTCACCGCGCGACGAATGCGGCCGTCGTCAGCGCCGACCGCGGTTCGAAGAATTCCTCCAGAGGGTTGCCGTAGCAGCTGCACGACGAGCTCGCGCTCTGCCAGAGGAGCAAGCACCTTGAGCGACACCGGATCCTCCAAGCACTCGACGATGCGAAGTAGGGGGCTCAGGAGCGGACGTGAGAGTCGCTCCACGAACGCCGGGCGGTCCTCCGAGTCACTCGCATCGAAGTGCACGCCGGCGTCGTTGAGGGAAAACACCGCTTCGGTGATCAGCTCTGGCGCGAGCAACAACGCGATCGAAAGGTAGGGCCTCGCCCGAGATGCCCGCGGAACCGTCGCCAAGTACTGCTGCTCTCCTGTCACAAAGAGGTAGCTACCCTCGTCGTAGCGAAGCGTCGCGGCGCCGAACTCCACGCGCTTCTCCCCTTGGAGGATCACCGCAAAGGTCACCATTTCGGCGCCGACGCGTTTCAGTGGCTGTGGTTTGTCGAAGCGCGCGATCCAGAGTCCGGGATGCGCGGTCGCGCTGCGCCCCTGATTCGTCGCGAGGGGTTCCACTCGATTTCGAAGCGCCCGAAGCGTCACCAAGCGACCATATCCCCCCGATCGTACCCGTCGACGACAATCGCAGGATCCGGCAAGACCTTCGCTGCATTGGGGCTTTGCTTGGACCCTCGACTTTCCCAGGGTCGAAGGCATGAGCGATCAACGACAACTCGGGGCCCAAGGCCCCTCCATCTTTCCCGTGGGCCTCGGCTGCAT
>JBCDAA010000302.1:0-10963 GCA_039186435.1 Myxococcota bacterium | reverse complement strand
TCCGGAACGGTGTGCTGCTGGCCGCGAAGAATGATTCGAACCTCGCCGGCAGCGCCTTCGACGAGCTGATAGGCCACCGACTGAATCGCGTGCTGCACCTGGGGCGAGTCGTATTGCCGGCCGATGAGACGCTTCGCCGCGTAGACGGTGTGCTCCGGGTTGGTGATCGCCTGGCGCGCCGCAATCTGGCCCACAACACGTTTGCCGTCCTCGGTGAGGGCGACCATGGAGGGGGTGGTCTTGTAGCCCCCCTTGTTCGCGATGACTGTAGGCGTCCCCCCTTCCACCACTGCCACGCAGCAGTTGGTCGTTCCGAGGTCGATGCCGATCACTCGACTCATTGTCGGCCAATCCCTGACACGTCAGGGCGCATTGTGGCTACGGATTGCCGATGATTTCAACAAGTTCGCAAAGACCCCCCGCGGCGGGGTCCCCGCAGGATCGGGCTCAGCTCGAGAACTTTACGTACTCGAAGTCGACCGCTTTGCCCTTCACGCCCTTCCGCGGCGGCGCGATCCAGCTCGCGAACTGCCCGGGCTCGTAGCAGGGCTTCATCACGGACTTCACGTACGCGCGATCCCCCGCCGTGGGCAGCCACTCCGTGCGCTTCGCCTCGAAGGCCGCGTCGCTGATGATCTCGCCCTCGAGATTGAAGGCGTAGTCCGCGTAGATTCCCATCGAGCGGTTGAAGCGCCGGCTCGGAATCTTCAGCTGAAAATCGGTGAGGCCGACCGCGCGAATGGTCCTGTTCCAGCGGGCGCAGGCACGCTCACAGTCCGCCACGTACTCGTCGCGCAGGATTTCGTTCATCGCGTTTCGAAGGGGGACGTCTTCGGTACGAAGCTCGCCGCTGGTGACGACGGGGATGGTGTAGCCCTGCTCCAGGCCCTGGTGGTCGTCGTACTTCTTCCGCTCGTGGTGGCGGCCCTTAATGCCCACGGCGAAGTAGTCCGCCGCATTGGAGCTGATCTCGCCGCCAAAGAGCTCGACCGCGCTTGAGAACCAGAAGTTGATCCACTTCTGAATCGTCGGAAGATCGATCGCTCCCTGGTTGCGAGCGTCGCCGTTCGGGTCCGCCATCTGCGCTTCGGCTGCACGCCGCACCACGCGGTCGACGCCTGTTTCTCCGACGAAGAGATGAAACGCTTCCTCGGTCAGCATGAACTGCGTCGCGCGCGCGAGAGGATCGAACCCGGACTCGCTCAGCGCACTCAGCTGATACTTGCCGTCGCGGTCCGTGAACATCGTGAACATGAAGAACGAGAGCCACTCATCGGTCGGCTCGTTGAACGTCGAGAGAATGCGCGGCTTGTCCACGTCGCCGCTGCGGCGCTCGAGAAGCGCTTCGGCCTCTTCGCGACCATCGCGCCCGAAGTACTGATGAAGAAGGTGCACCATCGCCCAGAGGTGGCGTCCCTCTTCCACGTTCACCTGAAAGAGGTTGCGCAGGTCGTAGAGAGACGGCGCGATCTTGCCGAGCTGACGCTGCTGTTCGACCGAGGCGGGCTCTGTGTCGCCCTGCGTGACGATGATGCGACGAAGCATGCCGCGCATCTCGCCGGGGACTTCTTCCCAGGCCTGATAGTTCGCGTTGTCGCCGAATCCGACGTTCCGCTTTGCGGCGCGCGGGGTCAGAAAGATCCCCCAGCGATAGTCCGGCATCCGGACGTATTCGTAGTGCGCCCAACCGCTCGCCTCGACGCTGATGGCGGTGCGAAGCCAGATGTTGTCTTCCTGAAAACCGTCGGGGCCCATGTCGAGCCACCACTGCTTGAAGTTCGGCTGCCACTTCTCGAGGGCGCGAAGCAGCTTTCGGTCGTCACCCAGGTCAACGTTGTTGGGGATCGAATCGTTGATCGACATCAAGGGAACGCTAGGGGGAGCGCTGGTTCACGGCAGTGCGCCGGCTCACGTGAGACCCGCTCACGTGAGGGCGGTCACGTGATCGACTCGTGCGCATCGAGCAGTTCAGCATTCGTTCAACCGAGCGTCTCGATCGAGAAGACCCGAGGGCGGCAACGTCGATACGGATCCTGCGTGCCGTTGCGCAGACGGATTCGGTCTTCGCGAGTCTATTCGCGGTACCGTGAGCGGTCGCACGAACCGAAGTCGGCTAGCAGCGCGTCCAGTCGAAGGTCGGCCGATCGGGCTCGCCGTATTTCGTGAGTGCGCCGGCGGGACCCACCGCGTTGGGGCGCTGGAAGATCCAGTTCTGCCACGCGCTCAGGCGCGCGAAGATCTTCGACTCGATCGTCTCCGGTCCAGGAAAACGCAGGCTTGCTTCCATCCCGGTGAGCGCGTCCGGCGAAAGGCTCGCGCGCTCTTCGATCGCGATGCGAACGTCATCTTCCCAGTCGATGTCGTCCGCGGCCACGGTAACAAGGCCAAGGTCGTTCGCTTCTTCCGTGGGAATGGAGCCTTCGTGCGCCAACGCCGCTTCGACCTGCTCGGGCTCCCCAAAGAAATGCACCTCGAGCCGGCTCAAACCGGTCGAGACGGGCAGGGCGCCGCGGTTGAGGGAAGAGAGCTGCACCGACACCTTGCCGTCGTCGTCTTCGAGCATGTAGGAGCGGTCCGCGGCGAGAGCGAGTTCGAAGAGGGAGCCCGCAAAGCAAGATCCCCCGTCGAGAATGGCGAAGAAGCTGCGTGAAGTGAGATCGACGCGGCGGAGAACGCGCGCTTGGAGGCGCAGGATCTCGTTGGCAAGCCAGTGCTCCCGCGCGGCCCAAAGCGCTTCGTCCGCGGCGATAACGGCGGATGCGTCGCCGCGGGTCTTCAAGAGCACCAGCCCCACGGTCGGATGGTTGAGACGAAGACGCAGAATCGCGTCATCGAGTTCGCGGAACGCCTTGAGCGTCCATTGGTTCGATCCGGCGGCCTGAATCTCGTCCGCGGTCTTCGGCTGGGGCGTGGTCGGTGCAGACATGGTGAGCGTGGCGATGCGCTTTTCCGCTTGGAGCTCGACGCGGACGAACTCGTAGCGAAGCGCGCCGTCCTCTTCCGAGGGAACGATCGGATCGAGCGAAATCGCGGGGCCCTTTTTCGGGGCGCTCGACGCGAGCGCGTTTGCGCGTTCTTTGACCGCGTCTTCGAAGCGGCTGCGGGGCGCGATCGCGTCGACGAGGTTCCACTGCACGGCGCGCTTCCCGCGGATTCCCTCGCTGGTCGTGCAGAAGATATCCGCCCGGTCGCGCCGAACCTTGCGCTTGTCCACGAGGCGCGTGAGTCCGCCCGTGCCGGGAAGCACCGCAAGAAGCGGAACCTCTGGGAGGCTCACCGCACTCGACCCGTCGTCGATGAGAAGGATTTCGTCGGCAGCAAGTGCAAGCTCGTAGCCACCGCCCGCGCAGGTTCCATTCAGGGCAGCGAGAAACTTGATGCCGCTGTGGGCGCTCGCGTCCTCGAGGTAGAGGCGCGTCTCGTTGGTGAACTTGCAGAAGTTGACCTTGAACGCGTGGGTCGAGCTCGAAAGCATCGGGATGTTCGCGCCGGCGCAGAACACGCGGTCGACCGCGCTGTCGATCACGACCGCGCCGACTTCGGGATGCTCAAAACGAATTCGCTGAATCGCGTCCGCGAGCTCGATGTCGACCCCGAGATCGTAGCTGTTGAGCTTGAGCTCGTAGCCTTCCTTGAGGCCACCGTCGCGCTGCACTTCCATTGTCAGGCGCGCGACCGCTCCGTCGAAGGAGAGCTTCCAATGCTTGTACCGATCGGGGTGCGTTTGAAACGAGATCGCCATGGTCCGGGGACCATAAGGAAAGCCGAGGCAAGACAGGACCCTCGCCGTGTGTTTTCGCAAAGGTGCGCTGCGACCGCCGGCCCAAGCTATCCGCGATGAAGCGAGCAGAAAAAGCGGATCGCATCGGAGAGATCCTCGATCGCCTCTACCCGGAAACGCCGGTCCCTCTCGACCACAGCGATCCTTTCACGCTCCTCGTCGCGGTGATGCTGAGCGCCCAGACGACGGATAAGAAGGTCAATCAGGTGACTCCGGGCCTTTTCAACATTGCGCCCTCGCCGCGAAAGATGGCGGCGCTCGAGGTCGACGCCATCCGCGACCTGATCCGTGAGATTGGTCTCGCCCCGACGAAGGCGAAGAACCTCCGGCGGATGTCCGAGCTCCTGATCGAGAGGCATCGCGGAAACGTGCCCCACGATCTGGAGTCCCTCGAAGCGCTGCCGGGTGTTGGCCACAAGACCGCGCAGGTCGTGGTCGCGCAGGCGTTCGGGATTCCGGCGTTTCCCGTCGACACGCACATTCATCGCCTCGCGTCGCGCTGGGGGCTTTCGAAGGCGAAGAACGTCGTGCAGACCGAGCGCGACCTCAAGGCGCTTTTTCCGAAAGAGACGTGGAACCTCCGGCATCTCCAGATCATCTTCTTCGGCCGGGAGCACTGTCCTGCCCTCTGGCACGACCTGACGAGCTGCCCGATCTGCGGATGGGCCGCGAGCAAGAAGCGCATTCGCGAGGAGGCCGATCGGACGGCCAAGCGAAAGAGCGCGAAGAAGGTGCCGAAGAAGGCCCCAAAAAAGAAGCCGACGAAGATGGCGTGAGTGTGTTTCCGCAGCGTCCTGCGGGTCTTCGCGCATCATCCTCTCGCGATGAGCCGGCGCGTTGAGATCTTCTTCGACTATTCGTCCCCCTTTGCGTACCTCGGCACCACGCAGATCGAACGGGTCGCCGGCAACGCCGAGGTCGTGTGGAAACCGTTCCTTCTCGGCGCGCTCTTCAAGGCCATCGGAACGCCGATCATTCCTCTGGCAACCTTTGCGGACGCGAAGCGCGCGCACCAGCAGCGCGATCTCGACCGCTGGGCCGAGCACTGGAACGTGCCGTTCAAGTTTCGCTCGCAGTTTCCGCTAAACTCGGTAGGGCTTCTTCGGCTGACGCTCGCGGCGCCGAAAGAGCAGCGCCCGGCATTGATTCACCGTTTGATGCGGCTCTGCTGGGTCGAGGACCGCATGCCCGACGAAAGCGCCCTTCGGGAGTGCCTCTCGGAGGTTGGACTGGATCCGAACCTTGTGACGGCAACGAAGGATCCCGCGATCAAGCAGGCCCTCTTCGACGCGACGCAGGAGGCGATCGATCGCCACGTGCCGGGTGCGCCGACCTTTTTCGTGGGGGACGAACTCTTCTGGGGACAGGACCGGCTGCATTTCGTGGAAAAGGCCCTGCGGTGAGGACGTCGCTGCAGTGAGAGCGGCGCCTGGTGGCGCTGACGCGCTTCCGAACCCATGGTGGTATCGATGGCCCTAGAGGTTCGGCTGCTCGGCATCCCGGTCCGCATTCACCTGTGGTTCCTGGTGACCGGCCTCATCCTGTGGGACTTCGCGGGCGGTTCTCGTCTCGGGTGGGGAACCCTGCCGATCATGCTGCTCCTGGTGTTTCAGGGGGTCCTCTTTCACGAGATGGGACACGCGCTGGTCGGTCGCGCGTTTGGGCGCTCGCCGCAGATCGTTCTCGCGCTCTTCACCGGCGTCACCAGTTTCCAGGGCGGACGACCGTTTACGCCTGGAAAGGGCATCGTCGTCAGTCTTGCGGGACCGCTCGTCGGCATCGTGCTCGGACTTGCGGCGCTTCCCGTGCTGATGCTTTCCCCGCCCGCCGAAGGAACCGCGGCCCACTGGGCGCTTTCGATGTTCATCTTCATCAACCTCGGTTGGTCGCTGCTGAACTTGATCCCGGTGTTGCCCCTCGATGGCGGCAACATCATGGCGAACGTTCTGCAGCTGATCTCGCCGAAGCATGGGCTCCGGTGGGCGCGTTATCTCTCGCTCGTGTTGATCGGCGGACTCTTCGTTCTTACGCTGCTGACCGGCGAGATCTTTGCGGTCGCGTTCCTCGGTCTCTTCGGTTTCGTGAACGTGCAAGCGCTTCGCGCCGAGCGCGCCTACCGGGCGTCGGCGATCGCGCAGGCTCGCACTCCCGAGGAGCTCCGCGCGATCGGTACGAAGGCCCTCGAAGAGGGAGACGGGGAGACGGTTTCCCAGGCAGCGTTCGTGCTCTTGCGGGTGGTGAACGACCCCTCGGAGCGCGATGAGGCGCTTCATCTCCTCGCCTGGGGACGCTTGCTGGTCGGCGAGCCGCAGCAGGCATCCCAAGCGCTCGCGGGACTGTCCGGGCAGCGCGATCCGGATCCCGCGCTGCAGGGCGCCGTGCTTTTTGCGCTCGGTCGCCCAACGGATGCGCTTCCGTACTTTGAGCAGGTGCTCGTCGACGAACCGAGTGAGTTCGCTGCGTCGCGCTATGTGGAAGCGGTCGAAAATGCCGGTGCCTTCGGTACGGCGGCGGTGCTCTACGAGCGTCATCCACGGGCGCTCTCGCCACAGCGGTGGGCCCAGCTTCAGGATGGCGCCCTCGCGGCGGGCGCGTTCGATGCGGCGCTTCGGATGAGTACCGCGACCTTCGAAAACGACGCCACGCCCGCGGCTGCGTTTGGTGCGGTGCGGGCGCTGGTGCGGCTCGGTCGTTTGGACGATGCGCTCGCGTGGCTCGAGCGCGCGCGAATCTCTGGCTTTGCAAACCTCGAGCTCCTGGACGGCCACGAGGACCTCGCGGCGCTGCGGGACTCCGAGCAGTGGGCGCAGGCGCGCGCAGCGTTTGAGTAGCGTCCGTTCGCACCCGAGGTGAATTATATCGCGTGACGAGTCCGGGGGCCTCGGTCACACTCGACTGCGAACCGTTGGCCGTCGTGGGGGATGGAGACGAACGATGAAGTGGACGATAATCGCCACCGTGCTTGGGGTCGTGACGACCGCGAGCGCGCAACCGAGCCGAATGCGCGTGCGCGAAGCGCGAATGGACGCGCGACAAGCCCGGATGGAAGCACGGCAGGCACGCATGGACGCTGTCGAAGCGCGCATGGAAGCCCGCGCAGAGCTTCGGGAAGCGATGCAGGCGGTCCGGGAAGCGGGGATGCTCGAGGGACCCGAGCGCCGCGAGGCGCTTCGCGAGGCGCGTCAGCAGCTCCGCGAAGCCAACGTCGCGCGCATGGAGGCACGCCAGGAAAACCGTGCGCTGCGCGTTTCCGCGCGTGAAGCTCGGCAGGAGACGCGCGAGGAGCGACGCGTTCGACGACGCCGAGCGGAGTGGCTTCGGGTCCGCGCGCGAACTCGGGCGACCCGACCCAATGGTGTTCAGGCACCCATTCGTGGGGAGCTGCGGCAGCACGCCCGCCGTACAGCGCGACTGAAGCGGGTGGAGGCGCTCGCCCGGGAAGCCAACGACGAAGCCGCGCTCGCGCGGGTTCGAACCCTTCTCGCGCGTGAGGATGCGCGTCACAGCCGCAGGATGAACCGCTTGAGTACGCGCGCGGCGGCGGGCGAAGCACAGGCCGAGGTCGAGGTCGAGGCTGGGGGTGGACAATGATGCGCTGGTTGCTCTGTGGTGTGCTGCTCTTCGCGTTCGCGTGCGGGGGCGAGGAGCCCGAGGCGGAAACCGTAGAACCGGAACCGACCGAGGCACTCGCGCCGGCGGAAGAGCCGGAGCCCGAAGAGGAGCCCGAGCCAACCGCCGACGAAATCCCGATCGCCGAGGATTTCGAAGACGAGGCAGAGGCCGAGATTACGGCGGAGAACTTCGCGAGTGTTCTCGACGAGCTCGAAGCGGAGCTCGAGGCTGAGGACGCGGAGTAGCGGCGGCTCGTTTGCAGGGACGCCAGCGCAGCTTTCCGGGCTGGCGTTTCTTGTTTTGAATGCGCGCGGAAGATTTCGTAACTATTGCGGAAACGCCCGCGCGACGATTTGCCGCGTTCCTCTTGTCGACGATCGCCCGTAGGACCTGGCCGTGCGCTGGCTGGTGCTCGCCTTTGCCGTCTTTCTCGCGCGCCCGACCCTGGTTCGGGCCTGTGCGACGTGCACCGTCGGCGACCCCACCCTCACGGTTCTCGGGACGGGGCAGCCCGCCGAAGCCCGCCGCCGCCTCGGCCTTGTGATTCGTCACCATCGAGAACGAATCGACGATAGCGGTTCGGTCAGTCGTCTCCAGCAGGAGCGCTACGATCTCGGATTCGCGTGGGCGCCCGGTCCGCGCGGAATGATCTCGGTGCAGTTTCCCTTCGCGCACCAGCGGGTCACGCTTCCGAACCTTGCGCGAGTCCAGCGTTGGGCTCTCGCGGACGTCAGCGTGCGCGGGCGGATCGTGCTCTTTCGCGATCGAGTGCTCGGCGCGCGGCACCTCTTCAACGCGATCGTTGGGCTCGAGCTGCCCACCGCGACGCGGCCGCGGGACGTACCAGAGGATCTGCGCGCGGGTTCCGGCACATGGGATCCGATCGTCGGGCTCTCGTACAACGGGTTTGCGGGTGCGTGGAGTGGCTTTATTTCGCTCAGTGCGATCGTTCCGATGACGAAATCGGACGGTCTGCGATTTGCGCCGGCCCTACAGAGCATCGCGCGCCTTCAGTTTCAGCCCACGATGGTCGTCGGCGTGCACGCGTACGGGCAGCTTCGACATGAGGGAAGGCGCGGCGATAGCGCGGGCGGGACGCTGGTGCGGAGCGGGGTCGGTGTGATCCTCTCACCGCTCGTCGACCTCGTCCTCTATCTGCAGGGAAGCCTGCCCCTTTGGCAGGACCTTGAAGAGGGGCGCCGCGAGGAGTGGCTGATCGAGGGAGGAGCGACCGTTGATTTCTAGCAACCGTGGTGTCTTTTTCGGCGTGCTCTTCCTCAGCTGGCATTGCGTCGGCTACGAGGCCGGTATCGACGTCGAAGTAGCGGTGCGGAGCGAGGCCCTCAGCTGGATCAACGAGATCGGGGACACGCGCTTTCACCTCGCCGAGGCGCAGCTTGTCGTCACGGGTACGGAGCTCGTGCCCTGCGAGACGCACGCGCGCTTTTCGTCGGTTGCGTACGCCCACGAAGGGACTTCGGGTGAGGTCGCAGTCCTCGACCTCGTCCACGACGGAGGCGTTCCGCGTGCGCTGCCGGTCGATCTGGTGCTTCCCGATCGTTACTGCGGCCTTCGCGTTCACTTTGGTTCTCTGGAGGGCACAACCGTGCGCATCGAGGGATGGCGTGAGACTGCGGGAGAGCGGCGCGACCTCCGATTTGAGGACGGGAGCGATTTCGACGTGTTGCTTCCTTTCGAGGATGCCCTTCTGCTCGAGGAGCCGCAGGCTCGCACGCTCGTGATCGACTGGGATCCGCGTGACCTCTTCGCGCGCTCGATGACGAATCCCGAGGACCTTCGCGCGGAGCTCGAGGCACACGCTCGCGTGTCGATCGTTCGCTGAACGTGCTACCCGCTACGAAGGATGGATGGCAGCGACGACCTCAGCACCCGGTGGTGGATTCGTCTCCGCTGGGCGATTGTTGCGGCGGAGGCGCTTACGCTCGCCATCAGTACGTGGGGGCTTGGACTTCTTCTTCCACGGGGGCTGATGTTTGCGGTCATCGGCTCGCAAGCGGTGAGCAACCTCTGGGTGAGTCACGCTCGTTCGTCGCTTCAGCGCGAGGCCGTGCGGCTTCTCTGGCTTGCCGCCGACGTGGCTGTGCTGACCGTACTTCTCCAGCTCAGCGGGGGGCCGAGCAATCCCTTTTCGGCGCTCTACTTCGTACAGGTCACGCTTGCTGGAATGCTCCTCGGTCGTTCGGCGACGGCCGCGGTTTGGGCGA
This sequence comes from Myxococcota bacterium, assembly GCA_039186435.1. Lineage (GTDB taxonomy): Bacteria > Myxococcota_A > Polyangia > Polyangiales > Houyiibacteriaceae > JALVDI01. The sequence continues at coordinate 1,345 of JBCDAA010000302.1, read as the reverse complement.
GCTCGGTCATGGGATATGGCCTTCTCTTCGTGGAGCATCGCGGTGTCCCGGAGCTCAGTCACGCGCACCACGTCCTCGGGCACGGCGATGCGGGTTTCGGCACGCACCTCTACGGCATGTTTGTGGCGTTTGCCGTGACCTCAGGGCTCGTCGCGTATTTTGTGGTTCGACTCTCGGAGAGCCTTCGGGCGCGCGATGCCCAGCTCACCGCAATGCGAGAGCGCGCGTCGAGAGCGCGGCGCGTGGCGAGTTTGACGACCCTTGCGGCGGGAGCGGCCCATGAACTCGGAACGCCGCTCGGGACGATCGCGGTGGTGGCACGGGAGCTGGAACGAAACCTGGACGACCCTTCCGATCAGGAGGACATCCAGGTGATTCGCGAAGAGGTTGATCGCTGTCGGGAGATTCTTCGCTCGATGAGTGGACGCGCGGGCGATGTGATCGGGGAAACACCCGAGCAGGTCGAGCTTGCCGAGCTTCTCGAAGTGGTTCGTGAGCGCCTTCCGCAGGAGCGACAGACGCGTCTCGACGTGCTCGGGAATGGTCAGGTGCGCGTTCCGCGCGATGCGTTTCTCCAGCTGCTCGAAAACCTGATCAACAATGCGTTCGATGCGTCTGCCGCCGAGGAACGGGTGGAGGTCTTTCTCGAGGATCATCAGGTGACCGTGAAAGATCACGGGACCGGCATGGACGAAGCCACGCTCGCGCGAGCGGAGGAGCCCTTCTTTACGACCAAGCCCGAAGGATCCGGGATGGGCCTCGGTCTCTTTCTCACGCGGGCGACGGTGGAAGCGCTGGGCGGAACGCTGGCACTCGACTCGGCTCCCGGCGCAGGCACGATCGCGCGCGTGGAGCTCGGCGCATGAGCGAACTTGCCCAAAGCGTGCTGGTGGTCGACGACGACGAGCGGTTTCGAACGCAGCTAAGCCGCGCCTTTGTTCGCCGCGGGTGGGAAGTGTGGAGCGCGGAAGGGCCGCCTGAGGCTCTTGCACTCGCGAGGGAGCACTATCCCGAGCACGCGGTGATCGACCTGCGAATGCCCGGCGGCAGTGGTCTCGATCTTCTGCGTGGTCTTCTCGAAGTTGACCCGGAAACAAACGTGGTGGTGCTGACCGCGTACGGGAGTATTGCGACCGCGCTGGAGGCGGTGCGGCGGGGCGCAACCCACTACCTCACCAAGCCGGCGAATCTCGACGATGTGATCGCGGCCTTTGCGCGCCGAGGTCTCGGCCCCGACGAGGATGCGCCGGCGATCGCCGCCGAAACCCCGTCCCTTGCCCGCGTGGAGTGGGAGCATATTCAGCGCGTATTGACGGACTGCAACGGCAACATCACGCACGCAGCG
>JBCDAA010000301.1:0-10977 GCA_039186435.1 Myxococcota bacterium | reverse complement strand
GTAAGTCCGAATCGTCTCGATGTACTCGGGGTGAAGGCCCTCGCTGATCAGCACGCGGTTTCGACGTCGGATCCTGCGGGCCATCAGCACCGCCTCGGCGCAGGAGCTGGCGGCATCGTACATCGATGCATTCGCGACGTCGGTCCCGAGCAGCTCACAGACGACGGTCTGGAACTCGAAGATGGCCTGGAGCGTACCCTGCGAAAGCTCAGCCTGATAGGGGGTATATGCGGTGTAGAACTCGCTTCGCTGCAGCAGTTGGTCCAGGGCGGGGGGTACGTGGTGGCGATACATGCCAGCACCCAGAAACGACAGCATCGAAGCGCCCCGATTCTGCGCGGAGAGGTCGGTGAGGTGCTGCATCAATCGGGGCTCGTCGAGGGCGGGCTCGAGGTCGAGTGGCCGCGCCATCCGGAACGCTTGCGGCACGGCCTCGAAGAGCGCGTCGATGTCTCGGACACCGACGCGCGCGAGCATCGCGGCGATCTCCTGGTCGGTGTGCGGAAGGTATCTCACGTCAGAAGTGTGCCGGTCAGCCGTCGAGGGTTCCGAGGTATTCTTCGTACTTCGCCGCGTCCATGAGGCCGTCGAGCTCTCCCTGGTCCGAGGGCCGGATTGTGATGAGCCAGCCGTCCTCGTAGGGGCCCTCGTTGACGAGTTCCGGACTCGACTCGAGGTCGGCGTTCACGTCGACGATTTCCCCGCTCACGGGGGCAAACAGCTCGCTGACCGTCTTGACCGACTCGATATCCCCAAAGCGCTCGTGGGCTTGGACGTCTTCTCCGGGTGCGGGCATGTCGACCAGGGTGACGTCGCCGAGCTGTTCGACCGCGTATGCCGTGATCCCGACGCGAATGACGTCGCCCTCGACCCGCGCCCATTCGTGCTCCCGCGTGTACCCTAAATCCCTCGGAAAAGTCGCCATTCTCACCTCTTGTAAAACGGGGTCCTCACTACCACGGCGTCGACCACCTTGCCACGGATCTCGATTCCCAAGGCGGTCCCCACACGGCTGAGGCCTTTGGGCACATAGCCGAGTCCGATGTTCCGTCCAACCGTCGGCCCCGGAGAGCCGCTGGTGACCGTCCCGACCACTGCCCCGTCCGCCACGATCGGGTATCCGTGGCGGGCGATTCCGCGACCGGTCATCGCGAACCCGACGAGCTTTCGCGCGATGCCGGCGTCTTTGATCGCAGCAAGCGCTGCGCGTCCAACGAAGTCGCCGGCGTCCGGCTTTACGACCCAGCCGAGCCCCGCCTCGTATGGATTGGTCGTTTCGTCGATGTCGTTGCCGTAGAGCGCCAGCTTGGCTTCGAGCCGAAGCGTATCCCGCGCGCCGAGTCCGACGGGCTGGATCCCTTGGGTTTCCCCCGCTTCGAGGATTCGTCGCCAAAGTCGGGGCGCGTCGCCGCCTTCGCAAAACAGCTCGAAGCCGTCCTCGCCCGTGTAGCCAGTCCTCGCGGCTAGCGCCGCGACGTCGCCCACCATGCCTTCGGCGACACGAAACGAGGTGAGCTCCGTGAGGGCAGGGTCGGCGCCGGCACCGGCCAGGACCGCCGCGGCCTCCGGGCCCTGGAGCGCGAGGAGGGCCATCCGGTCTGAGGCGTCGTCGAATGAGACGCCGTCGGAGAGGTGAGTTTGGAAGTGGGTGGCGATTTTTTCGCGGTTCGAGGCGTTGCAAACCACGAGAATCCGGTCGGGTGCGATGCGGTAGACGATGAGGTCGTCGAGGATTCCGCCCTCTTCGTTGCAGCACACGGTGTAAAGCGCCTGGCCGACGTCGAGCTGGGTGACGTCGTTGGTCACCAGCGCGTTGACGGCGCCCACCGCGTCCGAGCCTTGGATGAAGAGCTCGCCCATGTGCGAGACGTCGAAGAGGCCTGCGCGTTCTCGCACCGCCTGGTGTTCGGCCTTGATGCCTTCGTACTGGACGGGCATTCGCCAGCCCGCGAACGGGACCAGTCTTGCGGAGAGCGCCTGGTGTTCCTTGATGAGAGGTGTCTCGCGCAGGGTCTCCGTCACGTTGGCGGGAGCTTAGGGACCGAGGGCTGGGGTTTCAAGGGCGTCGCTCGCGCAACGCGTCCGCCCGTCGGTCGATACCGCGGCATGCCCATGAAAGAGGTGCTTCTTCTGATGCGAGGAGACACGGTGATTCAGGCCCGGACGCTCGAAGGCCGCGCAATCGACGTGGGTTCCGACCCGTCGTGCGACATGGCGGCGGTCGACGCGGGGTTGAGCCGGTTTCGGTGTCTCATCGTGCCGAGCGGAGGCGCGGTGCGGCTTTACGATCTTCGGCGGCCGCGACCGCGACCGCCCTGGGTCCCGCTTCCGCGGGCGTCGAGCTTCGAACTCGGTTCTGGCTTCGCCCTGCGCCGAGACGGGCTTCCTGACCGTACGCCGGGGAGTCCCGCGACCGAGCGGCTCCGTAGGCCCTCGCTCGGCCCTCGTCCCCAGGCCTTGCTTCTCGGGCGCCGCGTTGATACACGGGTGGTTCGTCTCGACGATCGGCCGCTCGGCGTAGGGTCATCCGCCGACAACGACGTCGTGCTTTCCGACCGCGCCGTCAGCCGATTTCACTGTCGGATTGAGCCCGCGGACGGAGGGGTGGTCGTTCGAGACTTGGGAAGCACCAATGGAACTCGGGTCGACGGGCAGCCGATCCGGCGACATCTCTTGCGGCCAGGTGACATTCTTCGAGTCGGCCGGACCGAGATGCGCGTGACCGGCGGTCTACCGACGCTGCGCCAGGGTATCGACCCTCCAGTGGTCGAGTCCGCTCCAATGCTGGATGTCATGGCTGACGTGGATCGCTTCGCGCGTCTGCCATGGCCGGTGCTCGTGTGCGGCGAGACCGGGGTCGGCAAAGAGGTCGTCGCCAGAGCACTTCACGAGCGGAGCCCTCGTTCGTCGGGTCCCTTCGTCGCGATCAACGCGGGGGGGCTCCCCGCGGAGCTGGTCGAGAGCGAACTCTTCGGTCATGAGCGGGGCGCTTTCACCGGAGCCGTTCAAGCGCATCGCGGTGCCTTCGAGCGCGCCCACGGGGGCACGCTCTTTCTCGACGAGGTCGCGGAGCTCCCCGTAACGCTACAGACTCGACTGCTTCGCGTACTCGAAACCTGGAACGTTCGCCGCGTAGGAGGCGAGTCGCCGATCTCGGTGAACGTCAGACTCGTGTGCGCCACCCATCGTGCGCTCGTTGGCATGGTCCAGCGGGGTCTGTTTCGCGAGGACCTCTTCTACCGTATCCATCGCCTGGTCCTCGATGTGCTGCCGCTGCGCCGACGTACGGCCGACATCGAGCCGCTCGCGGAACGTTTTCTGCGTTCGGTGCCGGAGTCCCTCGGGGAGAAGGAGCTCGCGCCGGCGGCTCTTGCGAGGCTGCGCGGACATTCCTGGCCGGGAAACGTGCGAGAGCTCCGCAACGCGGTGGAACTGGCTGCGGCGATCACCGACGGCCCGTGCATCGATGCGAGCGTGGTCGACCGCATCCTTCGTCGCAGCGCGGCGTCGGCGCCCGACGAATCGAGCTTGCGGAAGATCCTCGCCGAGCACGGCGGAAACTACGCCGCGGCCGCACGCGCCGTGGGCATACCTCGCTCGACGCTTCGTGACCGGCTCAAGAGCGCCGAGTCGCCCGACTCGGGGTCGTGAGCGACTCCTTCGCGAGTCGAACTCGAAGGTCGACCAGGTCTCTGAACACCCCCCAAATGCGTTTGAGCCCGGCCGACTTCGATTGGCCCGATCGTCGGGGTCGGCATGCGATGGTTACTTCGCTCGCCCTGGTTCCGTCGCCGAGCATTCGGATGGGGAACTCGAAGTTTAGGAAGAACGTATCCGGCGCGAGCCGATCGGCGTCGAAGAGGGCACGTCGAAACAGATACGGGCCATCGCTTCGCATTCGCACCCGGTGAACCAAGAAGATGAGGCTCCGAACACCGGCCGACAGCACCTTGCGATGCATCCCATCGTCGCGGTCTTCGTAGACGCTGAACACCACATCGGTCCCATCTGCGGCCGCTGCGTCTCTAAGCTCGCCAATGGCGTCGGGTGCAATCTGTCCGTCGGCGGGCATGAACGTCACCCAGTCGCCACGCGCCGCGCGAACGCCAGTCTTCAGTGCGGCCCCGATGCCGCGGTTGCCGGCGTGCGAGTGGATCTGGTGCTTGGTACCTGCGAGCACGGCGGCCGCTGCGCCGACCGTGCCATCGGAGGAACCGTCATCGACGAACACGACCTCGGCGCCAGGTTCATGATCGGCGAGCCACTGCCGAAGCTCTTCGAGCACCGGGCCCACGTTGGTCTCTTCGTTGAAGGCAAAGACGATGATGCTGAGCTCGGGGGTGGTCATGCGGGGCGCTCCCGAGTGACCCTCGCGGGGACTCCCATGGCAATCGAGTAGGGCGGGATGTCCGAAGCAACGACCGCCCCGGCCCCGATCTGTGCACCTTTTCCGATCGTCACCCCCGGAAGCACAACGGCGCTTACTCCGAGGTCGCAGTCGTCCTCGACGACTACCGGCGCGAACTCGATCGGAGCGTTGAGAATCGGGGTCGCTCGACCCGCTTCCTCGTGAAACGACGTGATGATACGAACCCCGGGCGCAAGGCCGACGCGCGCGCCAATGCGAATGCCGCCCGCGCTGTGCAGAAACGCCTGCTGCCCAATCCAAGTCTCGTCACCGATCTGCATCTTGTTGCGGTGGTAGCCCTTGAGAATAGCCTGATGCCCGACGTACACGTTGGTGCCGAGCTCAACGTTCTCGGGATGGAACACGAGCACACCGGACTCGAACACGCAGTCCGCACCGCATCGCCCGAGCTCTTCCACTCGAAACGCGCCGTCCCCGTGGCTCCGATGACGCATGGCTCACAGGTTAGCAGGACTGGGTCTCGATCCCGTAGTCTTCGGCGTGACGGGGCCGAGGGCGTCAGCGAGCTCAGAGAAGTAGGTCGCCAGCTCCTCGGCGTGCGTCGCTCGAGCGATCATCGCCGCATAGTGGAGGTTTCGCGCCGGGTGACCGAGGGCGACGGCGGGTTCGTAGCGCGGGGCGGAGACTTCCTGGGCAACGATGCGCTCAGGGATCGTCGAAAGGTCGATTCCCGTCGAGTCGGCGACGGGCACGCCGGAAAGAAGCACGTCGACCGCCGCGCGCGCATGCCCCAGTCGGAAGAGATCGTGCCCACGGTCGAAGGTCATGAGCGCGAGGAGCCCGCTCGTCCCGGGAGAGCCGTCTCCGAGTTCAGCGACGTTTTCCTTCGCAAGGTCCGCGAGCGCAGGTCGAGTCTGGCTGGCATTGCATTCCGGCTGGACGTCGAGGAACCAGTCCGCCGGGCAGGCGGAGAGCGACAGCCGGTCGGCGAGCTCCACGCGTTCGATCTGAACCGGCCTCGTTGGGTTTCGTTCCAAGAAGCGTGCGAGGCGGGCAGGGCGACCTCCTGAACCGCGGAGCTCGAACGCGTGCAGGTCGGGGTGACGTCGGTAGAGGTGATTCCAGTACCAAGAGGAGCTGCTGAGCCCATAGGCTATCGCGACGACGTCGGGGCGAACGTGGAGTCGCTCCTGGAGGTACAACACGGGGCCAACCCAATGGTCGCGCTCCAGGATCAAGATGGCATTCCTCGGGGCCGCGCGGAGAGCTTCGAACGAAGCCGTCTCGGCGACGAAGTCGCGATGTCGCGATCGCTCGAAAAGCGAAGGCGGAGCCAGGATCGCCCAAGCGCACACTAGTGCGACCAACAGGTGCCCGGGTCGCGGCCGGTGCTCTGCGGCGCGTGCGACCAACAGACCCACTCCCGCAGCCCCGATCCAGCCAGGAAGAGCGAGGTAGCCGAGGTAGTCGAGCACGTCCGGCGCGAACACACCGTTTCGTGCGATGAAGCCGACGAAGAACGCGAGTGTGATGCCGAGGAGCGAGGCGCCGAACCAGGCTGGCGCGCCGACAACCAAGAGACCGACGAAGCCGACGGTCACGAGAGCTAGGAGGCCCCCCTCAAACTGGCCGAGCGTGAGCGCCACGACGTGGTTCGCCCACTCGTGCCATCCCTCCACGCGCTTCGAGGCGAAATCTGCGCCGGAGAAGTAGTGGCGAATCGCGTCGGCGTCCGTCGGCGACCCCCAGACGACGACGTCTTCACGTCCCGCTACCAGGAAGACGTACGCGTACGGCAAGAGGCCCAGAGCCCCGCCCCCCGCGATCGCGCCAAGGTGCCGAGGTCGAACGTGATGTCGCGCGAAGCCTACCGCGAGCATCGGAAGAAGTGCGAGGGCGGCGCCCGTGGCGCAGACGGGATTGGCGCTTGCGGCAAGGCCGAGCGCGCCACCGGCGCGCCGGAAGACCGACGCCCGCGCGCCTGGGTCGGCGGCACAGAGCTCTGGCGCAACGTATGCGATGGCCCAGAGCGAAAGAAATACGGCGAGCGGATAAACCTCGATCCGCGTGGCGGGCTCCCAGAGGGACGGGAGCACCCCGATGCATCCCACCGTGGGCGCGACGAGTCGCTCGACGCGGCCGACGGTGTCGCGATTCGCGGAGAGAAGGGTTTGGGCGAGGCTCGTGGCGGGCACAACCGTCAACGCACCAGCGAGCGCCGACAAGGCGTTGAGTGCCACGATGGGATCGATCCCGGGAATTCGTGCGAACAGTCCACCGACGAGGGTGTGGAGCGGCTGGCCAAAGGGGTGACCGAGCCCCCACTGCTCGGCCACCAATGCGAGCTCCGGGCTGTCGTAGAACGAGATGCTCCGCGACATGGTGGCCGCGTAGACGGCAAAGAGCGCAACCACGACGAACCCGACGCCTCGTCTCGAATGGACGCGGAGCCCGATGAGATTCTCGGCGTCAGCCATCATCGGGGCCACCTGAAATCGGAACCCACAGATTGATGATGCCCCCGACGCCCGCTGAGATTAGCTGGCACGCCCAGAAGCTGAGTGAGCCTGCGTAAGCCGTAGCCTCGGGCACCCCGACCGTTCCGTAGAGCGCAGCGAAGGCGGCCTCGCGAACTCCAGCTCCTCCCACGGTCAGTGGGAAGAAGGCGGACGCTCCGATGAGCGGCATCGCGACGGCTGACTCGATGAGGTTCACACTCGGGTCGAGCGAATGCATGATGGCGTGCCCGGCAACGACGTTGAGCGCGTGAATGACCAGCGACGCAGCGATCGCGCCGAGGAACGGCGTCCACACGCGGAGCCGAGGGAGCGCGGCGATGGGCTTCTCGAGAGCCTCCGGTAGAAACGGCGCGAGCCGCGGTGCGATGGCGATACCCCCGATTGCAGCCACACCCGCCGCGAGCCCGAGCGCCGCCCAAAGCTCGACCTTCTCCAAGTCGGGCAACGGTTGGTACAGGTAGGCGCCGGCCGCGAGTGCGAGGAGCGCCGACACGCCCAGTACCCGCTCGATGAACACCACCGCGACGCCCGTCGTTCCCGATGCCCAGGACGATTCGCCGAAGGCCCGACGACTCGCGACACCCCGGAGCACGTCGCCACCGACCCCTCCGGGCGCGTAGGTATTGTAGAAGTGGCCCACCAAGTAGAGGTGCCCAAGCCTTACGAACGAAGGTACGCGAGGGGCTCCGTAAGCGTGGAGGAGCATTCGCCAGCGAATGACGCCGAGAGTCAGGCCGAGAAACACCGCGGCGAGGGCGCCAAACGCCGATGCGAGAGATAGGCGCTTCCATGCGGAGAGAACCTCTCCGGGGTCCACCCGACTTGCAAGGTAGGCCACCGTGGCCACGGTGATGGCTATCCGACCCCACCGCAGCAGGCGTCGCCGCCCATCGCCCTCGGCGGCCGCCGTTCCCCCGTACGCGTCCATTTCAGCCTGACAAGCCTAGCGTGTCTCGAAGGTCGTTGAGGAGTTCCGGGGCCTCGGCGACCACGGCTTCCTGCAAACTGGGAAGAAATCGTGCGACCGCGCTTCGCTGTTCGTCGATCACCGCGAGCTTGGGCCGGTCGCGGAGCGCGCCCCTGAGGCGATCGAGGACGAACGATGGGTCACGATAGTCGTGCGGCGCGCCCCAGCGCCGGAGTCGTCCTCTGAGTTCTTCGAACGCGGCGCCTCCGTCTTCCCAGTCGATGCCGCCAGGGTAGTGGCCTGCGAGCGCGTCGAGATACGCCTCGCGGTGGGACGCCTCGTCCGCCAGAAATCCATCGAGAAACATCTCCGTGCCGATGTGGGCGACGGCCCGCGCCGTGCCTCGACGCACGCCGCGTTCTCCGAGTTCATTCAATGCGCGTCGACAGAGGGACAGGAAAACAGGCCCACGGTGGAACGCGTCGTCGGTTTGGTGGTGAAACTCGATGCCTCGTTGAATGGGGTCGCCGTGAACGTCGAGCACACGGACGCGAGTCATGGACTCGAAATCCGGGACCATGCTGCCAAGCACGCCGTCTCGTGCTGCGCCGGCCCAGCTCGAGACGGCGGCATGCCCGAAGAAGTTCATGCCCGAAGCTCCCGCGAGACGCGTTCCACGGCGTCTTCGATCGACACATCGGCTCCGTCATGGCGCCAACTGACGCCGGGCTCACTCTTGAACCAGGTTCGCTGTCGGCGTGCATACGTGCGAGTGGACTTGCGAATCAGCCTCTGTGTTTCGTCCATCGGTACGCCGTCGCGCACGTGTGCCAGCATCTCCCGGTAGCCCACACTCCCGAATGCGCGTACCTCCGCGCCCCACTGGCTGAGCAGGCCCCGAACCTCGTCCGCCCACCCCGCCGCTAGCATCGTTTGTACCCGTTCGGTGATTGCATCGTCGTGCGCCGAACGATCCATCTCGAGGACGAGGAATACCGCATCGTACCGTGGACGACCAAGCGCGTGCGACCGTCGCAGCTCACCGAGGGGCTGTCCGGTTTGTGCGTGCACCTCGAGCGCGCGGATGATCCGGACGGCGTCGTTCGGATGCACGCTGTCGGCCGTCGTCGGGTCGATTGCCGCAAGCTTGGCGAAGAGCGTCTCTCCCCCGTCTGTCTCGAACTCGGCTTCGAGTGACTCCCGAAGCGCCGGGTCGACGGGCGGAAGGTCCACCAGGCCGCGGAGTAGGGCGCGGATCCAGAGCCCCGTCCCGCCGACCACGATGGGAAGGTGTCCTCGCGACAAAACCCCTGAGATCGCCTCGTCGGCCAGCGCTGCATAGCGCATGGCATCGATGTCCTCGTCGGGATCGAGGACGTCGATCATGTGGTGCGGGATCCCCGAGAGCTCGCTCGGCCTTGGTTTGGCCGATCCGACGTCGAAGCCCCGATACACCTGTACGCTGTCGGCGCCGACGAGTTCGCCGTCGAGGTGTTTTGCGAGCGCGAGCGCGAACGCGGTCTTCCCGGTTGCCGTGGGACCCGCCACCACGACGAGCGGCCCCCGTGTCATGAATCGCTCTCTCGAGCGACTGGCACCGTCAGGTCGGCAACGACGCATGCGCGATGTGCGGGTCGTTCGAAATCGAGCCGGGCGGCAAGTGCGGACGCCTCTGCATGACTCACCGTCTTTCCCGGAGACGGTGCGGCGGCGTCGGCCAGCAACGTGAGGATCTCGTCTTTCGCCGGTGCGGGCTTCGTGCCGAGCGCGGCCAGCGCATTCAGAAACACCGTCCTCGCAGGTGCTGCGCCAAGCGCCGCTGGCACGGCGCGGAGGACGAACGAGGTTTCGCCGATCCTCGACCACTCGAACCCGAGCGACAGGAGCAGCTCTTCTTGTCTCTCGAGCACGTCTTGGTGTGGCGCCTCGATCTCGAGTCGATCCGGGAACAAGAGCGCCTGCGGTGGGAGGGGTCCCCGCGCCGCCAACCGCTGCATCGATTCGAGGGCGAGCGCCGCGGCAGCGCGTGCCCGATCGACGAGCCACACGCGCCCGCCCTGGTCGCAGAGGAGGTACCGATCGCGAAGCTGTGCAAGGAGGGGGCCGCCGGGCGTCGTGGCCGGTTCGTAGCTCGTGGGTGTCTCGGACAGACGGATCTGGGACGTGCTCGACGTCCGCGAATCGTCGCTCCAGGGAGTGACTCGTTTGGCTTCCGGACCCTGTGGACGCGCGTGCATCCCCGACGCGTCGAGGCGAAGGCGTCCGCCGAGTATGCGGGTTAGGGAATCCAGCAGGCGGCTCCCGTGCCGAAAGCGAACTTCGGTTTTTTGCGGATGGGCGTTCACGTCGACGTCTTCGACGGGGAGTCGGAGGGACACGATGCCGCGCGGGTAGTGGCCCCTCGGCAACCGGTCGCCGTATGCAAACGCGACCGCATGAGCGACGCGCCGGTCGACGATGGGTCGGCCGTTGACGTAGAGGAACAGATGGCGCGCGCCCGGGCGCGCGGTTTCCGGAGGTCCCAAAACGGCGTGAACCGCAAGCCCGTCGCGTTCCGCCACCACCTCGTCGAACGACAGATCGCCAAAGGCCTGGACGGCGCGCGCTCGCAGGTTCGCCACTGGGACGAAGGCTCGAGTCGTGCGGCCCTCTGACGACGCCTCCAGGCGAAGCTCCGGGTGTATCAGGGCAGTTCGTTGGCAAATCTCCATGATTTTCGAGGTTTCGGTCTGGCGTGCGCGGAGGAACTTCTTTCGGGCGGGGACGTTGTAGAAGAGGTCTTCGACTTCCACTGTCGTTCCCCCCGGGCAGCCGCACGGCTCGACTCCTGTCACCCGTCCTCCCTCGACCATCACCCGGGTTCCCTCCGTGTCGCGTGGTCGCCGTGTGGCGATGGACATGCGGGCGACGGCACCGATGGAGGGAAGGGCCTCTCCGCGAAAACCGAGGGTCTGCACCCGGACCAGGTCGTCAAACGAGCGGATCTTGCTCGTCGCGTGGCGCGCGATGGAGAGTTCCGCGTCGGCCCGAGACATCCCGATGCCGTCGTCGCGGACGCGGACGAGCGCCCGGCCGCCGTCCTCGATCGAGACCCAGATCGCGGTGGCTTCCGCGTCGATGGCGTTCTCGACGAGTTCTTTCACCAGATTGGCGGGTCTTTCGATGACCTCGCCCGCCGCGAT
>JBCDAA010000300.1:0-10984 GCA_039186435.1 Myxococcota bacterium | reverse complement strand
CGACGCACATAGCGCGCTTCGATCATTCCCGGCGTCGTCCGCAGCACCCAGTTCACCGACGCATCGCCCACGCTCGCGGTGGAAATGTAGTTCCCGCGTTCCTCCGATATTTGTATCGTCACCGCTCCGTGAACGTATTCGGTTGCACCGTAGCGCGCCACCGCCCGGATGCGATCCGACGCCGTCTTCACGACGCGTTCCTCGACCGGTTTTCGCGCCACGAGTTCGCGGAGTCGTACGCGCTGCGAGGCGGCGTTCGCTTCGCGTCCCTTCTTCCGGATGCGCAGCGCCGCGCGCAGGACATCGACCTCGTCGCGCTGCACCCGCTCGACATCGAAAGGCACGTCCGCACGGCGCTGTACGGAACGCAGAACCAGGTGAAGTTCGAGTGCCTCGCAGCGATCCCAACAGCGGACGCAGGACGACCGCTGGGCGTGCGAATGCACATCGCCGGCGAGACCGGAGGTCGACGGGCAACCTTCACCGTCGACGTCAACGCCTTAGTTTCGCTGTGGCCGCATCCGGTGGCGCGGCGAGGAATCCGAAACGTCGCTGCATCGACCATGGTGGGAACGAAACTGAAAGTCCTCGCCGAGCTTGGGCCGTATCGCTGGCGCGCCAAGGACCTCCGCGACGCCCTGCTTCTTCTTCGCCACGGCGCGATCCCGAGGCGAGAGCTCGCGGAGGCCACGGAGTGCGCATGGGAGCAAGGGTCTCCGCTCGTTGACTCACCGGCGGCGCTTCTTCGATCGGCGGAGTGGTGGCGCGGGCCCCACGGGGTTCGTTGCTGGGCTGATCTCCGAAAAGAAACCGGTGCCCCTCCCCTTTGCGAGGCGGTCGACGAGCTCCGGATTCGCCTTCGGCAGCTCGCGTCATGAACGCGCACCGAGACATCCTGAATCTTCGCGTTCAGATTTGCGCTCAGCCCGACGACGACGCCCTTCGTGAAGCCCTCGCGGACGCGTACGCAACGGTCGGCGCACTCGACCGCGCGAAGTTCATCCAGCTGCAGCTTCAGCGAAGCCGACTCCCGCGGTGGGATGAGCGCGCGGTCGAACTCGAGCTCGAGGAACGTCAGCTGCTTGCCACCCACGAAGAACAGTGGCGCCGTGCAGAGTTGCCCGCGAGCGACGAAATCACGTGGGGCCCCTTCGAGCGCGGTCTCGTTCGAAGCGCATGGGCCGAACCCGGCGGGATCCCGCTCCTCGCCAACGTACCTCTCGAGCACCTTTTTGTTGGATGGCCGTGGCGACGCGATCCGCCCCTCCCGCGTCATCCCGGCGCGTATTCTCTCACCATGGTCGGCGCGGGCGACCCGGCGCGTCTCGTCCGCAGCCCCGTTTTTGAAACCACTCGATCCCTCACCCTCCTCGATGGAGAGTTCTCCCGCCTCGATGCGCTAGTCGATCATCCGCTTCGCGCGCTTCGCATCCCGCATCACCACCTCCAGACCGCCGGCCTCAAGGCGCTCGTGGAAATGCCCGACCCGGCGCTTGAAGAACTCGTTCTCATCGGCGCGCCCCCCGAAGAAGCCGGCAGCGGTTTCGACGCGTACTACGACCCTTCCTTCGACGAGCGTGGCGCCTACGCCCTTGCGCTCTGGGAGGGACTCGCCTCGGTGAAGCGCCTCGACCTCAGTCGCAATCGAATCGGCGGTGATGGACTCCACGTACTGCTCGGGTCACCGTGGGCAGCGGCGCTTCGCGCGCTTTCGATACGCAGCATCGCGGCCGGTTCGTGGCACACCGACGACTCCCTCGCCGCGCTTTCGGTCAGCACGGCGCACCTCGAAGAACTCGACATCTCCGACAACGCCCTGGATGCGAGTGGCGCCGAAGCCCTCGCGGAGAGCCCCGCCCTCGCGGACCTCAAGCTCCTTTTCATGCGCGGCGTGAGATCCACCCATTTCCTACGGCTCGCGACGGCGTCCTGGATTCACGAGCTCTGCGTGCTGGAAGCCGGCGCCGACGCGCTCCCGTCCCTGCTCATGAAATCGCCCGAGTCGCTCCACACCCTCGTGGTTCACCCAGGCGCTGCACGCTCTCTCGAGGACCTGCCGCTCCTTCCCTCGCTACGAACGCTGGTGATCCTCGGCGTTGATCTGGACGACTCCTGGCTCCATCACCTCGCTCGATCGACGGCGTTTCCGATGCTGCGAGAGCTTCGAGTGACCCCACCGCATCGGTTCAGCGAAGACGCTCTCGCCGCCTTTTGTGCCTCGGGCGTTGCGGCGCGCCTCGCCAGTTTCGACTTTGGCGAGGAGCACGCGCGACTTCCTCGCTCGCCAGCCACCGCGGTCGGCAACGGAAGCTACAAGGGACCGCACTCGTGGCTGTAGGAACCGTCAGCTTTTGCGTGGGCACGGGTCGCTGCGGAACCACGTTCATCACTCGGCTCGCAGACCTTGAGCCCACCGTCGCCGCGTCTCACGAGCGCCTACGTCGCGCCGCCACATTCCACATGTTTTGCAAGTGGCACGGCCTCGAGGTCGACCCCGAAGGGTTCCTGCGCGACCGGGAGGAACGCGTCGCCGACGACCTCACCTCCCGCGCGGTGTCCTTCGAGTCGAGCGCCCTTCTCTCACACTCGATCGCGGAACTTGCCGAGCGATTCGACGCGCGCTTTGTCCTTCTTGTCCGCAACCCCCACGACACGGTCGCGTCCTTTGCTGCGCGGGGATGGTTCCTGGATCCGATTCCGTGGGCCAACCCAGCGCACCCCCCGACGCTTCCCGATGCTATGGAGCCGCGGCACTTCTTCGGGCGCAATCTTCCGCGAGGCGCGGAGTTTGAACGATGGCGAAACCTGTCCCAAATCGGCCGACTCGCGTGGTTTTGGGCCGCACGAAACACGGCGATCCTCGAGCAGCTGACCGCGCTACCTCCATCACGTCGCACGCTCCTGCGTCTCGAGGACTTCGACTACGACCGCTATTGCTCCGTCGCGCACCAGCTCGGGTGGAGCGTCACCGCGTCCCGTGACGCGTTCGAGGAACTCGCGGCAAAGCGTCCGAACGCTGGACCCAACGCACCCGTTCTTCCTGCAACCTGGGACGAGCAGTCGACGCACGAATTTGAGACCGAGGTCGGCGCGCTCGCGCGGGCGCTGGGCTACGAGGTTTCCACCGAGCACCGAAGAAAGGGCGCGCCGTCTGTCACGCGAGACGCCTACCCGATCGACGACGCGTACGAAGCGGTTCGCTGCGCCTCCCTCTTCCCTCCCGAAGGGACCCGCACCTGGCACCTTCGTCGCGACCGAGACGACCATCTCGCCGAGGTCACCTGGGCCGACGACGCCCTCGAAATCTGGACCGGCACCGCCCGACTCCGAGAGCGCTTTCTCCACCCGCGCGACCTACGCGTCGCCGTCGAGGACTGGCTCGAAGACTTCGCGCTCCAGGGGTATCGACAAGCGGCTCCCCGTCCCGCAATCGCCGAGTCTCCCGCACCGATTCGTTACCGTGAAATCGCAGCCCAGATTCGGGCCGAGTTTTCCTCCCCGGGGGCGTGGCTGACCGAAAAGCGCCGCATCACCACCCGAGACGCGCTCGATGAAGACGACGTTGATCACTACGACTACTACGACGAACCGAACGACCCTCTCGAAGAAGTCCCCGAGTACGTCCTTCGAAGCGCGGCTTCTCTCGCGCTTGACGAAGCGTTCGACGAACGCATCAAAGAGGGCCCCTTCGACCTCGACCCGCTTCATGAGCGCCCCTCCGTGATCGAGCCACCGCTCCTTCCGCATCCGCAATGCGCGCACCTCGACGTTCATCTCGACGTGGTTGGCGGCGCGAAGGAGACGTCCGCTTCGACCTAGTGCACGGCGCGAGGAGACGTGCGCGAAGAGACGGGCCCGAGGAGACGTGCGCTTCAGCCGAACTGCCCTAGAGTCCTCCCGTGAACTTTTTCGGGCACTGCTGCGTCGCTGCGTGGACCCACACCAATCGCGCGTTCGTCCTTGGGACGATGCTTCCGGACTTCGCGACGATGAGCGGCGGCCGAATTCAAGGAAGCAGCAGCACCGACGTCTCCGAGGGCATCGCGCACCATCACGCCACCGATTCGGTCTTTCACAGCGCAACCACCTTCGTTCACCTCTGCGCCACGTCCTCGAAACGAATGGACAGCGAAGAGGTTCGCTGGGGCACCGCTCGCGCGGTGGCGCACATCGGTGTTGAGCTCTTCCTCGATGGCTGGCTGCTCGAACGACAGCCCGAAAATGTCCGCGCGAGCTACCTCGAAGCGCTGGAGCGCGCAAAACCAGAGGACCTCGGCAGCGGTCTCCACTGGCGCAAGGATGAGACGAGCGATCGTTTTGAGGCCCTTCGAAAGCGGCTCTTGAACTACGGACTTCCCGCAGAGATCGGGGACCCGGAGGTGGTGCTCTCGCGGCTGAAGGGAGCGCTCCGAGGACGCTCTCGACTGGCGATTCTTCACGAGGACGAGGCCGCGATCGCCCGGGAGCTCGACCGTCTCGTCGAAGAGGTCCGCAGCCACGCCGCCACGCTGATGGAGGAGGTCCGAACCGGTCTGACGCCGTCTGTTTGACAGGGCTGGTTCCGCCCGTGACACTCCCGTCACGTCCGCGGGGGGCGGGAACGCGAAAGATGCAGCCGTGACACAGCAAGCCGCTGCTCCCGGCGCTCCGAGGGAGGCCGAGGAGGTCTTACCGAAGCGCTTCGGTAAGTACACGCTCCTGCGACGTTTGGCCGTGGGAGGCATGGCGGAGCTCTTCCTCGCCCTCCAAAAGTCCGTCGCTGGCTTCGAGAAGCTGATCGTGGTCAAGCGGGTTCTCCCCAACCTCGTCACCGACAAAGCCTTCGTCGAAATGCTCCTTCAGGAGGCGCGCATCGCCGCGACCCTGACGCACCCCAACATCGCGCAGGTCTACGACGTGGGTGTCGTCGACGGCGACTACTTCATCGCGATGGAGCACGTCCACGGCGAGGACCTGCGGTCGATCGTTCGCCAGATGAAGAAGAAGGAGGTTCGCTCCTTCCCGCTCGAGCACACCCTCGCGATCATCCTCGGCTGCTGCAAGGGTCTCGCCTACGCCCACGAGAAGCGCGACCTCGACGGCAATCCGCTCGAGATCGTGCACCGCGACATCTCCCCGCAGAACGTTCTCGTCACCTTCACCGGCGACGTCAAACTCGTCGACTTCGGAATTGCGAAGGCGTCGACGACCGGCGAAGAGGACAACAACAAGCTCAAGGGCAAAGTGCCCTACATGAGCCCGGAGCAGGCCTCCGGCGCGGTCTTGGATGCACGGAGCGACCTCTTCTCCCTCGGCGTGATGCTCTTCGAGCTCTGCACCGGCCGGCGCCTCTTTAAGGGCAAAGACGAAAACGACACCCTCCAGATCATCATTCGCGGCGATTACCCGACGCCTCGTTCGATCAACCCCGCTCTCTCGCAGGAGCTCGAGCGCATCATTCTCAAGGCGCTCACCGTCGATCGCGAACGACGCTACAACAGCGCTCGCGAGATGCAGGCGGATCTCGAAACCTACATCCGCGAAGCCCAGCTCGCGGTCAGCCCGCTCTCGCTCGGCGAGTGGATGCAGTCGCTCTTCGACGAAAAGCTCGCGCAGCAGAAGCAGATGCTCCAGGAGGGCCGCCAGCTCGCCGAGGTGATCGCAGCGCAGATCCCGGAGGAGGAGTTTACGCTCGCGGGAACCGGCGTCTCGGCGGTCCGCGCGCGCCCGAGCAAGACGCCTTGGGTGCTCCTCGTCACCATGCTGGTCCTCGCCATCGGTGGAGCCGTCGCCGCGTATCTCCTTTGGCCGGACCCGCCGCCGACAGGTCCTGGCGTTCTCGTCCTGGCGAGCGAACCGCCCGGCGCTGCAATCTGGATCGACGGCGAGCGTCGCTCCGAACGCACCCCGGCCACCCTCTCAAATCTCCCGGTGGGCACCTACGAAGTGAAGTTCACCGCCGAAGGCTACGTGCCGCTCGTGCGATCGGTCGAGCTCACGGAGAGCGAGCCCAGCCTGGAAGTCTCCGGCGCTCTCGCGCGACCGAGCGCAGCGCACTTCGGCGTCGTCCAGCTCCGAAGCACTCCCGCCGGAGCGACTGTTCTCCTGGATGGACGCGAGGTCGAAGGCAACACGCCCGTCACCATCGGCGAAGTCGAACCGGGAACCGAACACACCTTGGTGGTCACCCTCGAAGGCTACGAAACGGTCACCCAGACGATCATCGTGGAGGCCGGACAGGTCGAGAGCCTTGAGCTTCCCTTGGAGCGAACTCCCCTCGGCCCCAACGAGGCCCTCGCGATCGTGACCATCGAGCCGGACACCGCGCGCCTCGTCATCGACGGCGACACCCACGACGAAGGAAGCCCGTACGAGATTCGTCTTCCCGCCGGCAACCATCGCTTTGTCGCGGTTAAGACGGGCTACCGAACCGACAGTCGCGAGCTCCGCCTTCCGGGCGGCGAAACCGTCGAGCTCGCCTTTTCCCTCGAGCGTGGTCGCACCTCGGGCATGGGAATGGGCATGAGCATGGGGATGACTCGTCCGCCTCCCATGGGCGGCGCAGGAAGCCTGACCTTCGACGCGCGACCCTGGTGCAACGTCAGCATCGACGGCCGCCGCGTAGGCCAAACGCCGATCGTAAACCGAAGCCTCCCCGCCGGCCCGCATCGCATCACGTGCACCAACCCCGAACTTAACGTGACGCGCAACCTCAGCGTGACGATCGAAGCCGGTCAGCCCACCCGGCGCCGCATCAACCTTCGGTGAGTTCGCACCCCCTTCAACGTCGGTGAGCGAGACCCCCTCAAAACGTCGCCGGGCGCTGGTCCTCGCCCTCCAGCTCGCCGGCAGCGCTGCCGCGTTCGGGTACCTCTTTCACATCGTCGACCTGGACGACATCCTCGATGCAGCCGGTGACCTCCCAGCGCAGGCGATGCTCGCCGCGGTCGCCCTAACGGCCATCAACCTCGTGATCGGCGCACTTCGCTGGCGGGTACTCCTCCGTGCGTACGGCGCTCCAACGATGCCGCCGCTCTCAACGCTCGTCCGCCTCTACTACGTCGGACTCTTCTACAACACCTACCTTCCCGGCGGCGTCGGGGGCGACGTGGTGCGCGGCGTCGTGACTCGGCGAGCGTTTGGCGAAGCCGGCGCAACGTCTGCGGTGACCGTCGTTCTCGTGGAACGAGTCCTCGGTCTCTCGGCCCTCCTCACCATCGTCGCGCTCGTCATCGTAGTCGCCCCGCCACCGGGACTCGACTACCTGGTCGGCTACGCCCTCCTCGGCGTCGCGGCCGGCGTCGGGGTTGTGATCGCAGTTGCCGCAGCTCGTCGCTTCGCATCCTGGGCGCCCCGTCGACTCCAGCCCTTTCTGGAATCGCTGCCGCGCATCCGCTCCGCCGGACACTTCCTCCTCGCAGTGGGCTACTCCTTCGCGACGCAGTCCATGATGGCGCTGACCGGCTACGTTCTTCTTGTCGCGCTCGAGCCTTCCTTTCGCCTTGTCGACGCGTTCGCGATCGTACCGCTCGCTTCCGCTACCGCGTTCCTCCCCATCACCGTTGGCGGCGCGGGCGCCCGTGAAGCGGTTTTCATCGCCCTGTGCACCGCGGCCACAACCATGGACGAAACCCGCGCAGCCACCGCAGGGCTCACCATGTGGGCCGCGCAGCTCGTCGTCGCTGCGGTGGGCGGACTCCTTCAGTTGCTCCCAGACCGCGACGAAACCTAAGCCGCCCCTTGCCAAGGGGCAGCGGGCTGTACTCTCCTCTCGCCATGCTCGAACGACCCGGCTCCGTGCCCTCCGATGCCGTGTGGCAGCCAGACCGAGAGCGGTGGGAATCGGTCTCCTCCGACGGCGAGACGACGCGCTTCTACCCCAACGGCGAGCTCGCGAGCCGCGGGCGTGAGGACGCCCAAAAGCCGGTCGGAAGCTGGGTTTACTTTCGATGTTCCGACTCCGACGCAGACGATGCGCTGTTTGAAGACTACGGCGACGATGTCTGGTCGGTGCGGGAGCTCTACTGGCGAGGGGGGTATTTCCCGGCGCACTGTTTCGACAAAGGCGGCAAGCTCGTCAGCGGCGAAGGCAACGTTGCGCCCGAACGTCCGCCCTACGTGCATCCGGGCGCCGCGTTCACCTGGAAAGGTTGGGCGTACGGATGGACCAACGCCGACGAGGAACCCGATGGGGCCTGGTCCCTCTGGACCGACACGGAACATCAAGAAACCTACTACGATGGTGGCAACCCTCGGTTTGTCCGAACGACGCACCTGAGTGACGGCAAGGTCGTCTCCGAGGCTGTCAGCGGAGCGCAAAGCCTTCGTGTGCGACCAAACTCATGCTTCACCCGCGACATTCGAGACGGGAGAGTCATGCAGGCGTCCTTTCGCGTCGGCGACCAGCTCGCGTGGAGCGCGCTCCGCCCCTCGCTCCACTCCAGCCTCACGCTGACGTTCTATCTCGACGGCGAAACGCCCTTCGCGTCTGGCCCGGTCACGGACGGCACCGAGCCAGGCGAGGTTCGTGCGAGCGGCGAGTGGACCTTCAACGTCGGCTCTTCGGTCACGCGTTCCATCTCCGGCAACCACGCCTTCGCGCTCGACACCGACCTTCTCCCCGAGCGTGCCGCACGTCTCTTCATCGCGTTGGGAGACGACGAATCCCAAGACGCCTACACGCCCACCGACGACGAAGACGCTGTCGATTTTGTCGCGGTGCGGCAGGCGCTCAACGCGGCGCGGTCACCGCACGCGTTCGTCCAGCGCGTCGCGTGTGCCGAAGTCGACGAGTGGGTCGCCGAATACGCCGACGCCACCGGCACCCTCGACTCTCCGTTCGTACTTTGGGTCGTGCGCAGCCTCGTCGCCTCACACAACGCGCCTTCCCTCGAGCTCGTCTACAAGCTCTCCAACGTCCTCGACCAGTGGTCGGCTGAACTCTCGCCCGAGGTTGCGGCAGCCCTGGAGGCCGAACAACCCAGGCTTCGAGATGCTGCTCAAACGGATCTCACCCTCGCTCGTTCGCTTCGAATCCACGAGGCGCAACATGCCTCCGCGGACGAAGCCCTCGCCCTTCTCGATCACCCCGACATCCAGCTTCGTCTCGGTGTTGCCTTTGAACTCGCCGTTCGGTTCAAGAGCGACGCGCCCCGCGAAGTCCTCGCTGTCTTCGAGGACGCCCTCTCACGTCTCAGCGAGGTCGAGTCACAGCCGTGGCACCTCGAACGCATGCAGCCAAGCTGTCGAATCCTCATTCAAAGCGCCCTCGCTCACCTGCGGTCGCCCGAAGCGAAAGCCCACTCCGGCACAGTTGCAGCGCTGCTCCACGACGTGCCGCTCGCGGACCTCGAGCGAGCCTTCCTTCCGGTGCTGATCCTGACCCTGGACCCGCCGTCCTTCGCGCTTGCTCCCGCGTACCGCGACGTACTTCGCTCGCTCTCCGAGCTCGAGTGTCTCCGCGAGGGCGCGTCGTTCGTCAACGTCACCCGGCACCTTCAACGGATGAATCTCCCGACGACCGCAAAGGGCTTGGAGGTCCTGCTTACGACCCTCGCGGACTCCGACGATGCAGATGCTCACCTCCAGCGCATGCTCCGCGGATCGTAAGTCGATGACGCACCGATCCCACGGCACCGGTCAGTGGACCCCGGACGAGCTCGCGCGCTGCGGAGCCGACTGCGTCTTCGAAACGGGCGTCCTGATCTTTCATCCCGACCGGGTCCACGTCGGTGACAACGTCTACGTCGGCCACCAAACGATTCTCAAAGGCTACTACCAGGGTGACCTCCACATTGGTGACGGCAGCTGGATCGGGCAGCAGTGTTTTCTCCACGCGGCCGGCGACCTTCGCATCGGCCGAAATGTCGGCGTCGGTCCCGGCGTTCGAATCATCACATCACGCCACGTGGAGGCGGGACGTGAGGTCCCCATCCTTCACTCCCCCCTGGAGTTCGCACCGGTCTTCATCGACGACGACGTGGACCTCGGCGTCGGCGCAATCGTTCTTCCCGGCGTCACGATCGGACGCGGCGCCCAGATCGGCGCAGGTGCTGTCGTCGCAGCTAGTATCCCGTCGTACACGGTCGCAGCGGGCGTCCCGGCGCGCGTCCTTCGAGAGCGCCCCTGATGACGCCGGACCTCAGCATTGTCGTTCTTGCCTACAACGAAGAGGAAAACGTCGAACCGGTCATCGACGAACTCGGCGGATGGCTCGACCAACACCTACCGGACGTGCGCGTCGAAATCCTCGTCGTGGACGACGGGTCAACGGACGAAACGCGAGCCGCCGCGGCGAGAGCACTCGCCGAACGGGAGGGAACGGTCCTCGTCCACCCCGCCAACCGCGGCATGGGTGCAGGCCTCAAAACCGGAGTCCGAGCGGCCCGCGGCGCATGGGTCACGTTTCTTCCCGCGGACGGCCAGATCGATCCGGCCGCGATCCAGACGCTCTGGAACGCGCGAACCGACGCGGACGTCGTTCTCTCGGTCTACGAAGATCGTGACGACGGGGCGGCCCGCCGGGTCCTCTCGTGGGGCGTGCGTGCACTCATCCTCGCCGTGCACGGGGTGCGTATGCACAGCGACGGTCCCTACCTCTTTCGCCGAACGCTCTTCGACGCGAGTCAGCTCGAACCCGACACGTTCTTTCTGAACTTCGAGTTTCCGATTCGGGTCCTTCGCGCGGGGCTTCGAACCGCAACCGTCACAATCTCGTGCCGACCGCGCCGCGCCGGCGTGTCCAAAACCGCGCGCTTGAGCCGCGTTCTGGACGTCGGCCGCGACCTGGTCGATCTCCGGCGGCGCCGTTTTCGAGAAGCGCTGCGGCGACTATAAGCGCTGCGGCGACTATAAGCGCTGCGGCGACTATAAGCGCTGCGGCGACTATAAGCGCTGCGGCGACTATAAGCGCTGCGGCGACTCTAAGCGCTACGCCGCCTTCCCCTTCTTGAGACGATCTCGCAACGTGCTTCGCGCCATCCCAAGCGCACGCGCCGCTGCTGTG
>JBCDAA010000299.1:0-11257 GCA_039186435.1 Myxococcota bacterium | reverse complement strand
CCAGAGGCGATGGCTACTTTGGTGAAGGACGTACTCGATTGGCGAGCTCGAGTTCAGGCTATTGAGGCGAAGAAATACAGCGAGCGGATCGCAGCGCTCGAGTCCAAGAAGTCCGCGTATTCTTCGGACAAGTTCCGGCGGTGGATGGGTGCCGTCAGCTTCTTTTGCGCAATCGCTATCGTTACAGGCCTCGCCATCACCATCTTGTTGGTTACCCACTCGAACGGCGACCAGTTCGACCTTCCACGCAGCATCGTCTACGGCAGCTCGATCCTGTTCTGCCTCGCGCTTTTGAAGCTCGCGGACCGGCTCACGACGCCCGAGACTCTCCTTGAGAAGATTGAGCTGGCGAAGGCGAGCGCGAAGAGCGGCGGAGCGGCGAATACCTTGGTCGACCGACTCACCAGTCTCGTTGAGACACTCGCCGAAAAGCTCGGCAGCAACAACGGCTAGCCAAGGCCGCGTAGAAACTCCGAGGCGCGAAGCCCGATGGTCCCACCATGACCATCGAAACTCTCTGGGGAGACATCGCCATCACCGTCGGAAGCTGGGCCCTCTACCTCGCCGCCGACCGCAGCCTGGCCGTATGGAAGCCTGTGGGTGCGACAGGATGGGTCGATGTCGTGGTGGGGCAAGCATGATGGTCAGCGGCCATCTGGCGGTCCATGCATCTCCTGCTCGGGTTCCGAAGTAAGGTGCCTGAGAAGCTCCCCTTGCATCCGTAGGAGCTCGAGGCGCTCCTCTCGCATCTTGTCCTCTAGGTCAACGCGATCCCTAGCTAAATCAAGCTGCCGCTCAACGAGTTCCTCTCTGTGAAGCTCAAGCTCCCGTTGTTCTCTGTGGGCAATGATGAGGATTCCGATTCCAAAGGCGAAGAGCGTGAAGCCGAGAAGCGCGAGGAACGTCCGCGACCGCAAGGATGCGCGACGTGCCCTCATGAACTCGTCCGCGTCGCCCATGTCCGAGTCCGATATCTTCACTTTCTTGCCATCTCCGCCGCGCCCGGTGCGACGACGTCCTCGATCACCTCTTCATCAATCTCTACGCGGGCCTTCACCTTCTTCGCAGTCGTCATCTCCCACTCCAATCGCCGCTCCTCGCGATCCTCGGCGCGAAGGAGTATCTCCGCCTCGAGAGCTCTTAGCTTGAGTTCCTCAACCCTCGACCTGTGCTCGAGCTCGGCTGCTTCCCGTGCTGCATTGTTCTTGTCGGTCGCGGCCAGGAACATCAGTACTGCGCCGACGACGGTAACCACCATCCCCACCAGCTCCATCGGGCTGACTGTACTAGGGCGCGGTATGAACGGCTACGGAACATCTGTCATCACCCGACTGGGTGATCATCGAAGTCGACCAACCCACTTTCGTTCCGCGCCCAATCGCTCGAGCTCTCCGCGCGCGACCGCCAACCTTCGTCGCGTCTCTCGCATCAACTCGTTTGCACCGTGTGGCCAAACAATCTCGACGCCGCGTAGCCACCACGCGATCGGGCTGATCACCCTTCGCTGCTCCGGCGTCGCCTTCCACCAAAGCCGCCTCAACACCTTGAGCCGCTCGACGTACGGACACCGCTCCCACTTCGTCCAGTCGACGCACTCCTCGTGCGCGACATCGGGGAACTCCACAACCCAGTTCGGGCCACAGCCCAACGGTTCGCCACAAACCGCGCACGTGTCGGAGCGACCGAGCTTGATCGGCCGCGATGGATCCACCACACCAACAGTCTAGCTGTCGCTGTGACTCTGCTTCTCGCGCCGCTCGCGCGCTGCTGACTTACGCATCAGCTCGACTCGTTGTCGTAGCCCGATGTACGTCATGGTGATCATCAGATCGGCCGACGTCTTCGCTTGCCTCTCGATCTCAACGATGAGGTCCAGTCGGTCGTCACCGCTGGATTCGCGGAAGCGGGAGTACCAGTCTTCCAGGCCCTGCGTCGCGTGCTTGGGCCCACCCAAGCTAATGTTCACCAAGCCGTTGATAGCCGCGAGCGCCGCGAGCTCGTTCGATTCTCGGGCGAGCACGTTTGCCTGGTCAGCGACTACGTTGGCGCGTTCTTGCGCCGCAGCAAGACGCCGCGCCTCTGCTTGGTGAGCTTCAGCCGCCAGTCGCTGACGTTTCATCTCGCGGCGCGTGGCCATGAGTTCCTCGCGCTGAAGGTAAATGCTCCATACGGCCGCAAATAGCGCGATGGCGGACAGAATCGATGCAACCGGCCCAAACGTATCGCCTGCCGCGCCTGCGAGAGGGAGAGAGTCGTTCTTAAACGCCAAGCCAGGCAACAGCACCGCGTAGAGAACGATGAAGCCTGTCACCCCAGCGGCCAGCTTCCACACAAGACGCTTCGCCTTAGCTAATCGCGCCTCGCTCTCTCGTTCTTCGGCCGCTTCGTCGTCCTCTGGTAGCTCGTTCATTTGTAGAAAGTAGCCATTCAGGCTACCGAGTAAACAACGGTCCGTCGCCGATTTTTCGCTCCGACGGCGGTGCCTTCCGTACGCGCTTCGGCTTCGACGCGGGCGCCTTCGTTTGCTTCGGTGCCTGGCCGAGGAATCCGTCGGGCGGAGTCTGCGAGCGCTCTCGGCACGCCACGCACCGGTGCCGCAGCAGCTGCGCGTCGTCGTCCCACAGGGTTTGCCACCCCATCGGGCTGCGTCGGGTCGCAGCCTCCGCCCCGCATTCGTCGCACCGGTAGACGGCGGTCACTTCTCACCCAGGTGGGTGACGCGAAGCCGGCCGATGACGGTTACCGTCCGGCGATGACAAACCCAAAGAACCCGCGCCCCCTTGAACCCGGAGATGTCGTTCTGCTGAAGACTGGCGACGGACCTCGGATGGTTGTCGCCAGCGTGAACGACGCCGACGGCGCGCAGTGGGCAAAGGTGTACTACTTCGTTGACAAGGTGTTCGTTGATACCCGGCTGCCCGCAGTGACGGTAGAACTCGAATCGAACTAGCGACGGCATCAGCTTCTCCGCCACGCCTTCGCGTAGCCGCACGTCGCGAAGTGCGATTTGTAGCGGTGCCGATCTTCCGCGACATGGTCCTCTGCGCGGAGCACGTGGCCTTGAATCTTCCCCGTCTTCCGGTTGTACGTGAGCACGACGTTTCCATCCGGCGACGGCGTCGCATCGATTGGTGCGACGCGACCCGTCGTCAGCTGCGCCCAGTAGATGAGAGCGCCGCAGCTCCGGCACCTCCCCGGTATCGGAGGCTTGCAGGTCACCGATCCACCTGCCTGAGAACATCGTCCATCTCCGCCCACTCGTGCGCCTTGGCGTGGTCAAAGACTGCGTGGTCTACGTACGTCGCTGCGCGGAGCCCCTGGAGGGAGCGAACCATTTTGACCGACACGAACCGAATCTCCCCGCCGCCTTCAAAGCTGAGTATTCGTCCCGGACCTCGACGCGTGACGCCGGGGGCCAGCCGTTCGGCAAGGTCGCGCACGTACCAGATGAACGATGCCGAGTGCACGACTACAGCAACGCTTCGGCCTTCGCGGGCGTCGTCTACTGCGGAGCGCATCATGATCGTGGTGCGCCCCGTTCGCCGACGGCTATCCATGGCTCGCCTCCAGTCCCGGCAGCACCGGGGTGAATCCTCGCTCCAGTCGCGCCACCGCCTTCGCGAACGTCGACGACGAGCGCTCGAAGCCTATGGCCTTTCGTCCCTCGATGGCCGCGGCGAGCAGCGTCGACGCTCCGCCTGCGTACGGGTCGACGATGGTGTCCCCCGCCTCGGAGTAGTCGCGAATCACCGCCTGCATCAGCCACAGGGGCTTGCCGCCGATGACCACCTGATCCTTGTGGCGCGACGCTCCGAGGTAGTAGCCCTGGCGGTGGCGCTTCTCTTCCCGTGAAAGCTTGTTGCGCGTTCGGGCGACCGCGATGCGCTCGAGCCAGGGCGGTGGACCGTCTGCCATGAATCGCGGCGCGGCGTCGGTCTTCGCCCACGCGACCGGCGGGAAGTCGTAGAGCCCGTGCTCGGTGCACGCTTCCTGAATCCACCGCACCGATTGGTGGTCGCCGAAGACGATGATCCAGCGCTTGAGGTTGTCGACGTGCATCGTGACCAGTGCGTGCGCGTCCTCTTCGGTGATGTAGCCGTAGTCAATCTTGGACTGCGTTTTGTCGTAGCCCGGTGCCGAGCTCGTCTTGTGCCCGGACGACCGCTGACCCTCGGCGGTGCGCTTCGAATACGGCGGGTCGGTAATGAGCTGGTACGACTCTGGGAGCACCGAAAGCCTGTCCTCCCACCGGCCTTGGTAAAGCGAGATGTCGCCGCGCGGCGAGTGCCACGCTGTCGAGTTGCACGCGGTCACAGCTCGCCCCGTCGTTCGCGCGCCTTCTTCTTTTCTCGCTCGTTCACGATCCCACCTCCTTCGCGCCCGACAGATCAAACTGCGTCGGGAACGCGTGCGCTTTGAGCGTCTTCTTCGGGAGCACCTTCCCGACCTCGCCGGCGCGCGACGCCCACACGCCGATGGCCACCGCTTCGGCGACGTTGT
The DNA here is from genome assembly GCA_039186435.1 of Myxococcota bacterium. Lineage (GTDB taxonomy): Bacteria > Myxococcota_A > Polyangia > Polyangiales > Houyiibacteriaceae > JALVDI01. Next base: position 6,757 of record JBCDAA010000299.1, on the reverse strand, counting down.
GATCGATGCCCTTGCTACGCTTGAGCTCCGGGAAGCGGAGCAGCATCGCGCTTACGACCTTGTCTTTGCCCCGCGTCTTGCGGCCACCGATCAACCGCGCGTACCAGGTCATCGGATTGACCTTCAGCGTGCGGCGCTTCGGGTGTTTCGCGAGCTCGAGCACCGCGCGCCACATGCCCGCCGCGGAGCCAAGGCCCGACGCGGTGACCGTGCCGCCGGGGATGTTGCCGGCCCATGTTTCGAGCACCACGACGAGCGGCAGCTCGGTTTCGCGTTCCGTTTCCTGGGCGACAGCGACAACCTGCTTTGCGGGGTCGGCTCCACTGACGCGCCAAACGCCTTGGAGACGACCGCCAACAAAGAGCGCGGCACCCGACGTCTCGCCCGGGTCGATCGCGAGAATCGTCGCGGGCCACGGGCGCACCGACGGACGGAACTTCTTCGACCGCGGCCGGCGCTTCCGGCTCGGCTGCTTACGACCCATCGCAAGCCTCCGCCATCGCGCGCAACGTTTCGATCTTGTTGGTGAGCACCGCGATGTCGCGCTCAGCCCGTCGCACCGCGGTGTTGGTCGTCGCCAAGTCGATGCACAGCGAGAAGACCAAGATCAGGACGAACTCCTTCACTTCGCACCTCCCGGCCGGAGCTTCGACATGATCTCGCCCAGGTGTTTCATCGATTCCTCCTTCGGTGAGCCGTGCTTCTTCGCGCGCTCGAGTTTCTTGATGTGGTCGTCCGCCGCCTTCCGGTCGGCTGCTGCGCGTCGCTCTGCGCGCTTCTCCGCTTCGGCTTCGCGGTCTCGTGGTGGAGGCGCGCTCGCCGCAGCGATGACGCCACCCGGGTCCTTCGCCAGCGCGGCGAACGGGAAGCCCTTGGACCGCGCCCAGTCGTTTTTCTCGAACGCGGCGAGGAGCTCCCGGAGGACCTCGACTCGGGGTCGACCAGAGCCGGTGGCCTCGGCGTCGACGTACTCGGCGACGGCGGTGCATTCGTCGTAGTGCCGGCGGTAGGCCTTGAACGCGCCGCCCTTCGAAACGACGCCTTGCCGCCACTTCGAGAATTCGCTTTCGACCATCCCAAAGGTCGAGACGGTTGGCGCGTCTCGCGCAGCGAGCGGATCCTTCTTATCTACTCTCTTCTTATCTACTCTTATCTCGCGCTTCGGCTTGAATGATTCCGGTGGCTTGCTTGGTTCGTCGTGACCGGTTCGTGGTTCGGTCGTGACCGGTTCGTGGTTCGGTCGTGACCCCGTCGCGACGTGGTCGTGACCGGTTGGTGGCTCGGTCGATGCGTCGTCGTTGTCGTTTCGCGGCTCGGCCGCGTCCGGCTTCGGCTTCTTCGCGCGCGGCTTCCGCCCCCGTGAAATCGCCTCGTCGCCCTGGTGTCGCTCGAAGCCGGGGAACACCAGCGCGCCCGCCTCCAACCGCACGCATCCCTCTGCGAGAAGCGCCGGGATGTGCTTCTTCAAAGCACGGCGATCGGCCCGGTCCGCCCCCATGGCGCGAGCGACGAATGCCTCAGGCGTCATCCCGCCGAGCTCGATTCGACCGTCATCGTCGGTGAGCTTGAGCAGCTGACCGAAGAGCGCACGAGCGACGAGGGGGAGGGCGAGGAACGACCCGCGCTCGTCGCGGTAGAGCTTGAGCCATGGCCTCACCCTGGGCGCTCCGCTTCCGCGATTGCCACGTCAAGCTCCGCCACCTTCTCAAGCAGCCGCGCGCGCCGCTCCTGCATGCGCTGGAGCTTCGTCTTCTTCGACTCGGCCACGGCGACATCACGCTTGAGCGCGATGAGCTTGAGCACTAGCGCGCGACCGCTCCCGCTCGCCTCGGCGATGACGGCTTTGATGCGTCGCAGCTTTCGGAGGATTCGGGCCGGGCTCTCCGCCTCGCACACGCAGCGAGCAAGCACGTAGGAGCGAACGTCGCGCGGCCGGAAGGTGTCGCCCGGCTCGAGCGACTCGAGGTATTCCCACACCGCGCCTTCGATCGAGTCGTTGACGCGTCGGAGCTCGCCCGCGCGATCGTCGGCGTCCTTCGCGCGCGCGGCGCGGTGGAAGTCCAGCGAGCACTGGGTCACTGATCCGCCGCGTGCTCGCGCGACTCGGTGGAGTCGCAAAGATCCGCGATCGAGATGTCACCACCCATCGCCAAGACGGCGTCGCGGATCTTCTTCGCCACCGAGTAGCGCTCGAGGCGCCCACCCTTGGCCGCGTGCGAGACGGTGGTCCAGCTCACGCCCGATTCCCGTGCAATCTTCGAGATCACCCCGTGACCCCGGCTCTCAACAAAGTCGGCCAGCTTGCTCATGGGTCGAAACCATAAGGGAACTTACGAAAGTTTCAAGCCGTACTATAGAAATAGCAAGCATGCACCACATTGAGTCGGTTTCATTTCGACAGCACGCTTACGATGTGGGCAAGGATGACATCCCCCTGACGGGGGAGACGGTTAGCCAGCGAATCGTCGCCGCCATGCAGCACGCGGGCTTGAGAAAAGTCCATCTTGCTGACCGCGTCGGGGTGTCGTGGACGAGCGTCAACGCGTGGACGAAGGGGCGTCCGCCAAAGGCACCGAACCTACTTTTGATCGCGCAGGTGACCGGCGTGAGCTTTGAGTGGCTGCAGTCGGGGAAGGGGCCGGCTCTGGTGGAGTCCACTGTTGAACCGCTTCACCCGGTTCGAACCCCTGCGGCCTTCGATGAGTTTGTGGCGGAGTTCGGGGAGCGGTTCTCGGGCTGGGTGATCGATCAGCTTCGCGGCGTCGCCTTCGACCGGGATGGGCGCACCCCATCTGTGGGAACGTACCTCGACCTCGCGCGCGCCCTCGAACGGGTCCCGCGCTCCGAGGTCGACGACGGTGAATTCATTCGGGCGCGGAAAAAGCACTAGCCGACGTCTTGGGTTTCGGCGCGAGTGAGCGTTTCCCACTCGTCGATTCCGGCGACGACAAAAATGCGTTCCCACCCATCCGACTCGAGAAAATAAGCGTCAACGAGGTTTGATGCGTGGGTGTGCTGACGCCGCTCACGGCAGTCATGGAGCAGGTCCCACTCCCACTGCGTCGCCGCGGTTGGGTCGAATGCCGCGCCTTCCAGCCACGCAGATCGTGCGCGCCACGTGATGCGCCCATTGTCGAACATCGTCACGACGGCGCCGACGACCTGAGGCACTCGCTTCACGAGCGACTCCCAGCTCACTTGGTACCGATCGGGGAGCTCAGTGAGCCGCCAGTCGACCTCTGACAGGTCGCGCTTGAACGCCGCCTGCGGCAACAGCACGGCGCCCGCAACCCAGTGCGCCGCGGACTCGTCGTATGCGTCGTGGCCGCACTCGTGAAGGGCCCAGTGCGCGAGCTCGTGCGCGACATCGAAACGCTGCCGCTTCCGTGACTTGCGATCGTCTACGGAGATCACGTTCCCACGCAGGCACGATCGGGTCGTTCGGACCACGTCGAAGCCCCAGAGGTCGGCAAGGGCGAAGGGGTCGATCGGCGGTTCGGTGAACCCGCACGAGTCGAGCAGCCAGGCCGCGACTCCCTCCCAGTCCTTCAAGCGAGCCCGAGGCACCACTCACCTTTGATCCCTTTGAAACCAGGATCAACGCTTGCTCAGCACTTATTTTTTCGTAAGCCAACTTGCGCACTTTCGTAAGTTGACTTACGACTTTGGTCATGCCCAAGACCACAACCGTGTACGTGGCCGCGTCCTCGAAGGAGCTCGAACGCGCACGCGCTGCCATGGAACGCGTGCGGCAGCATCCCACCCTGACCCTCGCGTTCGACTGGACGATGGGCTTCGGAGAGCTGGCGATTCCGTGGTCGCAGATTGCACGGACCGAGCTCGCAGCGATTCGCCGCAGCGATTTGTTCTGGCTGCTCGGACCAGGCGAGCGGCGAACCGATGCGTGGGTTGAGGTGGGGACCGCGTTGGGGCTCCGCATTCCCGTGTACGCCAGCGGGCATCTGCCGGACGAGTCGCTCTTTGCGACGCTGCTCCGCACGTTCGAAACGGATGACGACGCCATCGTCGGACTTCTTGAGTTCGCGGGGCGGCGATGACGGACTGCGCCGTTGAGTCCGCGGAGATCGTGGAGCTCGAACCCGAGACGGAGACGCAGCAGCTCGCGGGGGTTGCCGGCGCCGCGCTGCTCGTTCCTCAGGCCGCGATCGAAAGCACCATCAACCTCGCGAAGGTGCTGATCAAGTCGCGACTGTTGCCTTCGCACATCCAGCAAGCGAGCGACGCGGTCCTTCTGATCCTTACCGGTGCGGAGCTTGGGCTGCAGCCCATGGAGGCCATCCGAGAACTCTACGCTTTCGACGGCAAGGTGGGCATGAGCGCGCACGCGATGATGGCGCGTCTTGCGCGCGCCGGGGTGACGTGGGTTTGGGAGGAGTCCACCGACGAGAAAGCGGTCCTCCGTCTGAAGCGCCCAGGGTGGGACGATCACGTCGAGAGCTTCTCGATCCAGCAAGCGCAGAAGGCGGGCCTCACCAGCAAAGGCGTCTGGCAGAAGCACCCGGCAAAGATGCTTCGGGCGCGCGCTGAAACCGGCGGCGCCCGCGCTATTGCCCCCGACCTGCTTGGCGGATCCATCTACGGAATGGATGAGATCCGCGAAATCGAATCGGTCGACGCCACGATCGAGCGTCCGAAAAAGCGCCTCAGTGAAGTGCAGCGCGAGGCGCGAAAAGACGACCCGAAGAAATTCGACAAGGCGATGACCCAGAAGCGGGAGACCGAGAACTGGTCGAAGGGATGGGCCAAGACCGAGGCGCCGACGCTTGAGAAGATTCGCGACCGCGCCAAGGAAGCGGACAACGACCCTGACCGCGAGATGATCGGCACCGAGTTCCTCAAGTGGCTTGAGGAGCACCTCGAGACGTTCGACCGCCTCACGGGGTACGGGCGCACGAAGGTGTGGAAGCTGATGATCGCCATCGCGGAAGAGCTTCGCTGGAAGCAACCGGCGGTCGGGCTGAACAACTGGATCGAGCAGATCCGAATCACGAACACCGAGAAGCTCGGCGCGTCAGCCGTCTAGGAGGGGCCATGTCGAAGTGCATTCCCAACGAGGTCCGAACGATGCGCGAGCGCTACGACCTGGCGCGCGCACACTTCGAGCGCGAGTGGTTGCGAGGCGGTGCGTGGAAGGACGCGCAGCGCGAGATGGTCAACGCACGTGAGGCGTGGATGCGGTCGCAGGACCGGGCCGCAGAACGCCGGACGCTTCACCACCACGACGATCGGGAGTGGTCCGCGCGAGAGCGCTACCTTGCAGACGCCGCAACCGACGACCCTTTTGATCCACTCGACGTGTGCCCGGTGTGAGCTGCGTTACCCGAATCGGCGAGCTCGTCGGCGATCGAATCCGCGAACGACGAAAGGGGCTCGATATCACGCAGGCGGAGCTTGCGCGCCGCATCGGCATTCCCCGACCGATCGTCTCAAGGATCGAATGCGGCAAGCACACGCCGCGACTCGAAACGCTCGACGCTGTCGCTGACGCGCTGAGCACCACGATCATGGATCTGGTCGCGCCAGTCGACGGGATGCGCCTCGGCGCAGAGGGGCTTCACGTCCCGCTCGACGAAATCGATTGGGGCGAAGAGGAGTGAGCGACGGCGCAGCGACGGCGTTGCTCACCTTCGTGGTCAGCGCACCGATTTGGTTCCTGTTTATTTGGGCCGCGCTCGGCCCGAGAGATTGAGAGGTACGAATGGAAGAACACGAAGAGGGGCCGCGCTCGTTCACGCGGTTCCTGGAAACGCTCGCCGACGGTGACGCGGTGGCGGAGCTCAACGAAAAGCTCCACCGTCTCGGCAGCCATCTCATGCACGAAGCCAACGCGCGCGGCGCCGGAGTCAAAGGCGACCTCACGCTGAAGGTTTCGTTCAAGGTCGAGCCGCACGGGGTCGTCGCGATCCTCTACTCGGTGAAGATGAAGGAGCCGGAGCCGCGTCGCGCGGGTTCGATCGCCTGGCTCACGGAGGGCGGGAACTTCACGGCCCAAAACCCGCGTCAGCAAAAGCTGCCGCTTGTTGAGGTGTCGGCGCCGAAGAAGGCGCCGGTGAACCTCGGAGAGGAGGCAGCCAATGACTGAGCCCGTAGAGAAGCCCGTTCCGCACATCGTAAAGGTCGACGGCGTCTATGTCGCGATGGTCCCCGACAACTACAGCGCCCAATCGATGCGGCGCTTCGTCGAGGAAGCTCGCGAGTACCCGAAGCGCCGCCGTGGGTGCGCCCAGCTTGAGACGGTCGGCTCGCTGGTCGACTGGGCCCTGCGATTCAAGACTGACGAGTCCGCGTTGTTCGCGTCCATCAACGGAAGCGATCCGCAAATCGTATGTGTCTCCAACTACCACCCCCCGACGGGGTCCAGCGAGCCGGATGCTGCGGATTGGTGTGACCACCGCGGGGCCTATCACTTCCCGTGTTCCGAGGAGTGGAAGAGGTGGGCCAGCAACAACGGGTATTCGTTCGGCCAGGCGGAGTTCGCGCGCTTCATGGAGGAGCGCGCGATTGATGTGGTTGACCCGTCAACCGCGACGGACGGCGTCGGCGACTTCGCGAAGACCCTTGGCGTAAAGCTCGCAGGACCGGGCAAGCTGATGTCCCTTTCTCGCGGGCTATCGGTGACGGTGAGCGGCAAGGTCGCCGGCTCCGTCACCGATAGCCCGCGAGAAAGGGACATCAGCTTGCCCGGTCCTGCGAGCTTTACGCCAAGGGTCTTCGCGAAGTCGCCGACGCCGTCCGT